>NZ_JBNDMK010000013.1:0-199444 GCF_050436545.1 Paraburkholderia sp. GAS41
CAGTTGCTTCACGAAACGTCACGTTGGCGTCCGGCGATATATCGAGCAACTGTCGGCGCTGCTGTTCGCGCCGTGCAAGGATAGGATCGATCAGGTCCCTCACCATATCGCGATACCCGCCGGCGAGTTTTCGCGCCTCGCCCAGAGAAACACGCGAGAGCGGACCAAGCCCCATCTCCCGCATACGGCCGTTCAGTTTGAACCGGAACACCTATGAGCGCGCACCGCTATCCGCGCTCTGCATATCGAGACCACCGCCATCCGCGTAAAGACCGGCGTCACCTCTTTCGCGACCCGCAGAGCGCTGAGTCGATGCAACTGTCGTCCAGCCATGTTGCCCTCCCTACCCACAAACTCACATCGCTACCCATACTTCGTGAGGAAATTGTGCGGGACGTCAACGGTAGTCGCAAGCACGCCGTTACCCATAAACCGCTTTAAGATCAGCGACCTACAGGACATCAACGGAAGAAGCCGGAACGGCCCGGAAGGGCCATCTGGCGGAAGGCAACCGGAGTCGAACCGATCAGAGAGTGTCTGACACCCCCTACTGGGTTTGAAGCCCAGCCGCACCACCAGATGCGAATGCCTTCCCTCGTGAGAAACGAAACCAGCGGGGATGCAGTTAAAGCGCCTCGAGCAGACGGCTGTCAGCGCGCACGAGGCGAAGGTCACGCTGAAACCGAGTATAACCAACGCGGTCGAAGAACTCCAAAATCTGGATCGCGCGTTTGCGGCCCAGACCGCTCGCATCGCGGAACGCAGATGCCCCCACCGCGCCATCGTGATCTTGCGCCAGCCCGGCCACGAGACCTGCCAGATCACGCACCCCATCGGGGTGATAGAAAAGATCCCGCACGATCTGATAAACCGCGCCCCGCCGCGCGAGTTTGCGCAAGAGTTGACGTACCCGCTCTTCCGGTTCTTGCGTCGCACTCGCCAGATCGCGCACCCAGGGTGGATCGAAACGGCCTTGCGCGATCAACGGCAACAGCTTCGCGGCCAACACCTCTTCGTTCGCATCGAGCGAAACCATATGCTCCGGAAGATGCAGCCACGCACCACTTCTCACGACCACGCCCTCGGCGATCAACGCATCGATCAGCGCCCGCCACAACGCCTCCGGTAACAGCGGCACTGCCATACGCCGCAGACGTGCGCCGTCCGGGCCCAGTTCATCCGGCGTTCGCGCGTGAAACTGCTGCAACGTGCCCACGATCTGCGCGCGCATCTGCTCCCAATGACGGCGCAGCACGATGAGCGCATCGTCAGCCGCCTTGCCGTGCAAGCCGATAGTCAGCGCCGTCTCCGGCAAACTCAGCAACGACGCGGGCAGCCCCGTCAGATGCAGCAGCATCGAACGCAGCATGCCGCGTGGCGCCTGTTCGAGCAGCGGCTCGATCGTGCGCTCGTCGAGCCAGGCCTGCAGCGCGTCGAGCCATCCGCGCCGCTCGGGCGTGCGACGTTTGCGCGCCGGACCGAACGGATCGAGCACGCGTCCACCGCCAATACTGCGCGTCGCCTGTGCATTACGAACGATGAAGCGGTCGCCGGACAAAGCGCACAGCGGCGTGTCGAACACCAGTTGCACGCGCGCCGCTTCGCCAGCGGACAAGCTATCGCCTTCCAGCAAGGCCACATGCGCAACCCGGTGCGTGGTGCCGATATGCACATGCACCGGCGTCCAGTGCTGCAGCGTCAGCCCCGCATCGTCCGATAGCGCGAGTTCGACATCGAGCCGCTCTGAAGCATCGACCAGCGCCGCATCGACGATCCAGTCGCCACGCGACATCGCATCTTTCTCGATGCCGGCGAGATTGAGCGCGCAGCGTTGACCAGCATGTCCCGTATCGGCGGGACGATTCTGGGCGTGAATGCTGCGCACGCGGACAGCGGTCGCCGCCGGAGCGAGCATCAACGTGTCGCCGGTCGTCACGCGTCCTGCGAATACGGTGCCTGTCACGATCGTGCCCTGCCCCGCCAACGTAAACACGCGATCGATCGCGAGACGAAACAGCCCGTCATCGCGCCGTGCATGTTCGCGCTGCGCCGCTTCCCGCAGATACCCATTGAGTTGCGCCACGCCGAGATCGTCCGGCTGCGTCGCGTTGGTTTCGAACAGCGGCGCATCGGCGAATGGAGTCGATGCGAGCCACGTCTGGATTTCGCTGCGCACTTGAGCGAGCCGCTCCGCGTCGACGCGGTCGGTCTTGGTCAGCGCGATAACGCCGCGGGTCACGCCCAGCCATTGCAGGATCGCCAGATGCTCGCGCGTTTGCGGCATCACGCCGTCGTCGGCGGCGATCACCAGCAACGCGAAGTCGATTCCGCAGGCGCCAGCCGCCATCGTATGCACGAGCTTCTCATGGCCGGGCACATCGATCATGCCCAGCACATCGCCGCTTTCCAGCGGGGTGTAGGCGTAACCCAGTTCGATCGAAATGCCGCGCGCTTTTTCTTCCTTGAGCCGGTCCGTATCGACACCGGTCAGCGCGCGCACAAGCGTGGTCTTGCCATGATCGATATGTCCAGCAGTCCCGACGATCATGCCTGCAACACCTCGCATTGCGCGAGGAAAGCGGCTTCGTCGGCTGCTTCGAGGCAACGAAGATCGAGTCGCAGCGCGTCGTCGGCGATCCGGCCAATCACCGGGCGCGGCAATCCGCGCAAGCCCTTTTCGAGCGTCATCAAGGCTCGGCCACTGCGCTTTCCAGATGCGTGACGCACGACGAGACCATAGCTCGGCAGTTGTTCGACCGGCAACGCGTCACTGCCGATCTGACTAAACATGGGTTCGGCGCTCAGCGTGAAGCTCTCTCCGAGCGCTCGCTGCAAAACGGGCAAGGCACGCTCAGCAAAGGCGCGCATTTCAGCAGCCGGGCGCGTCAACAGACGCAGCGTCGTCAAGCGTTCGCGCAAAAATTCGGGGGCCTGGTATAGGCGCAAAACCGGTTCGAGCGCCGCGAGCGTGAGCTTGCCAACACGCAGCGCGCGCTTTAGCGGATGCTTCTTGATCTTGCGGATCAATTCCGCGCGCCCGACGATCAAGCCGGCTTGCGGACCGCCCAGCAGCTTGTCGCCACTAAACGTCACCAGGTCGGCCCCGGCGACGATGGTCTCGCGCACGGTCGGTTCACGCGGCAAGCCCCATTGTGTGAGATCGACGAGCGTGCCACTGCCCAGATCCACCGCAACCGGCAAACCATGACGTTGCGCGAGGGGTGCCAACTGATCGAGTTCAACGCTTTTCGTGAAGCCGCTGATCACGTAATTGCTGCAATGGACCTTCATCAGCAGCGCGGTCCGCGGACCGATTGCCTCTTCATAGTCCTTCAGATGCGTGCGGTTGGTGGTGCCGACCTCGCGCAGCCTCGCGCCCGCGCGGCTCATGATGTCAGGAATGCGAAACGCCCCGCCAATCTCGACCAGTTCGCCGCGCGACACAATCACGTCCTTTTTTGCAGCCAGCGTCGACAACGTCAGCAGCACTGCCGCGGCGTTGTTATTCACCACCGTGGCGGCTTCAGCACCAGTCAATTCGCAGATGAGATCGTCGATCAAATCGTCGCGGTCGCCGCGGCTGCCGGTCGCGAGATCGAACTCGAGGTTCGCAGGACGTGTGAGTGCTTCGACGACCGCACTCACGGCTTCGTCCGGTAACAACGCACGGCCGAGGTTGGTGTGCAGCACCGTGCCGGTGAGATTGAACACCGTGCGCAGATGATTCTGTGCACGCTGCGCGAGCAGAATGGCGACTTGCCCTGCAATATGGGCTTCGTCGCACGCGGCGGCTGACGAAACGGCCGTGGGTGATGAAGCGGCGCGAGTTTCGCCCGGCAATGCGGCGGATTGCAACTCACAGCGCAACGTGTCGAGCGCGGCGCGCACAGCGCTGAGGACCTGAGTGCGGCCATATTCGGCCAGCAATAGCTGCACTGCGGGCGACGACATCATCCGCTCCACGGCCGGCACACGTGCCAGCAGTCCGTTCAACGGGTTCCCCTGCACTTCGCTCACGCCGTGTCTCTCCTGCTTATGCGTCGGATGGCACTTCGGGCCACAACAGCGGATTGGGTCCGCTACGCTGATAGCCCGCTTCGTTCATCAGAAGATCGAGCGTGAGGCTCGCGAGGTCGTCGGCAAGCGGTTCGAACTCGAAATCCTTCTCCTGATAGCCGATCTTGCGATACGTATGGCATTCATCACAGGACTCGGCCTTGAGCGCTTCGCTGCCGCCTTCGATGCCATGATAGGCGATTCCTTTGGTCGAATCGCAATTTGAGCACTTGGTGCGGACCATATGCCATTCGGTGGCGCACAAACCGCATTGCAGATAGCGATACCCTTGATACTGGCCGCCGACCCGCACGATGCTCGCGACGGGCAACCCACCGCAGACGGGACAGATGCCGGGCGTGTCGAGATAGGGAATATCGCGCGAATCGAGCCGGCTCGCAAGTGCGGTCCACACCACCTGCAGGGCCGCCATGATAAACGGCGCGGTGGCGGGATCGACTTCGTTGTAGCGTTGGGTCAGGACTGCGTCGGCTTGGCCTTCGAGTTCTTGCGGGGCTTTCAAGCGCAGGCCGTCGAGCACCCTGCCAAGAGCGGGGGTAACAGCCCCGGCTGCTTCGACTTTATCCAGCATCCGGTAGAGGACGTCGCGCCAGGCTGGGTCACGCTCTGGCGAAAGCGCCGGAATGAGCGGCGTGGAGTGCTGCTGGGCGTTGACGATTGCCTGCGGCGGTGGCTGTTTCGCCTCGAACTTCGTGATCAGCTGATGCTGCGCGTCGGCGAGTATCGACATGAGTCGGATGTAGCCGCTGATTGCGCTGCTGTTGGCAAGGTGCCTGAGTCGCGCCGCACGCGCGGCAAAGAGGGTCGTCGGTTCGGGCAGGCGAATGCGCGGGATCGCCGATTGATCCAGGGATTCTATCTGCGAAGGCTCCAGGATCTTCTGGGTCGTCATGGCAAAAAAACCCTCTATTTGACGCTCTCCCGAAACCACTTGGGATGATGCTTGCGGGCCCATCCGAGAGTAACGGTCCCTCGAACCATAGCGCCGATCGACCCTTTTATCCAGAGCGCAGCATAAATATGCACCACGATCCCCACAATCAGAACAAACGCAGCCGTGGCATGCACAACTGCCGCGAGGCGAATCAAATCGATGGGAAAGTAAAAGGAGAAATACCGGCGCCAGATGACAATGCCGCTGCCAAGCAACAACAGCAGGCAAAGCACCATCGTAAAGAACAACAACTTCTGCCCGGCGTTATACCGCCCGATCTCAGGCAAATTCTCCTCGCGATTGGTGAGCACATCGTCAATCTGCCGTAGCCACTGCACGTCGTCCCGATCCAGATAATTGTGATGCCAGAAGCGCAGCGCAAGAATGAAGAACGACACGAACATCACCACGCCCACGAATGGATGCAAAATCCGTGTCCACTGCCCGCCCCCGAACAGCGCCGTCAACCAGAACATCGACGGATGGAATAACGCCAATCCGGACAACGCCAGCAATACGAACGTTATCGCCGTGATCCAGTGATTCGTCCGCTCGTTCGCCGTGTAACGCACAATCAGATTCGGGTCATTCGAGTTCATCGCTCGGCTCCTCGCGTTCGCTCCTGATGCGTCGTGCTTCGTCCCGTGCCGCCAGTTCGTCTTCTTCCGTAACCTCGTTCGGACCGATCCGCGTGTAATGGAAGAAGCCCGATAACGCCGCGAGAGCAATGCCCGCTACCGCCAACGGTTTCGCAATGCCTTTCCACAAACGCACCATCGGACTGATGCGCGGATTGTCCGGCAAGCCGTGGTAAAGCGATGGCTGATCCGCGTGGTGCAGCACATACATCACATGCGTGCCGCCAACACCCGGCGGATCGTATAGCCCGGCGTGCTCGAAGCCGCGCTCCTTCAGGTCTTCGATACGCTCCGCCGCGTGCTGCTTCATGTCCTCCTTGGTACCGAACACGATCGCGCCGGTCGGACACGTCTTTACGCAGGCCGGCTCCTGCCCCACCGCCACACGGTCGGAACAGAGCGTGCACTTGTACGCCCGATTGTCCTTCTTCGAGATCCGCGGCACGTTGAATGGACAACCCGTCACGCAGTAGCCGCATCCAATGCAGTTTTCTTCGTGGAAATCCACGATCCCATTGGTGTACTGAACGATCGCACCCGGCGAAGGACACGCCTTCAGACAGCCGGGGTCCTCGCAATGCATGCAGCCATCCTTGCGGATCAGCCATTCAAGGTTGCCATTCGGGTTCTCGTACTCGGAGAACCGCATCACTGTCCACGAATGCTCCGTGAGATCCAGCGGGTTGTCGTACACGCCATGGTTGATCCCCACCTCGTCGCGCAGATCGTTCCACTCCATGCACGCCGTCTGGCACGCCTTGCAGCCAATGCACTTGCTGACGTCGATCAGCTTCGCCACGGTGCCCGTCACCGGTTCGCGATCCACCGGAGGCTGCACAGTGGTGGCCGAGAGGCGCCTGATATCCAGTGATTGCAGTGCCATCGTGTCTCCCTCAGGCTTTCTCGACTTTCACCAGGAACGACTTGAATTCCGGGGTCTGCGAATTCCCATCGCCCACCACCGGCGTCAACGTATTGCTGAGGTAACCCGGTTTCGTCTGCCCTTTGAAACCCCAATGCAGAGGAATGCCAACCGTCTGCACCTTCTTGCCGTCGATCATCAACGGCCTGATGCGCTTGGTCACCACCGCCACTGCAATCAGATAGCCGCGGTTGGACGACACCTTCACGCGGTCGCCCGCCACCACGCCGACCTCTTTCGCGAGGTCTTCGCCAATTTCGACGAACTGCTGCGGCTGGATAATCGAGTTCAGCCGTGCATGTTTGGTCCAGAAGTGAAAGTGTTCGGTAATCCGATAGGTGGTCGCGGTATGCGGGAAATCCGCCGCCTTGCCGAACGCTGCGCGGTCGTCCGGAAACACGCGGGCGGCCGGATTGCTTGTTGCCTGCGCGTTCTGCGGATGCAGCGGGTTGTAGCCCAGCGGCGTTTCGAACGGTTCGTAGTGCTCGGGAAATGGCCCTTCGTTCATCCCGTCGCGGGCAAAGAAGCGCGCCACGCCTTCCGGGTTCATGATGAACGGCCCCATGCCGTTTTCCGGCGGCTCGTCGACCTTGAAGTCGGGCACATCCGCTCCGGTCCACGCCGAACCGTTCCAGCCGATCAGTTTGCGGCCCGGATCGAACGGCTTGCCGCTCAGGTCGCACGACGCGCGGTTATAGAGAATCCGCCGGTTCACCGGCCATGCCCACGCCCAGTTGAGGGTCTGGCCGATGCCCGATGGGTCGTCGTTGTCGCGCCGCCCCATCTGGTTGCCAGCCTCGGTCCATGCGCCGCAAAAGATCCAGCAGCCGCTCGCCGTCGAGCCGTCATCCTTCAGTTGTGCGAAGCTGGCAAGCTGCTGCCCTTTCTTGAGCAGTACCTTGCTCGGGTCCTTCGGATCGGGCAGGTCGGTGACGGCCTTGCCGTTGAATTCCATCGCCAGTTCTTCCGGCGTCGGGCTCTCGGGGTTGGCGTATGGCCAGTCCAGCTTGACGATCGGATCGGGGAATTTGCCGCCTTGCTCCTGGTACGCCTTGCGCATGCGCAGGAAAATCCCCGACATGATCTCAAGGTCGCTCTTCGCTTCGCCGGGCCCGTCCGCGCCCTTCCAGTGCCATTGCAACACGCGGCTGGAACTCACCAGCGAGCCGCGTTCCTCCGCAAACAGGGTCGTGGGCAGCCGGAATACTTCGGTCTGGATCTTCGAGGCGTCGACGTCGTTGTAATCGCCATGGTTCTTCCAGAACTCCGCCGTTTCGATGGCGAGCGGGTCCATCACCACCAGCCACTTCAGCTTGCCCAGCGCCGAGCTGGTCTTTGCCTTGTTCGGTGAGGACGCCAGCACGTTGAACCCCTGCGCGATATAGCCGTTCATCTTGCCCTGATCCATCAGTTCGATGACCTGCAGCAGGTCATAGGGCTTATCGAGCTTGGGCAGATAGTCGTAGCCCCAGTTGTTGTCGGCGGTGGCCGCGCTGCCCCACCACGACTTCATGAAGCTCACGAAGAACGCGCCGTAGTTCTTCCAGTAACTGAGCTGGTTGGGCCGCAACGGCTGAGGCGCACGGCTCTTGATGTACGCTCCGTAGTCCTGCTCGCTTTCCATCGGCAAGGTCATGTAGCCGGGCAGCAGGTTCGACATGAGCCCGAGATCCGTCAGCCCCTGGATGTTCGAGTGACCGCGTAGCGCATTCATGCCGCCGCCGGCAATGCCGATATTGCCAAGCAGCAGTTGCACCATCGCACCAGTGCGAATCATCTGCGCACCGATCGAGTGATGGGTCCAGCCAAGTGCATACAGGATCGTCCCGGCGCGACCCGGCACGGCCGTGGTGGCAAGCATTTCGCACACCTTCAGGAATTTGTCCCTTGGCGTGCCGCAGGTCTTCTCGACCATCTCGGGCGTGTAGCGCGAGTAATGCTGTTTGAGGAGGTTATAGACGCAGCGCGGGTCCTGCAGCGTCATGTCGACCTTCACGAAGCCGTCGTCGCCGCGTTCGTAGTCCCAGGAATCCTTGTCCGGATACGCGTGCTTCGCCGCGTCATAGCCTGAATAGATGCCGTCGTTGAAGACGAAATCCTCACGCACGATGAACGCGAAGTCCGTGTAGTTCTTCACGTACTCGTGCTGGATCTTGTCGTTGGTCAGCAGATAGTGGATGACCCCGCCGAGGAAAACGATGTCCGTGCCGGTACGAATCGGCGCGTAATAGTCGGCCACCGACGCGGTGCGCGTGAACCGCGGGTCCACGACGATCAGGCGTGCCTTGCGGTGCGCCTTCGCTTCGACCACCCATTTGAAACCGCACGGATGCGCCTCGGCCGCGTTGCCGCCCATGACCAGAATCACATCCGTATTCTTGATGTCGACCCAATGGTTCGTCATCGCTCCACGGCCAAACGTCGGGGCAAGACCTGCCACCGTCGGGCCGTGTCAGACACGCGCCTGGTTGTCGAATGCGAGCATCCCCATGCTGCGCACCGTCTTGTGGGTCAAATAGCCTACTTCGTTGCTACCGGCAGAGGCAGCGAGCATGCCGGTGGTCAGCCAGCGGTTGACCTTCTTGCCGTCTTCCGTGGTTTCCACGAAGTTCGCGTCCCGGTCCGCCTTCATCAGTTTCGCGATGCGATCGAGCGCGTCGTCCCACGATATGCGTTGCCACTGGTCGGAACCGGCAGCACGATACTCGGGATACTTCAGACGGCTCGGGCTGTGAATGAAGTCGATCAGGCTCGCGCCCTTCGGACAGAGCGTGCCGCGGTTGACCGGGTGATCGGGATCGCCCTCGATATGGATGATGCTGGCCGTGGCGTTCTTCGCGCCGTCACCCAGGCCGTACATGAGGATCCCGCAACCAACCGAGCAATACGGGCAGGTGTTGCGGGTTTCAGTGGTGCGCATCAGTTTGTACTGTCGGACCTCGGCGAGCGCGGCGTCCGGCGAGAAGCCCATGAGGGCCAAGCTCGATCCGGCCAGCGTTGATGCCGTTACCTTCAGGAACTGACGCCGGGACATTTGCAGCATGGTCGCCCTCGGCCTGGATGATAGGGGTGCTAAAAGTATAAGACGTTTCCTTTCGATGCATCGGATGCGAAGACTGCCCGCTCCACGGAAGCCGATCCCTGAAGCCGCAATGGCCTTGTTATAGTGATAGGCATGGTGCTTGCTGAAATTCTGTGCGTCCCGTGCCGCAGCGGTGCACGGCCACAGAACCTCGCACCGCGATGCCATCAAGAGGCCTCATGGAAATCGACACCCTGTCCGCCGACAACCTGCAACGCGCCGCCCGTCACCAGGCCTCGTGGGCCATGGGCGCGTTCAGGCAATTCGCAGAAGACCGCTGCGCGGCCATGGCTGCCAGTATCGCGTTCTATGCCGCGTTTTCGCTCGCGCCGACGCTCGTCATGGTGATCGCGGTGGCCGGCTGGTTCTTCGGCGCCCAGGCTGTACGCGGCGAGCTGTTCGCGCATATCCACGGCTTGCTCGGCGACGAAGCCGCGGCGGGAGTGCAAACCATCGTTTTGAACGCCCGGCATGCCGGCAGCGCGGGCGGTATCGCGGCGATTATTTCGTTCGCCCTGCTGGCGATCGGCGCGTCAGCCACCTTTTCGTCGCTCAATACCGCACTCAGTATCGTCTGGCCGCTCACGGGCCCGCGCTCGTCGAGCGTGATCGCGCTCGTCCGGGTGCGGCTGATTTCGTTTGGCCTCGTGCTCGGCGTGGCGTTCCTGCTGATCGTATCGCTGGTGCTCGATACCGCCATCACCTTTATCGGCAAGTGGCTCTGGGGCGACTCGCCGTATGTGGTGATCGGCAATCTGCTGCAGTTGGTGGTCGCCCTGCTGGTGCTGGCGTTCGCTTTCGCCGCGCTGCTGAAATTCCTGCCCGATGCTGTGGTCCGCTGGCGCGATGCGATGGTGGGCGGGGTGGTCGCGGCTGTGCTCTTCTCGGCGGGCAAGAAACTCTTCGCGCTCTATCTGGCCCATGCCGGCATGGCTAACTCGTTCGGCGCGGCCGGTTCGCTGGCAGTCCTGCTGATGTGGCTGTACTTCTCGGCGGCCGTGTTGCTGCTCGGTGCGGAGTTCTCAGCGGCGCGCGGGCGGCTGCACGATCCGCGCGGCGCATGGGGACAGCTCGAAGACGCGCCGCCCGGTAGCCGCGCGAAGATGGCGTCGGTATTCGCCGCTTCTACGATGACTGGACACGCGGCGCACGATCCCGAGGCCGGCGCCAGACTCGCCGAAGCCATGGCGACGACGACCCCCAAGCCGGCAAGAAGCACGCGGACTGTGGCTAACCTTCTGGCTCAACGAGCCCATTCGGCAGCGCCTGATGCAGCCGCCCCCTACCCCACGGCGCTCGATTCGACGATACGCTCGACCGCCACACGCACGGCGGCCAACATCGGCCGCAAGGTCATGCGCGCGGAGGACCACGCCACGCGCGCGGCCGCGTCCACGCTGCTGCAGGCCGGTCGCAAGGCCGTCGCCGCGGACCGCTATGTCAAACGTCATCCATGGGGCTCGGTGTTGCTGGCCGCCGGTGCGGCATTGCTGGTGACGGCGGTCGCCGCACGCGTGCGCGACGATGACGCCGGTTGACACCCACTTCGTCCCGCATCACGGGTGAACATCCATACTCGGGCAAAACTGTCCAGCGTGCAGATCGACGTCGCGTCGATATCGCTGGTAAGCGAACACTTCAATTCGCGCCGGCGTCTTAGACAACAATATTACAATTTGCCTTCAAATCCATGCACCAATGACGAATATCTACACTTCCACTATCAATGAAACAACAATAATGCGTTTTTCGGCATTCAATGTTGCTACATTGGCAATAATTAGCTCAAAGCTTGATAAATAAGCGTTTTTGCCCAGTGTCACATTTACGAGACACTCATTTTTTTTCAGTATTACCCTTCAGACAGCCTGCGCTATTCTCCTTTCCGCAACAACGAAACCAATCATCGCGTGGAGAAATGGATGAAAAAATTCGCACTGACGAGCCTCTCGCTGGCACTGCTGGGCGCAGCAGGTGCAGCCCATGCTCAAAGCAGCGTCACCCTGTACGGCGTGCTCGACGATTCGATCCAGTACATTAACAACAACAACGTTGGTGGCCACAACAAGAGCTCCATCGGTCTCGCCGCAGGCAACCTGCAGGGCAATCGCTGGGGCATGAAGGGTACGGAAGATCTGGGCGGTGGCCTGAAGGCTATCTTCCAGTTGGAAAACGGCTTCAGCCCGAATAACGGCACGCTGGGTCAAGGCGGCAAGATGTTCGGCCGTCAGGCATTCGTTGGCCTGCAAAGCGACCAGTTCGGTACGGTCACCCTCGGCCGCCAATACGACCCGGTGGTCGACCTGGTCCAGGCTGTCACGGCTGACAACTACTGGGGCTCCACGTTCACGACGCCGAGCGACGTTGACAACAACGACAACAGCTCGCGTACGAACAACGCAATCAAGTACACGTCGAACGTGTACTCGGGCTTCCAGTTCGAAGGCATGTACGCATTCGGCGGCGTAGCAGGTTCGACGGGCGCAGGTCAAACCTGGTCCGGCGCTGCAACGTACTCGAACGGCCCGTTCAGCATCGCTGCTGGCTACATCCGCATGGACAACGCCTACACGGCCGCTTCGCGCGCAGCTGGCGACCCGGCAGGCTGGAACTCGACGTCGGACGGTACGTTCAACTCGATCAACGCACCGTTCGCATCGGCTAAGTCGATCGGTATCGCATCGGTTGGCGCACAGTACGTGATTGGCCCGATCACCACGGGTCTGCGTTACAGCAACGCGCAATACAAGCCGGACGGCAACTCGTCGTTCAGCTCGACCGAGCGTTACAACGTCGGCGCTGGCTTCGTGAACTACCAACTGACGCCGGCAGCATTGCTGGGTCTGGGCTACACGTTCACGCACGGTTCGGGCAACGGCGAATCGGCATCGTACAACCAGATCTCGCTGGGCGGCGACTACAACCTGTCGAAGCGCACGGACGTGTACCTGGTCGGCGCATGGCAGAAGGCGTCGGGCACGGGCGCGGTGGCATCGGTTGCTGACTACGACTCGTTCTCGGCTTCGGACTCGCAAGCCATCGTCAGCCTGGGTATCCGTCACAAGTTCTAATCGACTTGACGGACAGCTAAGCAGGACGCTGTCTAAACCCAGCCACAGGCATCAAGCCGGTGGCTGGGTTTTTTTATTGCGGAGAGCGATCGCCGTCGACAGCGCGACAGCAGGCGCATCCCGCCGCCGCGTGCATTGCGCCTAACGTTGCGTCTTGTTCTTGTCAGCTTGCGCCAGCGTCTGGGCGGGCTTTGCCACTGCGGCTTCATCGCTCGCCACCGGCGCACGGTGCAGCACCAGCGATCGCTCGCGGCGGTGCACCGGCACGTTCGCCGATTCCTGCCAGTCAGGATCGGGAATCTCCGAGAACACCTGACGCAGGCGCTCGCCCCAGGTGCGGTGGATCATTTCGAAGTACGCATTGTCGTGATCGACCGAGACGAAACGCGTCACCCGCAGCGCATCCTTTTCGTAGACCAGCAGATCGAGCGGCAAGCCCACGGACAGATTCGAACGCAGCGTGGAGTCCATCGAGATCAGCGCGCACTTGGCGGCTTCGTCGAGCGGCGTGGTCGGAGTCAGCACGCGGTCGATAATCGGTTTGCCGTATTTCGACTCGCCGATCTGGAAATACGGATTCACCGCCGACGATTCGATGAAATTGCCCGCCGCGTAGATCATGAACAGATACGGCCGGCCGCCGTACGGCTTGCCGGGCGCGGCGATCTGGCCGCCCAGAATGAAGCTGCAATTGAAGTCGACGCCGAATTCCTGCAGCGCCTGCGCTTCACGGTGGTGCACGTCGCGTACCGCCTGCCCGACCACCCGCGCCGCGTCGGCCATGGTGGGCGCGCTCCACAACGTGGGCCGCTCGGGGTCGGTCGGCTCGCTCAGTTCCTGGAGCACCGCTTGCGTCAGCGACAGGTTGCCGGCGCCGAGCAGCACCAGCACGCGTTCGCCGGGCAGTTCGAAAACCGTCATCTTGCGCGCCGTGCTGATGTGATCGACGCCCGCATTGGTGCGGGTATCGGACAGGAACACCAGCCCCTCGTCCACGCACATCGCCACACAGTAAGTCATATGCTGTATCTCCGCCGCTCACCGGGTCTCACAGACGAGCGTAATCCTTTAAAAATCAATAATCTACTGTCTCAGAACATTCCACCAAATCCACAGCTACTCACCACATCTGGGTAGCTACGCGGGTAGCTAGAACACCTATAGTCAATGTGTTCTATCTTCCTATGTCACTCACATGGCGCGCCTGCATCATGCCTTGGATGGCGTGCAGATCCGTCACTGGATTGCTCAGAAAAAACCCGTCGCCAAGGCAGATGGCGACGGGCTATCGTTCACCCTTTCCGCCAATGGTACTGCATCCTGGGTCCTTCGCTACAGCAGAGGAACCCGTCGACGCGAGCTGACCCTCGGCAAGTATCCTGATCTCATCACGCTCGTCGCCGCGCGCCGGCGGCATTCCACGCATCAGCCTGAATGAGTCATCCAGTCTCGAAGCGGTCGCTGGATCCAATCATTTGTCACTGACCGTTTCGCAACCCACGGCGGCCGTTTCCCTGATGGCCGATAAACTCGAAGCGCCTCCCAGTAGCTTGCCACCGCCTAACGCCGTCGCGAGTTTCTCCCGATCAAGCTCGCCTTCCCATGCCGATACCACAATCGTCGCCACGCCGTTGCCCACGATGTTGGTCAACGCCCGGCATTCGGACATGAAGCGATCGATGCCGAGAATCAGCACCATCGCACTGACGGGAACGGTCGGAACAACCGACAGGCTCGCCGCGAGCGTGATAAATCCCGCACCCGTCACGCCCGTCGATCCCTTCGAGGTCAACATCGTGACGAGCAATAGCGTGGCTTCCTGTGCGAACGACAAGTGCGTATGGGTTGCCTGCGCGAGAAACAGCACGGCGAGTGTCATGTAGATGTTGGTGCCATCGAGATTGAACGAGTAACCGGTTGGCACGACGAGCCCGACGACGCCGCGCGGGCAGCCCAGCCGTTCGAGCTTCTCCATCAGGTGCGGTAAGGCGGCTTCGGTTGTCGACGTGCCGAGCACGATCAGCAATTCATCGCGGATAAACGCGAGAAAGCGCCACAGACTGAATCCGCACAGACGTGCGACGATGCCGAGCACGACAGCCACGAACAGAAATGCCGTGAGATAGAACGCGCCGATCAGCTTGAGCATGGGCAGCAGCGAGACGATGCCATAACGGCCGATCGTGAAGGCCATCGCTCCGAAGGCGCCGATCGGCGCGAGACTTGTGACCATCCGGACGATGCGAAAAAACGCTTTCGACAGCGTCTCGATCAGATGCGTGACCGGCGCGGCGGGCTCGCCCATCAGCGCCAGTGCCGTGCCGAACAGCATCGCGATCAGCAGCACGGGGAGGATGTCGCCCTGAACCAGCGCGCCGAGAAACGTTTCCGGGATCACATGCGCGAAGAACCCGGTGACGCCGTCGCCATGCGCCGCCTGCGCCGCATAACCCGAAACGGCGCTCGTATCCAGCGTGGACCGGCCCGATGATCATCCGCACGAGCCTGATGAACAGATCGCCCAGTGGTTTCAGGGCAACCGCGGTGTGCGGTGCGAAATGGCCGAGCAGCACGCCGGCGATGATGGCTGCCAGAACCTGGACATAGAGAATCGTGTAGAACGGCTTGCGTTTCATGTGTCTCCTCCTTTTCGAGGCAAAGGGCGGCCCTTCCCTTCTTCGAGCGGAAGGGATCCGGCCAGGCGAAAACGGGGAACCCGCTGCGCCGCGCGGCGGATGAGCGCTTACATCACTTGCGCCCAGGGATGCCGGCCAAAATGCAGCCGTTCGAAGGCTTCGATCGCAGCGAGCGAGTCGAGCGTCAGATCGATGGTGTCCATGCCTTCGATCACCATGCGCTTGTGGCGTGCGCCGATCGGATAGGCATACTGTCGGCCCGACGCAGATGTCACCGTCTGTCGTTCCAGATCGAGCGAGATCGATATGCCGGGCGTTTCGCTGACCTCATAGGTCAGCGCATCGATCGCGTCGCGTTTCAGTTGCACGAGTAACAGGCGGTTATTCATGGCGTTCGAATAGAAGATCTCCGCGAAGCTCGGCGCGATCACCGCCTGAAAACCGTATTGCTGCAAACCCCACACGGCGTGCTCGCGGCTCGATCCACAGCCGAAGTTCGCGCCGCCAATCAGAATGCGTGCGTTCGCATAAGCGCTCTGGTTGAGCACGCAGTCGACGCGAGGCGCGCCCCGCTCATCGAAGCGCAGGTCATACAGCAGACCATCGGCCAGACCCGCTTTGTCGATGATGCGCAGGAATTGCTTCGGCATGATCTGGTCCGTGTCGAGGTTGTCGATCGGCAACGACACGGCGCTGCCATGAATGGTCGTGAGTCGGGTCATGACGGAAGTGCCTCCAACGTACGGACATCGGTGATGCAGCCTGTCAGCGCGGCGGCTGCCGCCATTGCCGGACTCATCAGATGTGTGCGGCCGCCGCGTCCCTGACGGCCTTCGAAATTGCGGTTGGTGGTGGACGCGCAACGTTCTCCGGCATCGAGTACGTCGTCGTTCATCGCGAGGCACATCGAGCAGCCCGGCTCGCGCCATTCGAAGCCCGCGTCGATCAGCGTCTGCGCGATGCCTTCCTGCTCGGCGGTCCGCCGCACGCTGCCGGACCCGGGCACGACCATGGCGCGCACGCCCGCGGCGACGCGCTTGCCGCGCACGATCGCCGCCACCGTGCGCAAATCTTCGATGCGCCCATTGGTGCACGAGCCGATGAACACGCGGTCGATGCGCGTTCCGGCAATCAGCCGGTCAGCAGTGAGTCCCATATAGTCCAGCGCGCGGCGCAGCGACGCGGCGGCTTCCGGCGTCGGTTGCGCGGCTTCGGCTGGAATCGGCTGATCAATCGCCACGGCCTGATCGGGACTGGTGCCCCATGTCACGAACGGAGCGATGGTGCGTGCGTCGAAGTGGTGCTCTGCATCGAAGCGCGCGGCGGGGTCGGAATGCAGGCCGCGCCAGTCCTCGAGCGCGGCTTGCCACGCAGTATCGTCGAGTGAAGGCGTGTGAGCGCGCACGTAGTCGAAGGTGGTCGCATCTGGCGCGATCAGCGCTGCACGAGCGCCCGCCTCGACGGTCATATTACACAGGGTCATGCGCGCCTCGGCCGACAACGATGCGATGGTCGAACCGGCGAATTCCACGGCATACCCTCGCGCGCCTTGTGCGCCGATCCTGCTGATGATCCAGATGACGACATCCTTGGACGATGTGCCATACGGAAGCGCGCCATCGATTGCGATGCGCATGGTCTTCGCGAACCGGTACACGAGCGTTTGTGTCGCCAGCACATGCTCCACTTCCGATGTACCGATGCCGAAGCCCAGAGTGCCGAGTGCGCCGTATGTCGTGGTATGGCTGTCGCCGCACAGCACGACCATGCCGGGGCGAATCAATCCGAGCTCCGGCGCAACGATATGTTCGATGCCTTGTAGCGGATCGTTGGCGGCAAAAAGCCGTATGCCGGCCCGTTCACAGTTGCGCGCCAGATTCTGCGCCTGCAACAGCGACGCCGCATCGCGAATCACGCGCGGCGACTCCGCATGCGTCGGAATGATGTGACTCACGACGGCGAGTTGCTGGCGTGGACGGCGCACCGTACGGCCGCGAGCATCGAGCGCGCTGAACGCTTGCGGGCTGGTGTACTCGTTCATCAGATGCAGATCGGCGTACAGCAGCACGTTATGTTCGTCGACACGCGACACCGTGTGCGAATCGACGAGCTTCTGGTAAAGAGTTTGGGCAGACATGGGTTACTCGCTGAGAAAAGGCAACACGCGTTCGAGCAGTTGCTCCGGCGCTTCCTCGGGAATGTAGTGGCCGCAAGACAGCGGCTCGCCCCGCACGTCCGGCGCATACGCCCGCCACTCTGCAAGCGGATCGAAGCATTGTTCGATCACGCCCTGCGCGCCCCATAACGCCATGAACGGGCAGACGATCCGCTGCTGCGAAGCGAGCGTCGCGCGGTCGTGTTCGAGGTCGATCGTGACGCTCGCGCGATAGTCCTCGCAGATGCCGTGCGCCGTGTCGGAGTCGGAGAGGCACCGCAGATATTCCGCGTAAGCGGCCGGCGTGAACGGTGCGAGGCCGGCGCTACGCGCGCCGATAGTCTGCTTCAGATAGAGATCGGGGTCCGCACGGATCAGCGTCTCCGGAAAAGGCGCCGGGCGGACCAGCATGAACCAGTGCCAGTAGGCACGAGCGAAATCGAACGAGGTCTGTTCATACATGGCGAGCGTCGGCGCGACATCGAGCGTGACGAGGCGCGTCACCACGCCCGGGTGATCGAGTGCCATGCGCACCGCGACGCGCCCGCCGCGGTCGTGGCCGGTCACCGCGAAGCGCTCATGGCCCAGACTGCGCATGAGCTCGACCTGATCGAGCGCCATGCGGCGCTTGGCATAGTTCGCGTGACCGGCGGCGCCCAGCGGCTTATCGCTGTCGCCGTAGCCGCGCAGATCCGCAGCCACCACCGTGAAATGCTCTGCCAGCGCGGGCGCGACCTTGTGCCAGATCACGTGCGTTTGCGGATGCCCGTGCAAGAGCAAAAGCGCCGGGCCGCGCCCACCCTGGATTGCGTGAATGCGCACGCCGTCTACCGTCGTTGACGCGTCGTTAAAGCCTTCAAACATGGTTGCCTCCTGATCGTGATTCGAGTCTAATTGATGAATCATGCGATTTAGTTTCCCAAAAATTATTCTGGTAGTAACTATCAGGAACGAATCGTCGAAACGACTCGGAGCATTGAGATGGATGGTTTTTCCGACCTGAATCTGTTCGCACTCGTGGCACGGCACCGAAATCTGGCGGCGGCTGCGCGCGAACTGGGCGTGACGCCGCCCGCCGTCAGCAAACGGCTGGCGCAACTGGAACGACGCCTGGGCGTGCGGTTGATGAATCGCACGACCCGGCGTCTGAGCCTCACGCCCGAGGGCGAGCTTTACCTGTCGAACGGCTCGCGCATTCTGGTCGAGTTGCTGGAACTGGAGCATCTCGTCACGCAAAGCCGCGGCGAGCCGACCGGTCTGCTGCGCGTGAATGCATCATTCGGGTTCGGGCGAGCCCGTATCGCGCCGGCGGTATCGGAGTTCGTCGCGCGCTATCCCGCGATAAAAATCCTGCTGCATCTGACGGAGCGTCCAATCAGTCTTCAGGACGAAGGCTTCGATCTGGGTATTCGCTTCGGCGAAGTGCCGGATGCACGCATCAACGCGCGGCTCCTTCTCGAAAACAGACGGATGGTGTGCGCGTCGCCTGACTACGTGATGCGGCACGGCAAGCCCTCCGTGCCGCACGACCTGACGCGACATGCGTGCATCGTTCTACGTGAGAACGAGTCGGCTTATGGCACATGGCATTTTTCGCGCGGCAAGCGCACGGAAACGGTCAAGGTCGACGGAGCCTTGTCCAGCAACGACGGCAGCGTGGTGCTGCATTGGGCGCTCGAAGGTCGCGGGATCGTCGTGCGCTCGGAGTGGGAAATCCAGGAACATCTCGCCCGGGGTGAACTCGTGCCATTGCTCGAGGACTGGGCATTGCCGGATGCCAACATCCACGCGATCTACCTGGAGCGCAATCAGCTTTCGGTCAAGCTCAGGACCTTTGTTGACTTTCTCGGCGACTTTCTACGTAGACCGAAGGAAATCGCATGACACGCGGTTGATGAGCGTTCACGACGCAAACCTTTGCGTGGGCACTATTTCAGCCAATTTGAATCAATTCGGCTGCAACGCAAATAGACCCGTGAACATCAATGGAGATCGCCTCTTTGTCGATCCAGAATTTTTCCTTTTTAATCACTCAAGAAAGGATTCTGTATGCCGTTATGAGAAAAGTGCGCCGACGCTCCGCTGAAAGATTCATCATATCAATGACCCGCCGGCCACGATGAGTTAACCGAACGACGCGCGACCTGTCGCGCCGCCCCGCGCTGCTGCACCTACGCCTTCTTACTCAATCTCGACGGCACGACATGCGTTGCAGAAACTCAGCGAAGCCCCTCGTATCAGCGGCCTTCGCAGTACTCATCATGCAGTCTCCTGCGGCGCTGGCCGATGAGCCCGCCGCGCCCAGCGTACCGACCACGTCCGGCAAGCTCCTGTTGACCGGCGGCGTCTCCGAAATCGAGGGTGCCGCCGGCGGAGGTCTCACGCCCTGGGCGGTAATCGGTGGCTACGGGACGGCTTCGCAACTCGGCGCGAACGCCCACGGCACTTATGTGCACACCCAGGACTTCGCGCTGTCGACCTTTGGCGTGGCAGTGGGCGTAGCCAATCGTGTCGAATTCTCGGTCGCGCGTCAGGAATTCGACACACGCGACGCTGGGGCACAACTCGGGCTCGGTTCAGGGTTCAGGTTCAACATGGACACGATCGGCGTGAAAGTGCGCCTGTTCGGTGACGCGGTACTCGATCAGGATACGTGGGTGCCACAGGTCGCTGCCGGCATCCAGTTCAAGCACAACGAACAGGGCGATGTTGTCAGAGCCGTCGGCGCGGCAAGCAATTCCGGCACGGACTTCTATGTATCGGCGACAAAATTGCTGCTCTCGCAGAGCCTGCTGCTCAACGGCACGCTGCGCCTCACGAAAGCCAATCAGTTCGGTCTGCTTGGTTTCGGTGGCGACAAATCAGACAGTTACCATCCCGAATTCGAAGCCTCGGTCGCCTATCTGTTATCGCGCTATGTTGCGGTGGGCGCCGAATACCGCACCAAGCCCGACAACCTCGGCTTCGCACGTGAGCAGAACGCTTATGACGCGTTCATTGCCTGGGCGCCGACCAAACACGTCTCCCTGACACTCGCCTATGTCGCGCTCGGCGACATCGCGACAATCCGCGATCAACGTGGCGCTTACGCTTCCTTGCAGGTGGGGTTCTGACCATGAATATCAGGGCACTGATCCGTCGCGCCGCGTGCGCTCCCATCGTGCTGGGCGCATTATTGTCGCCCTCTGCTCACGCCGACGATTCGCTCTACAGAGAGTTCGGCCAACAACCGGGGCTGGTCAGGATCATCGACGACTTCTACGATCTCCTGCTGGTCGATCCGCGCACGCAACCTTACTTCGAGGGTGCGCCGATCAAGCGCATCAAGCAGAAGCTCGCCGAGCAGTTCTGCGTGTTGCTGGACGGCCCATGCGTGTATACGGGACGTACGATGAAGCGCGCGCACGAAGGCCAGAATATCGATCGCGCCGCGTTCAATGCGCTCGTAGAAGACCTGCAAACGGCAATGGACAAGAACGGTGTGCCGTTTAGAGCTCAAAACAAGCTGCTCGCGAAACTGGCGCCGATGTATCGCGACGTGCAGGACCGCGAGTAAACGAGCCGCTCATTGTCGTTCGCGATATTGAGCGTGCATGGCTAGTCTTTTTCGCCCGTCAACGGACCTTATGTCAATGCATTCAGATCACTGGACGTTTGCCAGGCGGACCTGGTTCAGGACCGCGGCCTGCTGGATCGCCCTGCACGCCGCAGCGGCCAGCGCCGCAAGCCTCGAGGTGGCCGTCGTCGACCAGAACGGCGCACCGCTCGCCGACGCGATCGTCTACGCAACGCCACTGAGCGGCAAGCTGCCACCCGTCAAGCCAGCCAGTTCGGTCGTCGATCAGATCAAGCGGCAGTTCGTGCCACTGGTGTCGGTCGTTCAATCCGGCACGGCAATCACGTTTCCGAACAAGGACAATTTCGAGCACGACGTCTACTCGTTTTCGCCCGCGAAGAAATTTGAACTGCATCTGTACCACGGCGTGCCGGCGAGTCCGGTCGTGTTCGACAAACCGGGGCTGGTCGTGATGGGTTGCAATATTCATGATTCGATGATCGCCTACGTCATGGTGGTCGACACGCCATGGTTCGCCAAGACCGACGCGAATGGTCATGCTTCGATCGACAACCTGCCTGCCGATAACTACAAGGTGACAGCCTGGCACTATCGTCTCGCTGACGCCAACGCTTTGCCAATGCAGAAATTGCCGTCCGGCGCGAAGGCCTCGTTCACGCTGAATCTGTCGGCTCAATAGGCGCACCATGCGATTCCATAGTCTGCGCGCCCAGATTGCGAGTGTCGTCGTGCTGCTGATGCTGGCCGCACAACTTGCAGGCTTCGGCGTGATCAGCACAGTCATCCGTACGAATGCACGCAGCAATGCGGAGCAGGAACTGGTCGTGGCGGAACGTGTGTTCCGCCAGGTGCTGCGTTCAAACGGCGAAAAGCTGACGCAGGCGGCTGTCGTCGTGGCCGCGGACTTCGGCTTCCGCGAGGCTGTCGCGACGCACGATGAAAACACCGTCGTGTCGGCGCTGCACAATCACGGCGCGCGAATCGACGCCGACGTCGTCATGCTCGCCGATCTCGATGGCAAGCTGATCGCGGACAGCCGCGGCGTGTCGCAAGCCGGCGCACCGTTTCCGCTGAGGAGTCTGATTCATGCGGCGGCCGGGCAAGGCGACTCATCGTCGATCGTCGCGGTTGACGGCAAGCTGTATCAGGTGGTCGCTGTGCCCGTCAAAGCGCCCCTCACCGTTGCCTGGGTTGCGATGGGTTTTCTGATCGACGATAACGTGGCAAGAGATATGGCGAGCCTCACGTCACTCAACGTGTCCTTTCTCGATCGCCGCGCCGACGGCCGCTGGAACGTGCTGGCCAGTTCCCTGCACGACGGCGAGCACGCCCGCACAGGCATCGCCGATATCGCCGACGACAACTATGCGACGCGGGTCGTGCCTCTGCAGTCGAGCGGCGAGCCGACCGCCGTGATGCTCCAGCGTTCCCTGCGCGAAGCCATGGCACCGTTTCACCAGTTGCAGACCACGTTGCTGATGATTACCGCGTTCGGTGTGCTCCTCTCGATTGCCGGAAGCGTGCTGACCGCGCGTAGCGTGACTCGACCCGTGGCCGCGCTCACGCGCTTCTCGCGCCGCATCGGACAGGGTGAGTACAACGAACCGATCGAAATTTCGCGTCAGGACGAACTCGGTGAACTGGCGAAGGCATTCAATCACATGCAGGCCGCGATATCCGAGCGCGAACGTCACATCGTTGAACTCGCCTACATGGATCGACTGACGGGGCTGGCGAATCGCGCCATGTTCAACGAACGATTGCAGGCCGCGATCGTCGAGTCGCAGCCCGACGCCGACCGCCGCAAGCCCGCGAGCGCTTTCAGCGTGATGATGATGGACCTCGACCGGTTCAAGCTGGTGAACGACACGCTCGGTCATCCGATCGGCGATCTGCTGCTGTGCGAAGTCGCGACGCGCTTGCGCGCCGCGCTGCGAGGCACGGATCTCGTCGCACGGCTAGGCGGTGACGAGTTCGCTGTGCTTTTGCTGGGCGACACGAGTGAAGGTGCGCAACGCGTTGCGACCCATCTGCTGAAGACGCTGGAGCAGCCCATCATGATCGAGGGCCAACTGGTCGACGTGGGTGCGAGCATCGGCATTGTCGCGTTCCCACAGCACGGCACCGATATGAATGTGTTGATGCGCCGCGCCGATATTGCGATGTACGTCGCAAAGCGCTCGAACACCGGCTACGCGCTATATGACGAGAAGCACGATCAGAACAATGCAGAGCGGCTTTCGCTGATGAGCGAGTTGCGCCAGGCCGTAGAACACGATCAGCTGACGCTCTACTACCAGCCGAAGCTCGATCTTGCGACGGGTAGCGTGAAGCATGTCGAAGCACTGGTGCGCTGGGACCATCCGACACGCGGTTTCGTCGCCCCGGACCAGTTCATTCCGTTCGCCGAACAAACCGGCTATATCAAGGTGATTTCGCAATGGGTCGCTGACAAGGCGATTGGCCAGGTCGCCGCATGGCACGCGGCGGGTATCGACCTCGCCGTCTCAGTCAACGTATCGGCGCGCGAGCTGATCCAGTCGACGCTTCCCGATACGTTCGGCGCCCTGTTGGCGAAACACGCGGTCGCACCAGAGATGCTGTGGATCGAAATTACCGAAAGCGCGATCATGGACGATCCGAATCACGCCATCGAGACACTTGATCGCCTGCATGCCCTCGGCATCCGCCTCGCGGTGGACGACTTCGGCACGGGCTATTCATCGCTGTCCTATCTGAAGCGCATGCCGGTCGACGAACTGAAGATCGACAAGTCGTTCGTGATGGGTTGACAGAGCATAAGGACGACGAAACTATTGTCCGCTCCACCATCGATCTCGCGCACAATATGGGCCTGAAGGTGGTCGCCGAAGGTGTGGAGAGTGAAGAGATGCTGACGCGCCTGCGCGAGTTGCGCTGCGATCTCGTCCAGGGCTACCTCTTGACGCGCCCACTGCCGCCGCTGAAGCTCGAGGCATGGTTGATCGATTGGGCGATCGCGCAGTCGAACAACCAGGAACTGGGACTTGCATCGGACCCCGTCCGCCATAAGGCGACTGTTTAAGCAGTCGTTTCCGCGTTATCCGGCGTAATCGACGCGTCGAGACCGGTGTCGTGCGTCCCCAATGCGCTGCGCCGGTGCAACTGTCGTTCCGTGATGATTCTCGCCTCCCCCCATCCATATGAGTTCGGCCCGCGCTTATCGGTCATTCGACCGATGCTATCAAGACCGGCCGAGTGCCATCATCTCCATCAATGCGGGCTTCCTGTTGCGATGACGCTGGTGCGATTCCGCCGACAGCCCACCGCAGCGAGCAACTGGCGCGTCGTTCAAATCGACACGGTCGACAAAATTGAAAGGAGTTTCAATGGCTGATCATCTTTCGGATGCCACCCGCTTTCAGGGTGAGCAGTGGCTCAAACGCTATTACTTTTCGCGTGCCGCGTTTTCCGTCGTATGGGTCGTGCTCGCGTTCGCCATCGGGCAGCACGTCACGGCGATTGGGGCAGCACTCCTCATCATCTATCCGGTATGGGATGCGCTGGCCAACTACGTCGATATGTCGCGTAGCGGTGGAATGCGCGAAAACCTTACGCAGGCTTTCAACGTCTTCGCTAGCGCGGTGATAGCGATTGCGGTGATTGTGGTGTTGAGCGTCAACACAAACCTGGTCCTTGACGTATTCGGAGTCTGGGCCGTTTTGTCCGGATTACTTCAACTCGGCACCGCCGTCCGCCGCTGGAAGCGTTTTGGTGCGCAGTGGGCAATGATTTTGAGCGGGGGCCAGTCGGCGCTGGCGGGCGCGTTTTTTATCGCGCAGGCCCATGCGTCGGTGCCCCCGGCGATTATCAAAGTGGCCGGCTATGCAGGTGTCGGCGCGATCTATTTTCTTGTCTCTGCGTTGTGGCTATCGGGCGGCCAACTGCGGCGCAAGTTTGCATCGACGCATTGAATAGCCGGATTATCGTGGCCGTCTTTTCGCCGGCGCTGCGATTCGACGATCACTACGAGATCAATGCCAGTATGGATCGAATCGACCGCTACGCAATGGGACGTTTTACGTGTTGGCGGCGTGGTGCTTCGACCCTCGCTCACCGCGTTCAGTGAGTTCCGCGTTTGTCCGATATTCATTTCGCACTCGACAACATCCTGAACCATACTGGTTTTCGCGACGCGCTCTTAATGCGTCGCCGACCCACGAAGTCACTAATGTGCGGCGTTTCGTGCGCCCCTCAGCACGTGTCCGCCAACACCAAGCGGAAAATAACCGCTTGGTGGAGTGTTTCGCCATTCGTTACTTTGTCCCAAGTTGAGGCTTTCTCGCCCCACATTCCCGAACAGACGGCCGCGTCGACGGTCCCCCGTTCTCTCATCACTGGCTTCGCAAACGGCGATAGTCACGCATAACTGCGGCCGCTTAAGTTTCATTTCTCCGAATGGCGCGCCTAATTCCGCCAGGCAATGAGAACTCCTGCGCCTTCCGAAATCAAGTGCGTAATTCGGTGAAGGAGATGAACATGAAGATCAGGCATTTAAGCGCTTTGTCAGCAATAGCCATTGCGCTTCTCTCACTCAGTGGTGCCGCGCAGGCCGGTGGCCTGTGTTCGAACGCAACGCTAAAGGGACCGTATGGATTTAGCGCGCAGGGGGAAGTTCTTGGATTGCTGGATGCAACGGGCACGCTACTCCCGTTCGCCACTCCGTCCGTCCTTAATGACGTCGCCATCGTGACATTCGACGGCATGGGGAATTTCACACGGACCGACTTCGGCAACATGAACGGGGTTCCGAAGGGCGGGCAGACTGCATTCAATCCGAATCAGACCGGCACCCACACGGTGAACCCCGATTGCACCGGTACCATGCAGATCAAGTACACCGCCGGCCCCGTGCCGTCCGGCGTCGTGCTTGACCTGGAAATGGTTGTCGCTGACGACGGGACGGTCGTCAAAGCGATTATCGCCAAGGAGACCGTCCCGGCCGCCGGGCCGACCGCCAACGGCACGACGTGTTCATCGAATTGCCAGTTAGGCGTGCAAGTGAGTTTTGAGGGTAAAAAGGTCCTGGTCTATGGTTTCCGCTAGTCGAATACCCCCTAATCACCGTGCAATGAAATGCCTAATCTCCCTCTACGACCTTAACGTGGAGTGAAAGTAATGAAAGCCATTGTCTTTACCCGCTTCGGCGACCCCGAGAAAGTTCTCGAACTTAAAACCTTGCCTGATCCAACACCACCCGGGCCCGGCGAAGTCGTAGTTCGCGTGACCAGGCGTCAGCTTCATCCAGGCAATCTCATGATGGTTCGAGGGAAGTTCAATATCCCGCTGCCCGCAGACGGATTCCTGATCCCTGGCGCGGATGGCGTCGGCGTCGTCGAGACGGTGGGCGAAGGAGTGGATTCTGCAAGTGTGAAGCCGGGCATGCGTGTGATTTTTAATCCGAGCCCGGGTGCATGGGCAGAGCGTATCAGGACGCGCGCCGAACTTGTGACACCCATCCCGGATGATTTGCCCGACGCTATCGCCGTCCAGATGCTCCCGAACGCCGTGATCGCGCTGATGTTGCTGCGTGAAGCACACCGCGCAGTGCCGGACGCGGGTCGTGATATACCGATTCTCCTGAATGCGGCTGGATCGTCGGTAGCGCGCTTCCTGACGATCGCGGCACACAGGCGCGGCCTGAAAGTGATGGGCACGGTTCGAAGTGAAAACGGGGCGAATATCCTGTCCCGTCGGTTCCCGGATCTGCCTGTCGTTTCAACGGCCGATCCCGACTGGCTCGAACAACTGCGCCACGCGGCAGGATCGCGGCCGCTTCAGGTCATCATGGATCCAGTCGGCGGAGCGATGATCGGCGATCTCGTTTCGCTGCTCGACGACGGCGGAACTCTTTTGCTTTACGGCGCAATGTCTTCGAATCCGATTACATTTCCGTTTGCTGCGGTGCCTCGGGAGATCATGCTTAAAGGCGTGTCGTCTTCACGCTGGGTACAGAACACTTCGGCCGAACAGCGGCGTGACGATGTGGCGGAGGCGATCGAAATCGGCCGCAACTCGCCTGAAAAATTCGAAGTGGAGGCCGAATATGATCTGGCGCGGTTCGCCAACGCGGTCGAGCACCTCGAGCGCGAAAATCGCAACGGAGCGATCCTCCTCGCTTCGGATTAGTGGAGTGGAATATCGCGGGTCATCGCTGACAAACGCGGCTGGAATGCGCACGTCTATGCACGAATGAACGGCAGGTTATGGAGCGGGGTCAACGCTTGAGCGTCCGATCTCTGCTCCATCTAAGCGGCCGTTGTACGCAGGAAGCAGTCATGGTTGTGCGATAAGTCCGAACGGCACATGTGGGCGACGATGCGCCCCGCCGAGGCAAAAAAGCCGGGGAAGTATTGGCCCAGGAGAACGCACCGGGAGGGCGCCTATGTCGCTGAGCGCACGACGACAGCGTCAGCCTTGCGGAATCTTTTCCTGATCGCAATGATCATGGCCTGAAGCTGGAACCTTCAATTCTATTCGCTTTACAGCGTACAGCAACCCACTGTTGTTTCAAACCCATCACCCAACACCGTCGCCCTGCAATGTTGGTTTGGATGTGTAACGATAGCCGTGCAGCTCGCACCTGTCTGAAGACACTAGACAACTCAACGGGGAAGATCGATGAGAGAAAATGCCGAGACGCTATTCGTTGCTTCAGAAGACATCGCAACAGCGTTAAATCTGCTGGATAGCATTGAAGTTGAGGTCGGATTCGATAGCGATGATCCGGACAGTGTCGAGCAGGCCATTCTGGCCGTCGAAGAGGCGATCAATACTCGCCTGAGTTCCTATCGCGGTGATTCACGCATTGAATCTGCCATCCTTCGCGTCAAGTCAGACTTTCGATGCGCGATCCTTGATCAAGGGTTGTCCGACGAGGACGATGATGAGGTGATAAGCAGCGTCCACACCCTGCAATAATATTTCCATGTCCATGTCACCCGATCGCCCGTTGGGATCGGGCGAGCACTGTAACGAAGCAGAAGCACTTGACAATTATCCGGCGACGACTAAGTTCAACATGTCTAAAGTTTGGCTAATTACTGGAAGCGGAAGCTACCCAGCATTGTTTACGAGCACGTCGAGTCGCCCGAAGCTATCGATCGCTGCATCGACGGCCGCCTGACCTTGAGACTCGTCCGTGACATCGAGCTCGACCGCCCGGACATTCGCGCCGTATTGCGCTACCAGTTCGTCCCGCTGACGGACGTTGTGGGCGGTCGCGACGACCTGGTTTCCGGCGGCCAAAGCTGCCTCGGCAAGTCGGTGCAAGCATGAAACAGCTGGAGGGCTATTGGGGCAACGAGTCTGGGGACCCCATCAAGGTTGCACAGGTTATTCTCCGGATCGCCGACACGGAGACGGTGCCGCCGCACATTCTCCTCGGAAGCGACGCTTTCCATTTCGCGCGTCAAGCGGAGCAGGCAAGAGCAGCCGATGCAGATCGTTGGCAAGCGGTCAGCATCTCGACTGACGTAGATGCTATCGGTTCCATTCCGACGTTTCCGACGTATTGAATAGTCCTAAGCATTGCTAGCTATCATGAGCGGCCGCTTAGCGGAAAGGCGACGGGCTGAAATGGATCGTCCTGAGCCGACCGCATCGGCCACAGGTCGGTCAGCAAGGGACTGTGAGCGGCTAACCTTATTGAGGCGCCAGCGCGCTCACCGAAACCGTGACATTCAATTTCTCTTCAAGACCGCCAATACGCCGGCCACGCACCGGCGCAGCCGCTTCGTAGTCACGCGCCGCCGCCAGCCGGCAGTAAGCTTCGCTGGCAAACGCGGCGCGCGTCACGTCGACGGAAATCCAACCGGCGTCGAGCCAGACGTCGACCCACCCGTGACTCGCGGCCTGCGGCGCCTCACCCGGCTCGATATAGCCGCTCACGTAACGCGCCGGGAAGCCGCGTACGCGGCAGCAGGCCAGCAGCAGGTGCGCATGGTCCTGACAGACACCCGTGCCGAGCGCGAGCGCCTCGGACGCCGTGCTGGTCACGTCCGTCGTGCCTGGCTGGTATTTCACGCGCTCCACGATCGCCTCGGACAGCTTGATGAGCCCCTCGCGCGAGCCGAGCAAAGGCACCGACTGCGCCAGCTCGCGGATGGCGCCATCCGCTTCGGTCAGACGCGTGCAGCAGGTGTAATGCTCGAGCGGCACCGGACCCACCGCATCGCGCAAGAGCCCGTCAACGAGCGGAATCGTGTCGATCTCTCCCGACACGTGCAGACGGATCTCGCTATGTGGCTTGTTCAGCACCAGCGTGTGCAGCACGTTGCCGTAGGCGTCGAAGGTGGCGTCGAGCTTGCCGGGCGCGTCGATACTCCAGCGCCGCACGGTCTGCGACGCGCCGCTGGACGGCGTGAGGCGCAACTGCTGGATCGAGTAATGAACCGTCGCTTCGTAGCGATAGGCGGTGTCGTGGCGGATCGTCAGGTACATAAAAAAACTCCGTCAGGCAACTGGCAACATCAGATAGGTCCGCGCCACCAGATTGCCGAGTTCGAACACGCGGGCAAGAAACTGGTTCAGGTACGCGTGCAGGCCCGCTTCGAAGATCTGCCGGATGTCGGAGTACACCAGCTCCGCACGCAGTTTGCCGGCAAAGCGCTCGCACTGGTTCGAGCCCGAGGTGCGCAGCATCGCCAGATTGACGCATACGCCCTCCAGCGAGGCGAGCAGCGAGCGCGGCATCTGCTGGTTCAGGATCATCAGTTCGACCACGCGTGCGGGCGTGACGACGTCGCGATAGACCTTGCGATAGATCTCCAGCGCCGACACCGAACTGAGAATCGACGTCCAGTAGTAGAAGTCTTCGAGCTGGCGGGCAGCGTCGCGCGAATTCGGTTCGACGTCGGCGAAGCGCACGTCGAGAATTCGCGCGGTGTTGTCCGCCCGCTCGAGATACGTGCCGAGCTGCGTGAAAAAGAACGCGTCGTCCTGCAACGCGGTGCCGATCGTCACGCCGCGCGAAAGGTGCGAGCGGAACTTGACCCACTCGAACAGTTCATCCGGATTGGCGCTCAGTTGCCCGGCGGCGGTGCGTTCGTTGAAGCCAAGCCAGGTGTCGTTGATCGTCTCCCACCATTCGGTGGTCAACGTGCCGCGCACGGCGCGGGCGTTTTCACGCGCGGCCTGCAGGCAGGAATGAATGCTCGACGGATTGGTCGAGTCCGCCACCATGAAATCGAGCACGTATTCGCGCGTCGGTTCGTCGTAGCGTTGCGCGAAGGCGGCTTCGAGTTCGGAGATACGCAGCACCGAACGCTGCGCGCGGGCCTCCTGATCGGGCGTCTGCGGCAACAGCAGCGCCTTCAGGTTGATGTCGAGCATGCGCGCGGTGTTCTCGGCGCGCTCCATGTAACGGGCCATCCAGAAGAGGTGGTCGGCAGTGCGGCTTAGCATGACGGCGTTCCATTTTTGATGACGCGCCGGCGGACCTGCCGCCGGCTTTCCGTGTCGCGGGCAGAACCCGCAACCCCTTCAGTCGACCATCCAGGTATCTTTGGTGCCGCCTCCCTGCGACGAATTCACCACCAGCGACCCCTCCTGCAACGCCACACGGGTCAGCCCGCCCGCGCACATTGTGACGGACTTGCCGGACAGCACGAACGGACGCAGATCGATATGGCGCGGCGCGATGCCCGCCTCGACAAAGGTCGGGCACGCCGACAGCGCGAGCGTAGGCTGCGCAATATAGCCCGCCGGCCGCGCGAGCAAACGCGCGCGGAACGCTTCGATTTCCGCTGCGGTCGAGGCCGGCCCGACCAGCATCCCGTAGCCGCCGGCGCCATGCACTTCCTTGACCACCAGTTCGGGCAGATGCGCGAGCGTGTAGGCCAGATCGTCCGGCTTGCGGCATTGGAAGGTCGGCACGTTGTTCAGGACCGGCTTCTCGCCGAGGTAAAACTCGATCATTTCCGGCACGTACGGATAGATCGATTTGTCGTCGGCAATGCCGGTGCCCATCGCGTTGGCGAGCGCCACACGCCCCGCCCGGTATGCCGTCAGAAGGCCCGGCACGCCGAGCGCCGAATCGGCGCGGAACGCGAGCGGATCGAGAAAGTCGTCGTCCACGCGACGATAGATCACATCGACGCGCTTCGGCCCCTGGGTCGTGCGCATGAAAACGTAGTTGTCGTCGACGAAGAGATCTTTGCCCTCCACCAGCTCCACGCCCATTTGCTGGGCGAGAAAGGTGTGCTCGAAATACGCCGAGTTGTACATGCCTGGCGTGAGCACCACCACGACCGGATCGTCGACGCCTTCGGGCGCGACCGAACGCAAGGTGTCGAGCAGCAGATCGGGATAATGCGCCACCGGCGCAATCCGGTTTTGCACGAAAAGCTCGGGGAACAACCGCATCATCATCTTGCGGTTTTCCAGCATGTAGGACACGCCGGAGGGGACCCGCAGATTATCTTCGAGAACGTAGAAAGCGCCGTCCTCGCCGGCCCGCACCACATCGACACCGGCAATGTGCGCGTAAACACCGAGCGGCACCTTGACGCCCTGCATCTCCGGCCGGTACTGCGCATTGGTGTACACCTGTTCGGCCGGAACGATGCCCGCGCGCACGATGTCGCGGTCGTGATAGACGTCGTGGATGAACAGGTTGAGCGCCTGGACGCGCTGCCGCAGCCCTGCTTCGAGGGTCTGCCATTCGCTGCGCGGAATGATGCGCGGGATCAGATCGAACGGAATGAGCCGCTCCGTGCCGGACAGATCGCCGTTGACCGCGAAGGTAATCCCCACGCGGCGGAACAACAGATCCGCCTCCGCGCGCTTGCGCGCGATTGCCTCGTTGCCCTGCTTCACGAGCCAGCGTTCGAAGCGCGCGTAATGAGGTCGCACGCCTTCGTCATCATGACGCATCTCGTCATAGCATCGCATGTCACGCCCCGCTCTTTGTGTCGGATAGAAGGCGAATGCGCTGCGCATTCGGTGTTCAACCAGCATTCAAGCAAGCGCTATGCCATTGGCTTTCCGTACGCAAACCGAGGTGGATGCACACGAACAGCGCATACGGCCGGCACGGCTTCTGCACCATCGTACTGCGCCGGATCGCAATGCGCTACTGCGGTGCAACCCATGCATAGGCGTGGCGTCTTCCCACTCATCCGTGGGGCATCATTGGGACACTAATGGGTAATGCCTGCGCGACAAACGGAACACAAGTGAGTAACACGCGGGTAACACGGACGTAGAAAGCGCGCTGCCGTAAAACTGCAACTGCAATAAAAAATCCCCACGGATTCGCACCCGTGGGGATTTTTGCACTGCCTGAAGATCCAGCGGATTCAGCGCGTGAGTATCGGCGTGGCGCCCGCGGTCATTCGAAAACGAACGGGGCGCCGTGCACGATTACGCTGCTGCTGCGTCTTTCAGCTTCTTCAGCGGACGTGCCTTGATGCGCACGCTAGCCGGCTTGGCCGGGAACCAACGCTCTTCACCCGTGAACGGATCTTTGCCGAAGCGACGCTTCTTCGCCGGGACAGCTTGCACGACGATCTTCAGAAGACCCGACAGCGTGAATTCGCCAGCACCCTTCTTGTGGACTGCGCCGAGGATCGTATCTTCGAGCGCGGCCAGCACGGCCTTGGCAGCCTTCGGTTCAACAGCAGCACGTTCTGCGACGTGTGCAGCCAGCGAGGCCTTCGTGAAGGTGTCCTTGATCGGCGACGCGGCGCCGGACGCCTTCACGGCGACCTTCTTAGCTGCGACAGCTTTCTTCGCAGGAACTTTCTTTGCAGCAACCTTCTTGGTCGGTACCGTAGCAGCCTTCTTGGCCACCTTTTTTGCGGAAGTCGGCATGTTTCTCCTACCTGTTGTTGGTCAGTGAATGCAAGAAGCGCCCGCACGATGCGCACGCTTCAAGGGCGGATTCTACAAGCGCTATAGCGTTTTGCGCGACTCTTTTGTGCATCAGCGTTACGGATTGTTGCGCGGCGCCGACTCCGCAACACTTTTTAACCCGTATTTCAGGGGGTAAACGTGAAATGGCGAGTCGTGACACCCGTCTGTTTCGCTTCCCGAAACGGACGTTCGGATGGGCCAGAGCGGTTGGGGAAACCCCTGCTTTTAGCTGTTTTTGCGGTGCTTCCGCGAGTGGCCAAGCGCAACGCTGTCGCGCTTCGCTGCGCTTTACGTGCGCCCCGCTCAGTTGGCGAGCCGCGGCATGAGCTTCGCCAGCGCGTTCAGCGCGGCGTCGATCTGCTCGACGGCGATGCCTCCATAGCCGAAGATCAAACCGGGTTGCACTCGCGCCCGCTGATGAAATCGGGCAAGCCCGTATAGCCCGATTGACGCTTCACGCGCCGCCGCAATCACCGCGTCTTCGGCAAGCGGACGCTTCAGGTAAGCGGCCAGATGAATGCCGCAGGCCGGCACCACCGCTTCGAACCACGGCGCGAGCCCGCCATCCAGATGATCGAGCAGACACGCGCGACGCTCGGCATAGAGCTTGTGCATACGCCGCAGATGCTTGGCGAAATCGCCGTTCAGCATGAATGCCGCCAGCGCCGTCTGCGTGAGCGTGCAGCCGTGCCAGTCCGCTACTTGCCGCGCGATGCAAAGCGGTCCGAGCAGCGATGCGGGCGGCACCGCGTAACCCACCCGCAATTCCGGAAAGATGGTTTTCGAAAACGTGCCGATATAGGCAACCAGCCCAGCGCGGTCGAGACTTTTCAACGGCTCCATGGGCCGTCCTTCGAAACGGTATTCGCTGTCGTAGTCGTCCTCGATGATGACCGCACCGCTTTTTTGCGCCCATTCCAGCAACTCGACGCGTCGCTCGAGACTCATCGGCATGCCCAGCGGAAACTGATGCGAAGGCGTCACATAGACGAGCCGTGCATGGTCCGGCAGCTTGTCGACGACAAGACCGTCTGCGTCCACCGGCACGGAAACGATCTTCGCTCCCGCTGCGGCGAAACAGGCCCGCGCGGGCGGATAACCCGGATCTTCGAGCACGGCCACCTCGCCGGGACGCAGGATGACGCGCGCCATCAGGTCGAGCGCGTGCTGCGCGCCTTGGGTGACGATCACTTCGTCCCAGTTGCACACGACCGCGCGGTTGAAGCCGAGATAGCGCGCGATGGCCAGACGCAATTCCTGCTCGCCTGCCGCCTCGCGATAGATGCCTGGACTGCGCGACTGCGCGCGCACGGCGTGATTGATGCAGCGGCGCCAGACGTCGAACGGGAACAGCGACTTGTCTATCTTGCCGCCGACGAAATCGTGCGCGAGCGCATGCGTCGGCCCCGGCAATGACAATCTGGGCGGCATTTCCTCCCAGAGCGGTCGCGCGCGTACCGTTGGACTGGCTTTCGTCTGCACGCGCGTCGGTTCGACTGCCCGGACGTAGCCGTAGCGCTGCGCGGGTAGCCGCTGCAGAGTGTCCGCGACGAACGTCCCCGAGCCCGAACGCGCGCTCAGATATCCCTCGGCGAGCAGCCGCTCGAATACATCGAGCGTCGTCTTGCGCGAGACGCCGAGTTGCGCTGCGAGGTCACGCGTAGACGGCAAACGCGTACCACCCGTCAAACGTCCTTCGACGATGCCCGCGCGCAACTGTCGGTAGATCTGCCCCGCGAGGTCGTGCTGCCCCTCGATCGTGATGTGGATGTCCATCGAAGTGGCTACCTGAATGATTCGATTGATCGTTATCTTATACGACCGTTTCCGGCTCGGGGCCCCCGTCGACGGGGATACAAAATGCCGCCGTAAACGGCAGAAGGGCGCGCCGTTCAGGCGCGCCCTTCTCTATCAACCAGCGCGAATTGAAACCGCATTAAAGCCGGATTCAAGCCGCCCCAGCGTTACTCCGTAGTCACCGGCGAAAGCCCGTTGGCCACCCGCGCGGCATCGCGTGCCTCACTCGCGCTGCGATGATGCTCACGCGACAGACGGTTCATCAGCGGCAACAGCAGCACGGCGACCAGCGCGCCGAGCGCCGCCAGCCAGCCGAGACCCATGAACAGTTTCGTGTAGAGCGGCAGCGATTGCAGCGGATCGAGATCGCCGGAAGGCATCTGCGCGAAGTTCGCCACCACGCTGCCCAGATAGCCGGACACACCGCTTGCCACGAAATAGGCGCCCATCAGGAAGCCGCTCATGCGGGCCGGCACATAGCGCGCAATCATCGCGAGACCCAGGCCGCTCACCAGCAGTTCGCCGAGCGAATACAGCCCATAACCGCCCACCATGAACCACGACGACACCCGGCCGTCGACCGCATACCGGCCGCTCACGGCATAGACGAAAAAGCCCGCCGCGACGACCACGAAGCCGATCGCATACTTCACCGCCACCGACACGTCATTGCCGCTCTTCGACAATTTCGTATACAGCACCGCGAGAATCGGGCTCAGCAACATGATCCAGATCGGATTGAGCGCCTGGAACTGGGCCGCGCTCCACGTGAACAGCGAAACGCCGAACACCGAAAAGTGCGGATCGACGTTGCGCACCGCGAACAGTGTGAGCGAGGTCGACATCTGCTGATAGAAGATGAAGAACAGGATGGCCTGCAACGTGAGGACCAGTGCCGCGATCAGGCCCGCGCGTTCGGAATGTTCGCATTTCGCGAGCATGTAACCGAAAATCCCCAGAATCGCGACGCCGGCCGCGTACACGCAAGCCACCGCGATGGCCTTGTGCTGCAGCACGAACATGGTGGCGAGGCACAACGCTGCGCCGCCGACCACCACCGCGCCCACCCGTCCCCAGCGGACCGGTTCGTTATCCGGTGCGGAACCCACGTGCGCCAGGGTGCGGAACATGATGAAGTAGTTCAGCACGGCGAGCAGCATGCCTGCGCAGCACACGGCAAACGCCGCGTGCCAGCCCCAGTGATCCTTGATCCAGGGCGTGGCGAGCATCGACACCGTCGAACCGATGTTCACCGCCATGTAGTAGATCGTGAACGCGCTGTCGATCCGCGCGTCGTCGCCTTCATAGATACGGCGCACCAGGTTCGCCGCATTCGCCTTGAAGAGGCCATTGCCCACCACGATCACGCCCAGCGAGGCGTACATGTAGTTGAGCTGGTCGTCCGGCATGGCAAGCATCAGATAGCCGCAGGACAGCACCAACGCGCCAAACACCATGGTGCGGCGCGCACCGAGAATCTTGTCGCCAATCCAGCCGCCGACCGACGGCGCGGCATACACCAGCGCCGTAAATGCGCCCCAGGTGAGCGTGGCGTGACTATCGGTAAAGCCGAGCTTGTCGATCATGAACAGGACCAGCAGCGCAGCCATCCCGTAGTAGCCGAAACGCTCCCACATCTCGATCAGGAATACTGTCAAAAACGATCGAGTCTGGGATACGGTTGAATTCATTGTGTGCCTCGTTTTCTGTTCTTACGGTTGCGGCGGCGTGTTTCAATGAGCGCGCCGCTGGAAACTGGGTCTGGAAATATCAGGCTGCCGTGACGCACAGACGTGCCGGCATGCGTACGCTTATCCGTAGAACAAAGCTCGGCACCCAGAAAGGAAAGGAGAACCGGTCCTGTAGACAGCGCTTGCTACCGGCACCAGAGGCAGCCGGGCAAGACGGTTCCCGCGATAAAAGATGGCGTTGCCGAAGGCGCTGGAGGACAGCGGGCAGCGGCCCGTGCGAATGGGCTGGCGGTGAAGCGTGGCAGTACACATCAACGGTGGTACTCATCTCAGGTTGGCAGCGCAGTTGGGGTAAACCGCGCTGCTCGTCGTTCCGCGCACAGGATCGCTGCGCACGGGATTGAAAACAGCCTGCGGACCGAAATCATCGCTCGGTCCACAGGCGCACGCGATTGTCCGGAGCGCGCGTTGCGCCGTCACTCAGGGAATTCACTGATGCATCCCGTACCACCTCAAGCCAATTGAAAGTTTTGGCGCGGCTTGCCGCGCGATATGATCCATAGACCCGAAACGTATCGGCAATGCAGGCGCCCGATACATCAATGGTTCGAACTCCAGACGGGCGTTCCTTTTAACGTCTGCTTCGTTTTCGAACCGCAACGGGCATCGAACCACCGGTGGACCGGGTTGCGCTTCTGGCAACATGGCGAGTCTGTTTTCGAAAAAAATGCCTCACGGGCATACTCAAGCTGTTCCGATGGCCGACTAGGCTATCAAACTTTGTTTACGTAAATCAAACATATTTTGACGGGCTGATTGATCTCGCTATGGTCACGAAAACTGAAAACAAAAATCCAGCCCTTGAGTTGGGTAGCAAGATACGCGCGCTCCGGCAGCGACTGAAGCGCACGCTCGACGACACCGCTACCGCCGCGCGCATTTCAAAGCCCTTCCTGTCGCAGGTGGAACGCGGCCTTGCTACTCCGTCTCTCACGTCGCTGGCGGGGATTGCCAGCGCCCTCGGCGTCAATGTGCAGTATTTCGTCGACACGCCTAGCGAAGAGCGTTCGGTAAGCCGTGGCAACCAGTTGCGTTTTTTCGGTTTCGCCGATTCCGCGAACCTGTTCGCACGTCTGACCAACCTGACAGGCGGCCGCCAGCTGGAAGCCATCCTCGTCAAAATGCCGCCGGGGCAGAAGCGCTCAGAAGTGAATACGCATGCCGGCGAAGAGTTTCTGTATGTGATCAGCGGCAAGATTTCCCTGACGCTGGAAGGCAAGACTTTCGCGCTGCAGGCAGGGGATAGCGCACATTACGAATCGACCGTGCCGCATAGCTGGGCCAATACGGCGCGCGGCGAGACACTGGTGGTCTGGGTGGGGACGCCAAGGCTGTTCTAGTGTCGACCGGCGGCTACGGCAGCGCACCGGCTTTCAGGCTGGAAACCGCCGTTTATCATTTATTCGCATTGCTACGGATTCGTGCAGGCAACTGTAGCCGAAACTGAAACCGTCACGACATTCAGGCAATCCGTTCCGTTGTCATGGCCCGTGAGAGGCCATGCATGGGTCGGCGCAATGCGACGTCGAACGGATTGGTCTGCGGTCCAAGCGCGTGCGCCTGGCGCCGCAGCAATTCGACCACCATTGGCAAGCGATCGTCGCCGAGACGCGCGGCCAGCGTGCCGACGCTGAGCGCAGCAACGGCCACGCCCGTGCGGTCCAGAATGGGCACCGCCACCCCCGCCATACCATCCAGCACACCGCTGTTGCGCCCAGCGTACCCCAGTTGCCGCACCCGCTCGATCTCGGTGCGCAGATAGACTTCGTCCAGCACGCCGTAGCCGCGAATCCGCGGCACGTTGAAGCGGATGATCTCCTCGCGCTCGGCTTCCGGCAAAAACGCGAGAATCGCGAGACTCCCCTGCCCTACACCCAACGCCACCCGCCCACCGATATCGCCAGTAAATGAGCGGATCGGAAACGGTCCTTCGCAGATGTCGAGGCAGACCGCGTCGAAGCTGCTTTTGACCAGCAGGAAGATCGTGTCGCCCAGACTTGCGCACAGGCGCAGCAAAGCCGGACGGCACAGCGTGCGCATGCCGCTCGGGTTGCCCGCTTGCGCCGCGAGCGCGAAAAAATCGACGCTCAGCCGGTACAGTTTCGAGCCTTCGTCCTGTTCGACCATGCCTTCGGCAATCAACGCGTGCAGGATCCGGTGCACGGTAGCTTGCGTCAGCCCGACCGCTTTTGCGAGCCGCGTGACACGTCCGCCCTCGGGCTGCGCCTCGGCCAACGCGCGAATCACGGCAAACGAGCGCTGCAGCATGCCCGTGCCGGGCGTCTCGGGAGCACCAGACGGATCGGCAGCGGCGTTCTCCCGCTTCGCGGCAGTATTCATGATTTTTCCTTCAGCCTATTCCATTGATCGGAATACTATAGAGCGTTTTGTTCACCAGCGAAATAGTGGCCGGATTTCGCGCTGCAGCAGGATGTTAATGACATGTTAGGGATTTCTCGCACGTCACGCAATGGAATAAACTATTGCCAGTCAGCCAAACACATTCCATTGAATGAAATTTTTTCCATTCTTATACCGCCAAACGGAATTTGCATTTGACGTCGCATAATTTGGCTAGCTAGAGTCGGCTCATCAGAAGATTCGTCGATTCAGCCGGTGCTGCTGCACCGAAAGGCCAGACCATGTCGTTCCTCACGCTCACTGACGTAACGAAATCCTTCGGCGATCTGCAGGCCGTCGCCGAGGTAAACCTCTCGGTCGAGAAAGGCGAGTTCGTTTCGCTGCTCGGACCGTCGGGTTGCGGCAAGACCACCACACTGCAGATGATCGCGGGCTTCGTCGAGACCACGCGCGGGCGCATTACGCTCGATGGTCGCGACATCACGCACACCCAACCCAACCAGCGCGGCCTCGGCGTCGTGTTCCAGAGCTACGCGCTGTTTCCGCATATGAGCGTGGCGCAGAACGTCGCCTTCGGCCTGGAAATGCGCGGCATCGACAAGGCGCAACGCAACGAGCGGGTGCGCGAAGCACTGGCGCTGGTGCGGCTCGATACCCTCGCGCACCGCTTTCCGCGCGAGCTTTCCGGCGGCCAGCGGCAACGCGTGGCGATTGCGCGTGCCATCGTCATCGCGCCGCCCGTGCTGCTGCTCGACGAACCGATGTCGAATCTCGACGCCAGGTTGCGCGAGGATATGCAGTTCGAACTGCGTTCGATCCAGCGCAAAATCGGCACGACTACCATCATGGTGACGCACGACCAGTCTGAGGCACTCTCGATCAGCGACCGCGTGGTGGTCATGGAAGCAGGCCGCATCACGCAGATCGACACGCCCTACCGCGCGTATGAACGCCCCGAAAATCACTTCGTTTCGCAGTTCATCGGTAAGGCCAACATGCTGCCGGGGACGATCGTCGCGCGCGATGGCGACGCGATCCGTATCGATCTGGGTCATGACCTCGCCGAAACCGGCAACACCACGCAACTGCCCGTTAAGGAACGCATGGTAGGGGTGGGCGACTCCGTCACGCTGTGTATCCGCCCTGAAAAACTGCGGCTCTGCGCGCCGGACGCGGGACGTCTGCCCGCCACCGTGACCAGCCGCTTTTTCCTTGGCAGCCAGTGGCTGTACCGGGTGGATTGTCACCTCGGCGAAGTGCTGGTGTGTTGCCAGAACGAAGGCACGGAGCCGCTGGACGAAGGCGCTACGGTTGGCGTCGACTGGAATAGCGATGCAATCCGCTTCGTGCAGCGGGAGGCGCGTCATGGCTAGCACACTGCCCCTCGCCAACGATAACGACGAAGACAAGGACAACGGCGGCAGCGGCCACCGTGACGACAGCGCGCGCAGCACGCGGCGCGCCCCGTGGCATGCGTTTCTGCCGCTGTGGCTGATGTGCACGCCCGCCTTCCTGCTGTTCGCGGCCCTCGTGCTGATTCCGCTCGTGATGACGCTGGTGCTGAGCTTTTACCGCTTCGATCCCGCGAGCGGCCCGATCGCCGCCTTCCAGTTCGGCAATTACGCGGAAGTGCTGAAATCCGCCTACTTCCATACGATCTTTTTACGGACCTTCGGCATCGCCTTTCTGACCACCTTGTTGTGCGTGGTGATCGGCACGCCCGAAGCCTATGTGCTCTCGCGCATGCGCGATCCATGGCGTTCGCTGTTCCTGCTGGTGATTCTTGCGCCGCTGCTGGTTTCGGTGGTGGTGCGGGCATTCGGCTGGAGCATGCTGCTCAATCCCAACGGTCTCGTGAACCAGGCCTTCGCGCTGGTCGGTCTCGGCCCCTACAAGCTTGAATACACGACCTTTGCGATCGTGATCGCGCTGGTGCACGTAATGCTGCCCTTCATGGTGATTCCGGTCTGGACGGCGTTGCAAAAGCTCGATCCGCAAACCGAAAACGCGGCCCTCTCGTTGATGGCCTCGCCCGCCACCACGCTGCGCCGCATCGTGTTGCCGCAACTGACGCCCGGCATCCTTTCCGGCAGCCTGATGGTGTTCGGCCTGTCGGCCAGCGCCTTCGCGATTCCCGGACTGCTCGGCGGACGGCGCCTGAAGGTAGCCGCCGCCGCGGTCTACGACGAATTCCTCAGTTCGCTGAACTGGCCGCTCGGCGCAACGATTGCCCTGCTTCTACTGCTGGCGAACCTGATCGTGATGCTCACTTACTACCGGCTGCTGGAACGCCGGTACGCCCGCAGCATCGGCTAACCCGACGAGACCACGAGAATCCTACGATGAGAAAAAACGGCCCTCTCGCGCTAATCTTTCATGCGCTCGTGATCCTGTTCGTGCTGGCGCCGCTCGCAATTGTGGTACTGGTCGCCTTCACGCCCGACGAGACCCTGACGCTGCCCACGCACGGCTTTTCGCTGCGCTGGTTCCGCGCGATTCTCGACTACCCCGACTTCATCTCGGCGTTCTTCAACAGCCTGCGGCTTGCCTTCGCCTCGGCCACGCTGTCGCTGATCGTCGCGCTGCCGGCGGCGCTCGCCATCGGCCGGGCGCGTTTTCCGGGTCGCGGGTTTCTCAACGGGCTGCTGCTTTCGCCGCTGGTGATTCCGGGCCTCGTGCTGGGCATTGCGTTGCTGCGCTTCTTTGCGCTGATCGGCGCCACCGGTTCGTTTGCCTGGCTGGTGCTCGCGCACATGATCATCATTACGCCGTTCGTCATGCGGCTCGTGCTCGCCTCCGTCAGCGGCCTCGACCGCAGCGTCGAACATGCGGCCGCCTCGCTCGGCGCCGATGCGTGGACCACGTTCCGCCGCGTCACCTTCCCGATGATCCTGCCCGGCATCACGGGCGGCTGGTTACTGGCGTTTATCAACAGCTTCGACGAACTGACCATGTCGATCTTCGTCACTTCGCCGAAAACCATCACGCTGCCGGTGCGCATGTACATGTATGCCACCGAATCGATCGATCCGATGATGGCCTCCGTCTCCGCGCTGGTGATCTTCATCACGGCCGGCGCGATGCTGCTGCTCGACCGCGTGTATGGGCTCAACCGCATTCTGATCGGCCAGCACTGATGACTTCTTCCGACCTGACCCGCATGCCTGGTACTCCGCACGGTTCCAATTCTTTTGTCAGTTCTTCGGCCGTCGCCGAATCGGGTCCGCAATTCGTTCGGATTGCAGAACGGCAGCGCGCGCCGCTCGCGTTCGTTCTGGATGGCAAGGACGTCACGGCGCTGGCAGGCGACACGGTGTTGACCGCGATCCTCACCCAGCAGCGCAGCGTGCGGCATAGCGAATTCAGCGGCGAGCCACGTGCCGGTTTTTGCCTGATCGGTGCCTGCCAGGATTGCTGGGTGCGCAGCGAAGACGGAACGCGTCTGCGCGCCTGTTCGACCTTGCTCAAAGCCGGCATGCGCATCGTCACGCGCCATGCCGTGGTGACCGAACACGCCGCGGCAGGCCCGGCGAGCTTCCCGTCCGACGGAGACGCGCCATGAACGACGAACGCCGCGTCGTGATCGTCGGCGCTGGACCGGCCGGCGTGCGTGCCGCCGAAACGCTGGTCGCGGCGGGTATCAAGCCGGTCGTGCTCGACGAAAACGCTCGCTGGGGTGGTCAGATTTATCGCCAGCCGCCCGCCAATGGCCATTTCGAGCGCTCGAAGCAAGCCCTCTACGGCTTCGAAGCCCGCAAGGCCGACGCGCTGCATTCGACGATGGCCGCCCTGCTGCCGCAACTCGACTACCGGCCCGACACGCTGGCCTGGGCCTGTGCGCGAGGCCGCCTCGACACGCTGCACGCCGGACGCGAAGCCGCGGTGCCGTTCTCGCACCTCATCATCGCCAGCGGCGCGACCGACCGCGTTCTGCCGGTGCCCGGCTGGACGCTGCCGGGCGTCTATACATTGGGCGGCGCGCAGGTCGCGCTGAAGGCGCAGGGCTGCGCGATCGGTCAGCGCGTCGTGCTTGCGGGCACCGGGCCGCTGCTGTACCTCGTCGCCTATCAGTACGTCAAAGCCGGCGCGCACGTCGTCGCCGTGCTCGATACCAGTCCGCTGGCTCAGCAGATCGCCGCTGCGCCGAAACTCGCGCGCCAGCCGGCCACCTTTGCGAAGGGGCTCTACTACGTGAGCTGGCTGACGGCGCGCGGCGTACGGATCGAGCGCAGTGTGACGCTCGTCGGCATCGAAGGGGAACGGCACGTCAGTGCCATCGTCTGGCGCGGTGCCGGCAACGGCGCGGAGAACGAAACCCTCGCCTGCGACGCCGTCGGCCTCGGCTTCGGGCTGCGTCCGGAAACCCAGCTCGCGGATCTGGCCGGCTGCCGCTTCCGCTTCGACGCGCAAAACCGCTGCTGGCTTCCCGAACTGGACGCAGGCGGGCGCAGTTCGGTACCCGGCATCTACCTTGCCGGCGACGGCGCGGGCATCGCCGGCGCCGATGCCGCGGAACTGGCCGGACACCGCACGGCCCTCGCCCTGCTCGACGATCTGGGTATCGCGCATCCACGCGGTCAGGGTCTGCCCGACGCGGCGACGCTTGATCGCCGCCTGCAACGCATCGCCATCTTCCGTGGGGGTCTGGAAGCCGCGTTCGCCCCCCCTATCCGTGCTGCCGCGCAATGGCCCGACGCGATGACCGTGTGCCGCTGCGAAGAAGTCGACGCCGGTACGCTGCGCCACTGCATCCGCAGCGGCACAGCCAGCGAGATCAACCGTCTGAAAGCGCTGACCCGCGTCGGTATGGGCCGCTGCCAGGGCCGCATGTGCGGCGAGGCGGCGCTCGCGCTGCTAAGCGTGGAAACCGGCAAGCCGCTCGAACTGGTAGGCAGGCTGCGCAGCCAGCCGCCGGTGAAGCCGATTCCGATGTCGCCCGCGCTCTATGCCGAGGGCGTCGTCGACATTCCCGAGGACGCCCGCGATGAATAAGGCTCTGCACTACGACGTCGCGATTGCGGGCGGTGGCCTGGTCGGCGCCTCGGCCGCACTCGCATTGGCAAAAAGCGGTCTGCGCGTGGGCCTGTTCGAGCGGCGCTTCTGCGGCGCGCAGGCGAGCGGCGTGAATTACGGCGGCGTGCGCTGCCAGGGACGCCCGGTCGAACAGATGCCGTTGGCGATGCGCGCACGCCGCGTCTGGGATCGCTTGCCCGATCTGATCGGCATCGATGGCGAATTTGTGATCTCCGGTCATTTGCGGCTCGCGCGTAGCGAAGCTGATCTGGCCGCGCTCGAAACGTGGGCGCAGATGGCGCGACAACATGGGCTCGATCCGCAACTGCTCAGCGGCGCCAGTTTTCGGCGCCGTTATGCGTGGCTAGGCAAAGCGGCGATCGGCGGTTCGCTCTGCGCCAGCGACGGTCACGCGAACCCGCGCGTCGTGTCGCCGGCCTTTGCGCGCGCCGCACAAGCCGCGGGTGCCGAGGTGCGCGAGCAGACCGAGCTCACCGAAATCCGTCATGACGGCACGCGTTTTCAACTCGGCGCGGGCGAGCAGCACTTCACCTCCGACTGGTTGATCAACTCGGCCGGTGCATGGGCCAACAAGGTTGCGGAATCATTTGGCGAGACCGTGCCCATGAAGCCGATCTATCCGAACATGTGGGTCACCGAGCCGCTGCCGCTCTTTATCACACACAACCTGGGCGTCTACGGCGGCGGCATCTACGCGCGGCAAGTGGCGCGCGGCAATTGCGTGGTGGGCGGCGGCCGCGGACATGGCGACGGCGAATACGGCCAGCCCTCCACTGAGACGACCCGCACCGTGATGCGCGACGCTTGCGCGCTATTGCCCGCGCTGCGCGACGCCCTCTTGATCCGCACGTGGAGCGGCGTCGAAGGCGAGACGCCGGACAGCAATCCGATCATCGGCGCGAGCCGCACCGTGCCGCGCCTGCTGCATGCCTTCGGCTTTTCAGGCGGCGGCTTTCTGCTGGCGCCCGGGGTTGGTGAAGTGCTGGCCGACCTGATCGTCCACGGCTCGACCTCGACCCCACTGGATGCCTTTTCGATCGACCGCTTTACCTCCGTCCCTACCCCTAGCTTGCACGCGCTCTAGTCAAACCCAGGAGATCCAACATGAAACTGTTCAGAACGATGGCCGCGCTCGCCGCCATGTGTGCGTTCGGCGCCGCGGCGCCGGCGTGGTCGCAGACCAAAACGATCTACATCGGCATGAACGGCGGCCCGATGGAGAAGGCTTACACGAGTCAGGTGCTGCCCGACTTCGAAAAAGCCAATAACGTGAAGGTGGTCGTGGTGCCGGGCACGTCGTCCGACATTCTCGCCAAATTGCTCGCCAACAAAGCCAGTCCGCAGATTCATGTCGTGTTTCTCGATGACGGTGTGATGGCCCGCGCGGTCAGCATGGGTGTGTGCCAGAAGCTCGATGACGCGCCCGTGCTCAAGGAGTTGTATCCGTTCGCGCGCATGAAAGACGATATGGGCGCAGGCGTGCAACTCGGCATGACCGGCATGGCGTACAACAAGAAGCTGTTTGCCGAAAAGGGCTGGGCGCCGCCCACCTCATGGATGGACTTCGCCGATCCGAAGTACAAGGGCAAGGTCGTGTTTCAGTCCGAATCCAGCAGCACGTTCGGGCTGCATGGCTTTCTGGCGATCAATCGTCTGATGGGCGGTAGCGAGCAGAACGTCGAACCGGCCTTCACGAAATGGTCCAGCACGGTGGGGCCGAATGTCGCCGAGTACGTCCCGAACTCCGCCAAGATTTCGGAAATGGTGCAGACGGGCGAAGCCGGTCTCTTCCCGTTGACGCCGACCGGTGTTAGCGATCTGCAGGACAAGGGCATTCCCGTGGCGTATGTGAATCCGAAGGAAGGGCCCGTACTGCTGCTAGTGGATCTGTGCGTGGTGAACAATAACCCGGACCCGGCGCTCGCCCAGAAGCTCGCGCAATTCCTGCTGTCCGCGCCGGCGCAAACCAAAGCGGCCGATGCCGGCAAGCAGATCCCCACCAACCGCCTCGCGAAGATGCCTGCGGCGATGCAGCAAAGCATCGGCAAGATCGACGATCTGCTGCACAAGGTGACGGTGGTGGATTGGGACGCGATCAATGCGCATCGCGCGCAGTGGGATACGCGCTGGAACCGGCAGATCGAGCAGTAAGCGGCCGCGCTGCGGTTCGCCACGGTTCGCTTCAACTCAGCGGCTATTCACCGCACCACGGAGAGCGTGACTGCAAGCCAGATTGCGCTCACGCCGCCGAGGAACAGACGCCGGGCGACCCGAATCCCGGCGTCGTTGCTTTCCGATTCGACCGGGCGGGTTGCCATAAACGGCACGAGCCCCAGGCAGGCGAAGCCGCCGAGCGCGAACAGCACCACCAGGATGTCCATGAATCTCCAAGGCACCGGTTCGTGCACGCCCCAGTAGCCGAGATACACAATGCCGAACGAAAACGCCGTCGCCGACGCGGAACTCAACGCCACGACCGACCCTGTTGGACTCGGCATTTCACCCTCCTGTGTCACGCCGCCCTGCCCGCCGCCCCAGTGCGGCTTGAGCGATTCTACCGCGCGGCGTGCGCCGTTCTGAAGCACGCGACGCGGCCGGCGTTCAGGCGGTACGCGCCTCGCGCGCCTCGTAGGCTTTCAGGTGGCTGTAGGCGATCCGCAGCAGCGACAGGCGCACATCGCTCCGCGGTGCCGGATCGCCGCGCTGGATCAGATCGCCGAGAATATGGTCGGCTTCGATGCGGGAATGATTCTCGACGTCGCGCAGCATCGAAGCCGTGAGCGGCGACGGCGTGAACAGCGTCTGATCGGCGCGCGCCTCGAAGTGCGGTCCCATGGTAAAGCCGTTGTGCTGCGCGACCGCCCGGCATTCGCCAAGCAGTCCTTCAATTGCGCGGCGGCCATCCGGTGCACTCAGAATATCGGCGATCGCGCCACGGAACAGGCACGTGCTGGCGGCCAGCGTGGCCAGAAACACCCACTTTTCCCACATGCTCAGCAGGATATGCTCGCTCGGCGAGACATCGAAACCGGCCCCGGTCATTTGTTCGCCAATCGCGCGCACGCGGGCCGACAACCCGCCTTCGAGTTCACCGAACGAGATCGAATGCATGTCGTTCAGATGCACGATCTCGCGCTCGCGATTGAGCGTGGCAGCGATCACGCATTGGCCGCCCAGCACGCGAGCCGCGCCGAACTTCTCTTTGAGAACGTCGATATGGCGCATGCCGTTGAGCAACGGCAGGATCGCCGTGGACGGCCCGACCAACGGCTCGAACGAAGCAATCGCCTCGTCGAGGTTGTAGGCCTTGCAACTGAGCACGATCAGATCGAACGGCTCGACGGTGTCGCCCGCCTGCACGGTTTTCACGTCGCGCAGCGTGAGATCGCCCCGTGGACTTCTGATGACAAGACCGTCGCGGCGCAACTCTTCGGCCCGGCCCGCCCGCACCAGAAACGTCACGTCACGGCCGGCCTGAGCCAGACGCCCGCCGAAGTAACCGCCCACCGCACCCGCACCTACAACCAGAATTCGCATCGCTTTGTCTCTCACGAGGATTTGTCGTTCCGCTCAAGGGCGTCGCACCGCGTTCGATCAGCAGGACGCAGGACGTACCCTCGGCACGTGCGTCAATGTAGCAAAAAATCCCCGCTTGCATCGACGCGGCCGGCGGCGCCCATGCGCGGGCGCCGAAGGGGGATCAGAGGATCTCGAGCGCCAGCGCGATGCCCTGCCCGCCGCCGATGCACAGCGTGACGATGCCCCGGTTCAGTCCGTCGCGGCGCATCGAGTGAATCAGGCGTGTGGTCAGCACCGCGCCGGTCGCGCCAATCGGATGGCCGTGGGCGATGGCGCCGCCGTCGACGTTCACGAGCTCTTCTGCCAGCCCGAGCTTGCGCAACACGGCGATCGGCACGGCGGCAAAGGCCTCGTTGATCTCGACGCGCTCGACATCCTTCAACTGCCAGCCGGCGCGAGCCAGAGCCTGCTGCACCGCGGGCACCGGTCCCAGCCCGAACATGCCCGGCTCGACCGCCGCGACCCCATACGCGACGAGCCGCGCGAACGGCTCGATACCCTGCGCTTCGGCGAACCCGCGTTCGGCGACCACCATGGCGGCCGCACCGCTGTTCAGGCCCGGCGCGTTGCCGGCGGTAATCGTGCCGTCGGGGCGAAACGCCGGCCGCAAACGGGCCAGCGTTTCGACGGTGGTATCGGCGCGCGGCTGCTCGTCGCGCGCGAACTGCTGCGGCCCCTTGCGTCCTTCGATTTCGACGCTAACCAGCTCGGCGTCGAAGCGGCCGCTCGCCTGCGCCGCGACGAAGCGCTGCTGCGAACGCGCGGCCCAACGGTCCTGAGCCTCGCGCGTGATGTCCATCTGCGTGACGAGATCTTCGGTGTGCCAACCCGAATGTTCGCCGGAAAACGCATCGACGAGGCCATCGCGCAGCATGCTGTCATGCACCTGAGCATTGCCCATGCGATAGCCCCAGCGGCCGCCGTCGAGCAGATACGGCGCACGGTCCATGTTTTCCATGCCGCCCGCAATCGCCGCGTCGCCGAGACCCAGCCAGATTTCCTGAGCCGCCGACGCGATGGCTTGCGCGCCCGAGCCGCAGACACGGTTCACGGTCAGCGCCGGCACCGTGACGGGCACGCCGCCGCCGATCGCGGCCTGCCGCGCCGGGTTCATCCTGTTGCCGGCCTGAATCACGTTGCCCATCACGACTGACCCTGGCGCCGCTGCGGAGAGCCCGCTGCGCCGGAGCGTCTCGCGCACGGCCACCGCGCCGAGCGCCGTGGCGGGCACGTCTTTCAGCGTGCCGTTGTAGGCGCCGATCGGCGTTCTCACAGGGTTGCAGATCACTACGTCTCGCTTGTTCATCATCGTCTCTCACTTTCAATGAAGTCCCGCTCTGCCCGTGTCTTCAGTGCCCGGGAACGAGCTTGCCGGTCATCACCGGGATGCGTGCGGTCCGGCCCTGCGCCCCGGATCCGTTCAATTGGCGGCCAATGCAGGCGCCGCGTCCCATCCCCCACCCAGCGAACGGTACAACGCCACCGTTGCGAGCGCGTGAGCGCGCTTCGCCTGATTCAGCGCCTCGGAATCGAGCAGATACGCCTCCTGCGCAGCGAGCACGTCGAGGAAGCTCGACGCGCCATCCTTGTACAACTCGGTGGACAGGTGCAGGGCCTGATTCGACGCATCCAGCGCGCCGCCGAGGCGATCCACCTGTGCGGCGTCGCTGACCAGATCGCTGCGGGTGTCCTCGACTTCCTTGAGCGCCTGCAACATCGTTTGCTGCAGCCCGAGCTGCGATTCGCGCATCCTGCTTTCATTTTCGTCGATGCTGGCCGTGATCCGGCCGGCATTGAAGATCGGACTCGTCGCGTTCAGGGCGGCGCTGAAGAGGTTGTCGGTCAAGGTGGGCAAGCCGAGATACGAAGACGCCAGCAAGCCATCCACGAGATTCAGCTTGAACTGCGGGTAACGCTGCGCCTTCGCGGCCCCGACTTCCGCTGCGCGCTGTTCGACGCTGGCATAGGCGGTGCGCACGTCGGGGCGGCGCAGCAATGCTTCGGACGGCAGAATGTGCGGCACGCTTTGGGCCGGCACCGGAATATCACGCACCTGCGTGAGCAGCAACCTGTCAACGCTCTCCGGCGTCCGCCCCGAATACACGGCGATCAGGCTCAACTGATGCTGCACGGTGGACTGCACGCGCGGAATCTGCGCCTGCAGATCCTGCAACTGGTTCTGCGCACGCGCAACGTCGAGCTGCGTGGACAGGCCATAGTGCAGCCGCTCTTGTGTCAGCTTGAGTGCGCGGCTGCGGATCTGCTCGTTGTCGTTCAGAATCTGCAATTCCGTCTGGGCCCAGCGCAGATCGATGTAAGCCCCTGCCGTATTGGCCGCAAGCGCGAGTCGCAATTCGTCGAGCGCGGCTTCACGGCCTGCTACCTGGGCTTGCGCCGCCAGCACGGCTAACCGTTCTCCGCCAAACACGTCCGGCGTCCAGCTCGCCGCCACGCCGAAGCCCGCCTGACGCACATAGCCCAACGGCGGCGGCGTGTTTTCGCGCTGGTCGGCCGCCGTCGCCGTGGCATCGAGCTCGGGCAGCAACGCCGAGCGCTGCTGGAGGGTAATCGCCTGTGCCTGCTTGACGCGTTCAACCGCAGCCTGCACATCCAGATTGCCGTTCAGAACGGACTCGACCAGCTGATGCATCACGGGGTCGCCGAAGTGCGCCCACCACGCGTTCGCATCCACCGTGTCTTGCGGAGCGTCGACGCTCCACGCGGCGGGCGCCACAGAGTGCGCCACCTGCGGCAAATCCGCATGCGTCTCCGGTTGCACCGCACACGCCGCCAACCCCAGCAGCAGCAACGCACTGAGGCCACTTTTTGTTGCGATCGAATTCATATCGCTTTCCTGATCAATTTTTCAATGCGCGTCGGGAGGCGGTGAACTCAGACCGAACGGACGCGAAAACGCCACGCTCAGCAAACCCACCACAAAGCAGAGCGCCACTGCGAGGAAGGCGTCGGAAAAGGTCAGCACCAGGGCTTCGCGCATCAGCAGCGAATGCAGCATGTCGAGGCCCGCATGCGTCGCGTCGAGCGTATTGCCGCCTATCGCGGCAAGCCGGCCGGCCTGCTGCTGCAGCAGACCTTCGACCACCGGACGCCCGGCCGTGAGATGTTCGTCGAGCCGTTCATAGTGCAGATTCAGGCGGTCGTTGAGCATGGTGCTGCTCACGGCAATGCCGATGGCGCCCCCCAGGTTGCGCATCAGATTGAACAGGCCGCTTGCCGAGCGCAGCCGCGATGGCGGCAGCGAGCCGAGCGCCATGGTTACGATCGGCGGCACGCAAAACTGCTGGCCGATGCCGCGCAAGGCCTGCGGCAGCAGCAACTCCCGCCAGCCCCATTGACTGGTCAACGGCACATATAGATAGCAGCCCAAACCGAAACAGACGAGCCCGAATACCATCAGCCAGCGCATGTCGATAAAGCGCGCCAGCGTCGAATAGGCCGCCAGCGCCACCAATTGAAAACATCCCACCGACAGCAGCGCGAGACCGATTTGCAGCGAATCGAAGCCGCGCACGCGCGCGAGGAACACCGGCGTCAGAAACACCGAGCAGAACAGACCGACCCCTGTGATGAACGACAGCAGGCTGCCGATACCGAAGTTACGCACCGCCAGCGCGCGGAGATCGACAATCGGCTCCCTGGCCGTGAACGCGTGCACGATGAACAGAAAGCCGCAAATCGCCGAGATCCACGTGCACAGCACAATCACATCGTCGCCGAACCAGTTCTTGCGCGGCCCTTCTTCAAGAACATATTCGAGGCAACCGAGGAAGCCCGACATCAGCAGGATGCCCAGATAATCGCCCTTCTTCAGCAGCGACAGATCGACCTCGTCGATATGCACGAACTTGGGCACCATCAGCGTGACGAACACGCCCGGCACGAGATTCAGATAGAACAGCCAGTGCCAGGACCATTGCGACGTGATCCAGCCGCCGATCACCGGGCCAATGGTCGGCGCGAGAGAGGCGAGCGCGCCGATGGTCGTCGAAGCAATCAGGCGCTGTTTGCCGGGAAACAGCACGAACGCGGTCGTGAACACGGTGGGAATCATCGCGGCGCCCAGCGCGCCTTGCAGGCCGCGAAACAGGATCATCGAATTGATGTCCCAGGCGAGACCGCACAGCATGCTCGTGATCGTGAAACCCAACGCCGAGAAGGCGAACAGCCAACGCGTCGAGAACACCCGTGTGAGCCAGCCCGACATCGGGATCACCAGAATTTCGGCGATCAGGTACGAGGTCTGCACCCACGACAGCTCATCCTGGCTGGCGGACAGGCCGCCGCCAATATCCCGCAGGGAAGACGCGACGATCTGGATATCCAGCGTCGCCATGAAAAACCCCAGGCACATCAGCGCGAATGCGAAGACTTTGGTGCGGGTCGGCTGGTCGGCGGGATTGAGGGGCGGGTGGGTCATGGCGTGCCGTTCGTGCCACTGCTGCCGCCGGCACCGTTGCCGTCGAGATGAACCTTGACGGTGGCCGACAACCCGGGGCGCAGCACACCCTGCATATCCTCCGGCACGTCAAGGCGAATCCGCACCGGCACGCGCTGCACGATCTTCGTGAAGTTGCCCGTCGCATTCTCCGCAGGCAGCACGCTGAACGTCGCGCCGGTTGCCGGAGCAAGGCTATCCACGACGCCGCGCAGCGATTTGCTGGAGGCGTCGAGTTCGACGTCGACCGGGTCACCCACCTGCATCTTCTTCAACTGGTCTTCCTTGAAGTTGGCGTCGACCCACAGACCCGACGACGGCACCACGGTCAGCAGCGAAACACCCGTATTGGCAAGCAGTCCCACCTGAGCCGTGCGATTGCCGACGTAGCCGTCCACCGGCGAGCGGATCGTCGTGTATTCGACGTTCAGCTCGGCGACACGCTGCGCCGCCTGCGCCGTCGCGACACGCGCTTGCGCCGCGCCGATCTGTGCGTCGAGCACGTTGGTTTCGCGCTGGGCGGCGAGCAGTGCGGCGCCGCTGCGATCGACGGCCGCATGCGCCTTGGCCAGATCAGCATCGGCGCGCTCGACGACCTGGTTCGACACCGCCTCGTCCTTGACGAGCTCACGGTAGCGCGCCTCGTCCTGAGCGCTGCGAACCAGTTCAGCGCCCGAAGCCTTCACCTCGGCAGCCTGTTCGTTGATGGTCGCCAGCTGCAGCGACTGCTTCGCCTGCAACTCGGTGACCGCCGCCTGCGCGCTCTGCACGTCCGCGCTGGCCTGCGCAAGACGCGCATCGTAATCGCGTGCGTCGAGCCGGATCAGCACCTGATTGACGTGCACATGCTGGTTGTCGCGCACCAGCACGTCGGTCACGAAGCCGTTGACCTTCGGCGCCATCACCGTCACGTCACCGCCGACATAGGCGTCGTCAGTGCTTTCGACAAACCGCCCAACGATTAACCAGTACGACAGCGCGGACGCCAGCACCACCACCACGGCAATCACCGCGAGCAGCATCCACGGAATGCTGCGAGCCGGTTTTGCGACACCGGCGGCGCCAGCCGGTGCAAGAGTAGGAGGAGTCGTGGACATGATTGGATGTGCGTATGCACAAAATGATGGTCAAAATAAGCGTGAAAACCACGCCAACTCTTACTTGCCGATAGAAACCGATAAAAACGTCAAGCCTTCGTCATCGCAAACAGTTCGAGCCGCAACGAGGCCGCGCGTTGGGCACCGAAGCGCCGCTCGAACTCTTCCTGCGCCGCGCGCCAGCGTAGCCGGGCCTCCACCAGTTTCGCCTCGCCAGATTCGGTCAGCCGCAACGCCAGTCCCCTGCTGTTCGCTTCCGGGTTGCCGCGCAGTAACAAGCCGTCCCGATGTAGCGGCTGAAGCGCGCGCACCAGCGTGGTCCGCTCCATCACCATCTCGTCGGCCAGTTGTTTCATCGTCATGGGCGCCGCCCGTTTGATCCGGCTCAGGATCGAGAACTGCGTGATCGTCAGGCCGACCTGCGCCATATGCCGGTCATACAGTTGCGACACGTAGCGCGCCGCCTGGCGGATCGCGAAACAGTCGTCGTCGGGGAGCGCTTCCATGTTGTCGAGTTACGTCCCGATGCTGAGTGCATACGCACTTGAATGAGCAAAACATGGCCTCCAAACGGACAGCGACCGGCACGTGATTCGACGCTGCGCTCAGTCCGCCGTCATGCCGAACAGTTCCGCGCGCAACGCTTTGGCTCTTGCGTGGCCGAATTTGTCTTCGAACTCGGCCTGTGCGTTACGCCATGCGATAGCCGCCTGGGCAAAGGTCGCCTTGCCGCTCTCCGACAAGCTGAAAAGAAAGGTCCGGCCATCGTGCTCCGACGCTTCGCTGACCACCAAACCGTCGCGCTGCAACGGTTTGAGCGCGCGCACCAGCGTCGTACGTTCCATCACCATCGCATCCGCCATCTCGACCATGGTTGCCGACTCGCGCCGCGCCAGTTTCGCCATGATCGTGAACTGCGCAGCCGTGAGCCCCACCTCGCCGAGGTGGCGCTCGTAAATCTGCGTCACGTAGCGGGCAGCTTGCCGCAGCGCGAAGCAATTGCATTCGTCGTAGGTAATAGGACCGTTCATGAGATCGAGTATATGTGTGCGTACGCACAGAGTCAACCTGCTCGTGAGGCAGAAGTGCGAGGACGGCTCGCCGTCGCCGCCGCCATCCACGAACCTTGCGGCATACGGGACCTCACGTGCGCGACAACACCGCCTGCAGAAAGGCACGCGTACGCGGCTGCGTCGGCGCGGAAAAAATCTCCGCTGGCGGTCCCGCTTCGACGATCACGCCGCCGTCCATCACCACCACCACATCCGCGACTTCCCGCGCAAAGCCCATTTCATGCGTGACGACCACCATCGTCATCCCTTCGCTCGCCAGCAACTTCATGACCTGCAAGACTTCGCCGACAAGTTCCGGGTCGAGTGCCGAGGTCGGTTCATCGAACAGCATCACGCGCGGCTGCATGGCGAGCGCGCGGGCAATCGCCACGCGTTGCTTCTGACCGCCCGAGAGACTGGCGGGCATGACATGGGCCTTGTGCACGAGGCCTACTTTTTCGAGCAGCACCATGGCGGAGGCTTCGGCGTCGGCCTTGCTCGCTCCACGCAGCATGCGCGGACCGACCGTGATGTTGTGCAGGACCGATAGATGCGGAAACAGATTGAACGACTGGAACACCATGCCGACTTCGGTGCGCAACGCGTTGAGCGAGCGTTCCTTCAACATGACGCCGTGATCGACGAGACGATGACCGCAGATATCCACGGTGCCGCCTTCGGCCTGCTCCAGCCCATTGCAGCAGCGCAGGAAAGTGCTCTTGCCTGAACCGCTCGGCCCGATCACGACCACGACCTGTTGCGGTTGAATGTCTAAATCGACCCCGTTCAACACGACGTGCGAACCAAACAATTTGGTCAGTCCGCGAATCTGGACGATGGGTTGCGTTGCGTGGTTCATTGCACCATGCCTCCTGCCCGCAAACGACGCTCGACCCGGTGCAGCGCGTAATTGGTCGCCTGCGTCAGCACGAGATACACCAGCGCAATGGCCAGATACACCTCCAGCGAACGGTACGACACGCTGATGATTTTCTGACCTTCGTGCATCAGATCGTCGATCGTCAGCAGGGACACCAGCGCCGAGTTCTTGATCAGCGCGATGAACTCGTTGCCGAGCGGCGGAATCATGCGCACCACGGCCTGCGGCAGGATGATGGCGCGCATGGCCTGCCCCGACGACATGCCAATGGAACGCGCCGCTTCCATCTGCCCGCGGTCGACCGACTGGATCGCCCCACGCACGATCTCCGACACATACGCCGCCGAATATAGTCCCAGCCCCAGCACCCCGCAGACGAAGGCCGGTAACAGAATGCCGAATTGCGGCAAGCCGAAGAACAGCAGAAACAGCTGCACGAGCAGCGGCGTGCCGCGAAAGAAAGTCAGGTAAGCCGTGCAAAAGCCGTACAGCACGCGCCGTTTCGGCGCGAGCCGGCCAATGCCGATCAGAAGTCCCAGCACACAGCTCAGCGCGAGCGCCGCGGCGGTGACTTCCACCGTGACGAGCGCGCCGTGCAGGATGTCGGTCCAGCCGGCAATGACCGGCGTGAAGTCGAGTTCCATCTCAGGCCCGGCCGGCTATTGCGCGTCGGCGCCGAACCACTTGTGGACGATTGCCGCGTAGGTGCCGTCGGCCTTGATTTTGGCGAGCGCCGTATTCAACGCGGCCTTCAGTTCCGGCTCGTCCTTGCGCACGGCAATGCCGTATTGCTCGGTGGTGAGCTGCTGGGTAATCACACGAAAGCCACTGCGCGTTTTGGCGAGCTGATACGCCGCGGGCTTGCCGGTGACGGCGGCATCGGCCCGGCCAATGCCGACCAGATCGAACATTTCCTGGTTCTTCTCGACTTCGACGCGCTGCACCTGCGGATAGTTATCGCGCAGGAAGTTAACCGATTTCGTCCCCACCTGCACCGACACCTTCTTGCCGTTCAGGTCAGTCAGCGTCTTGATCGGCGAATCGGCTTTCACCAGCGCGACCAGGCCGCCTGCGTAGTACGGCTCGGTGAAATCGACCACCTTGGCGCGCTCGTCGGTGATGTAGATCGCCGAGATCGCGACGTCGAAGCGATGGGCGATCAGGCCGGGAATCAGCCCCTTGAAGTCGATATCGGTCCACTGCACGGTCTTGCCCATCGCCTTCGCCAGCGCATTCATCAGATCGACGTCAAAGCCCGAGCGGGCGCCGTTTTCGGTGAACTCCATGGGCGGGAAGGTGGCGTCGGTGGCGACCTGCAGCACGTTGGCGCCTTGCGCCAAAGCACTGCCGGAAAAGCCGGCGAACGTCATGGCCAGCGTCAGACAGGCGAGAGAGAACAGGCGGTGCAGTTTCATGGCGACGCTCCAAAAAAGGACCAGGGCGAGGATCGATCCGCGCTTGCGCACATCACGCGGATTCAATTCACTCGGATGCCAGCGGCAGCACACTCACTCCTACTTCCACGCGATGCGCGCCGCCGCCCAGAATCATCCCGCGCAACAACGACACATCGCTGTAATCACGCCCGATTGCAAGCGTCACGTGATCCATATCGGCGAGTACGTCATTGGTTGGATCGAGGTCGATCCAGCCACTCCCCGGACAGTGCACCGACACCCACGCATGCGACGCATCCGCCCCGATCAGCCGCGGCTGTCCCGGCGGCGGATCGTTGCGCAGATAGCCGCTCACATAGCGCGCCGGCAGACCAAGCGAGCGCAGGCAGCCGATCATCACCTGCGCAAAATCCTGGCACACTCCGCTCTTCAGTTCGAACGCACGCTCGGCCGGCGTATCGAACATCGTCGCCGAGGGTTTGTAGTCGAAGTCGCGGTAGATGCGATGCATCAGGTCGATCGCACCCGCCGCGACCGGCGTGCCCGGTGTGAAGCTCGGCAGCGCGTAGGCGCGCAACGCGGGCCGCAGTGCAATGTTCGGCGAAGCGAAACAGAATTCCACTTCCGGCCGGAACGCCCCATCCACGCGAAAGCGCAACGCCTCGGCCACATCCTCCCACGCAGGCGTGGTCTCAGGATCGAGCTTCGTCCAGCGCGGCGTCAGTTGCACGGTGGTCTCGCTGACCATCTGCAGACGCTCGTGCGGAGAATCGATGGTGAAGTACAGCACGTCGTTGCCGAACGCATCGACACGGCTGTGCAGATACGACGGCTCCGGCTCGATCTTCTCTTCATGTGAGATGACGCGTTGCCAGTCGCACATCAGCGGCCGGATGGTCGCCAGATGCTGCGCCGTCTCGACGAACGTCGAATAACGGTAAGTGGTGCGGTGCGAGACCGACAGGATGGTCTGGGCCGTTTTCATGACGACACCTGCGAGGCGAGCGTGTTGGCGTGACTGAAGTAGCGCGCGCTGATCTCGTTGGCCGCTGCGGCGGCGAAGGCGCCGAGGTCGTCGCATAACTGGATCAGCACGGTGTAGGCGCCATCCTCGCCGGTTTCGCACAGCTGCTCGAGCGACGGCAGCGTGTCGGGCGCCGGCATCAGTTCGGCAAACGCACGATGCCGGGTGCCGCCCGCCGCCAGCGTAATCTCGTCGAGCTTGCCGCACAGGCGCTCGTAGACGCCGTACAGGCCACGCGGATTGGTCGGCTCGACCACCAGCAGGTCGATCAGCGCCGGCACTTCGAGACGCCCCGGATAAAGCGAACGGTAGGTCAAGGTGCTGTCGAAAAGCTGCAGCAGCAGGTCGAAGCCGGCCGGCGTCGCCAGTTGCCCCTTGCTGGCCACGACGCGCAGGATCGACGTCATCGAGGCAATCCGTTCGATATGCCGGCCGGCGAACAGCAGGCGCCACGCTTCGTCGCGGGTCATGCGGTCGCCTTGCGCGCCGCTGATCGCCGAGAGCTGCGTGGCCAGATGTTCGAGCGCGTCCATCAGGGTGACGCGGTCGTAGCGGTCATGCCGGCCGCTCGCGGCTGCCGACGCGCCATTGCTGCTCGCCGATGCCGCCGCAGTCGCGGCCGGCAACAGCTTCTGCAAGGCATCGCGAAAGTCGTTTCGGGCAGCCAGAATCGTGCGCCAATGGTCATTGGAGAGACGGCCGCGGATTTCGCCGCTCGCGCGAACCTGCGAGTTCAGCACTTGACCGACGCTGGCCGGTCCGGTGGTTTCGTGCAGATTCGCCACCAGCGTGCGCTCGAACGCCTGCAGCGAATCGTCGCTGCGCATGTCGCCGAATTGCACGAGCCCGCAGTACAGCGCCAGTTCGACCAGCGTCGCGAACATGGCGTTCGCGTCGTTGCTCTCCAGCGAGCCGAGAATCAGACGCAGCAAGCGCACGTTGTTCTCGGCGCGCTCGCTGTAGCGGCCCGCCCAGAAGAGATTCTCCGCCGCGCGGCTCGACACCGTACGATGTTTGCGCGCGAGATCGGCGGGCTGCATCGGCGAGGGCAACAGCGAGAAGGTCGAGATCGGCTGGCTCGACAACACCCACGTATCGACGCTGCTGCCGCCGAACTGCATCGACACCGTGGCCTGCCGTTCTCCCGCGAGTCGCGTGAAACCGCCCGGCATCACATGCCAGCCGCCGTTGAAATCGGCGATGGCGTACACGCGCAGCACCGAAGGACGGCGCCCCAGCGTGCCGTCGTCGTAACGCGGCGCGCAGGAATACGGCAGCGGCAATTGAATCGTGAAGCTATCGGGCAGCGTTTCGATCCGCTCGCGCCAGGCGTCGAGCGGCTGCACGCCCTGCTCGAGACCCGGCGGACTGTCGCGTTGCGCCAACGGCCAGGTCGGCACGATGAAGGCTTCTTCCAGATGCGCAAAGGCATGTTCGCGCGCGGCTTCCTCGCCGCACCACCAGGTGGGTACGCCCGGCAGCAGCAGGTCTTCGCCCAGCAGCGCCTCGGCAATGCCCGGCAGGAAACCATGCAGCGCGGGCGACTCCACGAAGCCCGAACCCGGCACGTTCGAGACGATCACGTTGCCCGCCCGCATCACCTGCAACAGACCCGGCACACCGATGGTCGAATCCGCGCGCAGTTCGACCGGATCGCAAAACGCGTCGTCGAGACGCCGCACCAGCACGTGGACGCGTTCGAGGCCCGCCAGCGTCTTCAGATAGAGCATGTCATCACGCACCGTGAGGTCTTTGCCCTCGACGAGCGTCACGCCCAGATAGCGCGCCAGAAATACGTGCTCGAAATAGGTTTCGGCGAACGGCCCTGGCGTGAGCAACGCGATATGCGGCGAGCTGTCCGCGGCGTCGCCGTGCATCACGGCACGCGCCGACTGCACCATGGTGGCGATCAGTTGCGAATAGGTCGGCGCGAGACGGCTCACGTGCAGCGAACGGAACGGCTCGGCGAACTGGCTCGACACGATCAGCCGGTTTTCCAGCGCGTAGCCGAGACCCGAGGGCGCTCCGGTGCGATGCGACATCACCGTCCAGTTGCCGTTCGGCGCACGCGCGAGATCGACCGCGACGACCTGCAGATACTGTCCGCCCGGCGGCGTGAAGCCGCGCACGGAACGCAGATAACCCGGATGACCGAACACCAGTGCAGGCGGCAACTGGCCTCGCTGCAGCAAGGTCTGCGGGCCGTAGACATCGGCCAGCATCGCGTTCAGAAGCTGGGCACGCTGCATCACGCCGCGCTCGATCTCGGCCCACTCGGCCTCGTCGATCAGCAACGGCAGCAGGTCGAGCGCCCACGCTCGCGGCTCGCCCTTGTCCGCGTAGACGTTATAGCTGATGTCGTTATCGCGGATCTGCTGCGCGATCGAGGCCGCGTTGTTCTCGAGCGCGGCGATGCCGTCTTCTCCGAGCACTTCGAAAAACTGCCGCCACGGTTCGCGTAACGACCCGGACGAATCGAGCAACTCGTCCCAGTGCCCCTCGCGGACCGGCAGCACCCGCAGGAGTGATAGCGCATCCGCGTGCGCCGCGGTTGGCTCAAAGGGAAAAGTCGATTGAAAGGCCAAGGTCGTGTCGGGTTAATTGTTTTAGGTCACCAGTAGCGTAAGTCCAACGTGAACGGGAATTCCAGACTCCGTTGCGGCGCTTCTGCCACGAGCGGTCCAGGCGTATGACCCATCGTAAAGAAGCGCGCGCGCCGCCGGCTCTCGGCCTCGTACGCGTTGACCGGGAAGGTCTGGTAGTTGCGCCCACCCGGATGAGCCACATGATACTGGCATCCGCCGATAGAACGGCCGGTCCAGGTGTCAACAAGGTCAAAAACGAGCGGAGCGTCGACGCCAATCGTCGGATGCAAGGCCGAAGGTTGCGACCACGCGCGATAACGCACACCGGCCACATACTCGCTGACGCGGCCCGTGGGCTGCAGCGGCAACGCCACCCCGTTGACGGTCACCACATGGCGGTTTTCGTTGAGACCCAGCGCGCGCACTTCCAGCCGCTCGACCGACGAATCCACGTAGCGCACCGTCCCGCCGGGCGCCCCCTCCTCGCCCATCACGTGCCACGGTTCGAGCGCGCTGCGCAGGCTCAGCGTCACGCCGCTGGTCGTCGTTTCACCCACCAGCGGGAAACGGAACTCGAAATGCGGCGCGAACCACGCGCGGTCGAATGCATAGCCCGCCTCGGCCAGATCCGCGAGCACATCGTCGAAATCCATCTCCACGAAGGTGCCGAGCAGAAAACGGTCATGCAGTTCCGTGCCCCAGCGCGTCAGGCGCGTGGTGTACGGCGTCTTCCAGAAACGCGCCACCAGCGCGCGTAACAGCAACTGCTGCGCGAGACTCATGCGTGCATGCGGCGGCATTTCGAAGCCGCGCAGCTCCAGCAGGCCGAGCCGGCCGGTCGGGCCGTCGGGCGAATACAGCTTGTCGATGCAGAACTCGGCGCGGTGCGTGTTGCCGGTGACGTCGATCAGGATGTTGCGTAGCGACCGGTCGATCATCCATGCCGGCAATTGACCGCCTTCGCGGCCGCCGAGCAGATCGATCTGGCGCTGCAGTTCGCGGAAGGCGATTTCCAGTTCGTAGATCTGATCGTTGCGTGCCTCGTCGACGCGCGGCGCCTGGCTGGTCGGCCCGATGAACAGCCCCGAGAACAGATACGACAGCGACGGATGATTGAGCCAGTAAGCCACCAGGCTCGCGAGCAGATCCGGGCGGCGCAGGAACGGACTGTCGGCAGGCGTGGCGCCGCCGAGCACGAAGTGGTTGCCGCCGCCGGTGCCGGTATGACGGCCGTCGGTCATGAACTTCTCGGTGCTCAGATACGTCTCGTGCGCCGACTGATACAGGTACTCGGTGTGGTCGACCAGTTGCTCCCAGCTCGAAGCCGGATGGATGTTCACTTCGATCACGCCCGGGTCCGGCGTCACCTGCAGCATCTTCAGACGCGCATCGCGCGGCGGCGGATAGCCTTCGATGACGACCTTCATGCCCAGCTCGGCCGAAGTCGCTTCGACTGCGGCGAGCAGGTCCAGATAATCGTCGAGTTCGGTGAGCGGCGGCATGAAGACATGCAGCATCTTCCGGCCGCTGCCGAAGGATTCGGTCTCGACCTTCGGACCGGCCGCGCGGGCGGGGTCACGGGCTTCGACGCAGAGCGCGGTGCGGGTGATCCAGCTGGCGGACTCGCCGCGTTCAGGCACGCGTAGGGTGGATGCCGCGTCGCCTGCTGCGGCTGCCGCTGCGCCACCACCGCCTGTGCGGAGAGCGGCGGTGCCCGCGGCCTCGTCCGCGCTGCGCGGGCCGCCTGTGTTGCCTGCTGCACCGGTTGCGCCATGGGCATCGCCATCCGCCCCAGCGCCATCCCCAGCAGCGCGCCCCTCTCCCGCCACGTCGCCACCTTCATACTGCATGCGCAACTGCGCCGCCGTGCGCAAAGGCGCGGGCGGCGCGAACGGATCGTGCGCGTGCTGGTACGGATAGTCCGTCTCCGACACCCACGGCAGCGCGTCCAGCGGCAGGCGGTAGCCCATCGGCGAATCGCCCGGAATCAGATACATGCGGTCGCCGCGGAAATACCACGGTCCGGTGACCCAGCGCGGCCCTTGCAGCGGCAAGTCACGTTCGCGCGAAAGCGGCAGGACATAGCCCGTTACCGAAGCGAGGCCGCTATCGTAGACGCGCCGCAAACGCACGCGCTCCATCTCGTCGTCGAGCCGCGATTCGAACGGATCGACATTGACCGGCAGGCGCCGCTCGCGCCACAGGTAATACCAGGTGTCCTCGTAGCCGGCCTTGATGAACTGCGTGTCGAGCGCGAGCTTGCCGGTCAGATGCGTCAGGAAGCGCCGGGCGTCGTCCGCGGTATGGCTGCCCGGCTCGCGCTCGTCGGCAAACCGTGAGGGATCGTGCCAGCATGGCTCGCCATCGGCCCGCCAGTAGAGCGACAGTGCCCAGCGCGGCAGTTGCTCGCCCGGATACCACTTGCCCTGGCCGATATGCAGGAAGCCGTTCGCGCCGTAGCGCGAACGCAGCTTGTCCATCAGGCCGACCGCGTAGCTGCGCTTGGTCGGCCCGAGGGCGTCGGTGTTCCACTCGGCGGCGTCGCGGTCGCGCACCGCGACGAAGGTCGGCTCGCCGCCCATCGTCAGGCGCACGTCCATCGCTTCCAGTTCGCGGTCCACGTGCGCGCCCATTTTCAGCACGTCGGACCAGACTTCCTCGGTATAGGGCTTGGTGACGCGCGGCGTCTCCAGCACGCGCTCGATCGACATCGTATGTTCGAACTCGACCTCGGACTCGTCCACCGCGCCCGAGATCGGCGCGGCGCTGCCCGGTTCCGGCGTGCAGGCCACGGGAATGTGCCCCTCGCCCGCCAGCAGGCCCGAAGTCGGATCGAGGCCGATCCAGCCGGCGCCCGGCAGGTAGACCTCGCACCAGGCGTGCAGGTCGGTGAAGTCGACTTCGGTGCCGCTCGGGCCGTCGAGCGATTTGGTGTCCGGCGCCAGTTGCAGCAGATAGCCCGACACGAAGCGTGCGGCCAGTCCCAGCTGCCGCAGGGTCTCGACCAGCAGCCAGCCGGAATCGCGACACGAGCCAGCCGCCGTGGTGAGCGTCTCCTCGGGCGTCTGCACGCCGGGTTCCATCCGGATCAGATAACGGATCTCGCGTTGCAGCCGCTGATTCAGCTCGACCAGAAAATCCGCGGTGACCTTGGGCGAGCGGTCGATACTCTCCACGAACGCCTTGAAGCGCGGGGTCGGCTCGCGCTTGACCCGATACGGCGCGAGCTCGGCGGCAAGACCGGGCGCGTACTCGAACGGGAATTTCTCGGCGGACGGCTCGAGGAAGAAGTCGAACGGGTTATAGACGGCCATTTCGGCCACGAGGTCGACCGTGATCTTGAACTCGCGGGTCTTCTCGGGAAACACCAGCCGCGCCTGGTAGTTGGCGAAAGCATCCTGCTGCCAGTTGATGAAATGCTCGGCCGGTTCGACGCGCATCGAATACGACACGATCGGGGTACGGCAATGGGGCGCGGGCCGCAGCCGCACGACCTGCGGCGAAAGCCCGACAAGGCGGTCGTAACGATAATGTGTGACATGGTTCAACGCGACACGTATAGACACACCGGACTCCTGGGCGAAGGATGGCAGCCCGCCAAAAAAGCAAGCTTCATGCCGTTGGTAGAAAAACTTGCCGAGTGTGGCCTTGCGGCCGAAAAACAAACCCCGTCTGCATAGGCGCGACCTTGCAGCCTCCCCAAGCCTGCAAAGACCTGTCGACGCCGCCTCGGACCCGCCCGCCAGCCAGCCTCACAGAAGGCTTTCCCGGCCGCACGCACCAAAGCGGCGCAGTCCCGATGCCCCATCATGCACGTATCGTGCGTTAAAGGAGTGACGTCTGGCAAATGCGGCATGAAGATTGCGCGGCGGTTTGCGCCCGTCAGCCCTTCTAATCAGGTCAACCATGCGAACTTTTCACTGCAACCGCTGCGAGCAACTCGTGTTCTACGAGAACGTCCTGTGCGAGCGCTGCGATGCGATGCTCGGCTTCGTGCCCGAACTGGGCGAACTGTGCGCCTTCGAGGAAGCCGAAACCGGCCTTTGGCGCAGCCTGCATCCACAGGCCGCCGGCGCCCTCTACCGGCCATGCAGCAACTACGCGCTTGAACACGTCTGCAACTGGATGATCCCAGCCGATCAGCCCGATGCGTTATGCCACGCCTGCCAGTTGACGCGCGTCATTCCGAATCTCGCGCCGCCGGATAACCGGCTCTACTGGTATCGCCTCGAAGTCGCCAAGCGGCGTCTGCTCTATACGCTGGCGACGCTGGGCGTGAGGGTCGAGTCGCGCCATGACAATCCACAAGACGGCCTCGAGTTCGAGTTTCTCGAGGACACCGGTCCCGGTGGACAGGTCATGACGGGCCACGACAACGGCCTGATCACCCTGAACATCGCGGAGGCCGATGACGCCTACCGGGAAAGTACCCGCACCGCCATGCATGAGCCCTATCGCACGCTGCTCGGGCATTTCCGGCATGAGACAGGACATTACTATTTCGACCGTCTGGTCGCCGGCACGTCCTGGCTGCAGCCGTTTCGCGCGCTGTTCGGCGACGAGAGCGTCGACTACGGCGCGGCGCTCGACGCCTACTATCGCGACGGCGCGCCGGCCGACTGGCCGCAATCGTATATCAGCGCCTACGCGACGATGCATCCGTGGGAGGACTGGGCGGAGACGTGGGCGCACTATCTGCTGATCGTCGACGTGCTGGACACCGCCACGGCCTACGGCGTGGCTCTGATGCCCAGCGACCCGACGGAGCCGACGCTGACCGACCAGACGCCGGTGGAAGATGCCAGCTTCGATAACCTGATGAAGCGCTGGTTTCCGCTGACGTACGCGCTCAACAGCCTGAACCGCAGTCTGGGGATGCCTGACGGTTATCCGTTCACGCTCGCGCCACCCGTCGTCGAGAAGCTGCGGCTGGTGCACCGGGTGATTGCAGGGCCGGTGCCTGGTGGTGGGTTGAAGTCGGAGGTGGGGTCTGCGGCGGGGTCAGTGCCGGAGCCTTCGGCGGTGTCGGAGCCTGCGGCGGTGTCGGAGCCTGCGGCGGTGCCGGAGTCCCTGCCGGTGCCCGCGCCGCTGCCTTCGGCGGAGCCGCCCCCGACCACCCCACCGCCACCTTCGCCATCCGGCTCCGAAACCGGGACGCCGTCGTAATTTTTTTACGGCGGCTCAACACGGCAAGTAAAGCGACCGCTATCCTGCTCGTTCGCGCGGACAGCCGCTGCGCCGGCTTGTCCGCCCGGCTGACTCCGCACACCTCACTCCCCTTTCGGATCAAGGCAGGACCTCGATGCGGACCGACCACCGCCTGGCGTTGGCCAACGAGCGCCATCTCGCAGGCGACCTCGCCGGCGCCCGAACGCTCTACGAAACCGTCCTCGCCGACGAACCGGCCAATGCCGACGTCCTGTTCCGCCTTGGCGTGCTGGCGCTGCAACATGCCGCCTACAGCGACGCGCTCGGCTGGCTCGACCGCGCGGTCGCGCTGGCGCCCCGCGAATCCCGCTACCGCTTCGCGCGCGGCCAGGTGCTGTCGGCAGCAGGGCGCTTCGCTGATGCCATCGACACCTACCGCGGCCTGCTCGCCGCTGACGCTCCCTCCGCGGACCTGTGGTTCGCGCTCGCCAGCGCCTTGCAGTCGAGCGGTGATGCGCGAGGTGCGGCCCCCGCGTACGAAGCGGCCGCGAGGCTCGATCCGGCGCAGGTCGATGCCTTGAACAACCTGGGCAACTGCCAGCGACAACTCGGCGCGCCGGAACTCGCGCAAGATGCATATCGCCGGGCGCTTGCCGTGCAGCCCGATCACGCCGGCGCCCTGACGAACCTCGGCACACTCCTGCTGGATAACGGCCAGATCGATACCGCCATCGATCTGCTCGGCCAGGCGCTGCGCAGCGCGCCGGACTCCCCCACGTGCCTGCTCAACCTCGGAGTGGCGCGCTACGCGCGTCGCGAGTTCGACGAGGCGGCGGCCCTGCTCAGGCGCACGCTCGAACTCGACCCGCACTTTCCGGAGGCGGCGTACAACCTCGGCAATACGCTGCAGGCGCTCGGCCTGCGCCGCGAAGCGCAGGCACAGTACCGCCACGCGATCACGCTCGACCCGCAACACGCCGACGCGCACAACAACCTCGGCAACGTCAGCAAGGAACTCGGCGATTACAAGGCGGCCTCGGAATCGTTCGATGCCGCGATCCGGGTACGTCCGGGGTTTGTGGCCGCCTACAACAACGCGGGCAACCTGATGCGCACCCTGCGCCGCACCGCGGACGCGGAGGCGTTGTTCAAAGCGGCGCTCGCAGTCGATCCCGAGCACTCGGCCTCGCACAACAATCTCGGCAACGTGCTGAAAGACTGCGGCGCGCTCGACGAAGGTATCGTCCACTATCGACGCGCCATCGAGTCGGATCCGCACAACGTGGTCGCGCACAGCAACCTCGCGTACGCGCTGACCTTCCAGGCGGAACAGGGCGAAGCGGTGCTCGAGGAATGCCGGCGCTGGTCGGCACGACACGAAACGCCGCTGCGCGCTGCACATCGGCCGCATACGAATGACCGCACGCTTCATCGGCGCTTGCGGATCGGTTACGTGGCGGCGGACTTCCGCGATCACTGTCAGTCGCTGTTTACGGTGCCGTTCTTTTCGCATCACGATCACGCGCAATTCGAAATCTTTTGCTATGCGAGCGTGGAGCGGCCCGACGCTCTGACACGCCGGCTTGCCGGTTACGCCGACGTGTGGCGCGACGTTCGCGAACTCGACGACGAACGCCTTGCCCAGCAGATCCGCGAGGACGGTATCGATATCCTCGTCGATCTCGCCATGCACATGGCCGATGGCAGACCGCTGCTGTTCGCCCGCAAGCCGGCACCGGTGCAGGTGGCATGGCTCGCCTATCCCGGCACCACCGGAATCGAAGCCATCGACTATCGCCTGACTGACCCGAATCTCGATCCGCCTGGTTCGCTCGATGCACCGGGCGCGCACGCGTCCGGCGCCAGCGATCGTCAATACTCCGAACGATCGTTGCGCCTGCCCGACTCGTTCTGGTGCTACGACCCGTTGACCGACGAACCCGCGGTGAATGCACTACCCGCGCTAACGGTCGACACCCTGACGTTCGGATGCCTGAACAATCCCTGCAAGCTGACCGATCGCACGCTCGCCATGTGGAGCGCTGTGCTGCGCCAGGTCGTGCACGCACGTCTGCTGCTGATGGCGCCCGCCGGCAACGCTCACCACAATCTCGCGCGGCGGATGGAGCACCAAGGTATCGACATGCAGCGGGTCGGCTTCGTCCCGTTCCAGCCGCGCGTCGATTATCTGCGCACCTATCATCAGATCGATCTCGGCCTCGATACGTTTCCGTATAACGGCCACACCACCAGTCTCGATTCGCTATGGATGGGTGTGCCCGTGGTGACGCGGGTCGGCGAAACCGCGGTGGGACGCGGCGGCCTGAGCCAACTCGTCAATCTGGGGTTGCCGGAACTGGCGGCGTACTCGGACGAGGCGTTCGTGCGCATTGCCGTCGAACTGGCGGCGGATCGCACGCGTCTCGCGGATTTGCGACAAAGCCTGCGACCGCGTATGGAGCAATCTCCGCTCATGGACGGCGCGCGTTTTGCGAGGCACGTCGAAGCGGCCTACAGGCATATGTGGCGAGAGTGGTGCGCGGGGTGAGGCGATTCGCGTCGTGGAATTGCTGGTCGCACAGTCCCGCTGCAAATACTCCGCATAACGAAGCGATAACAAGCGCCCGCTCGTACGCGGGCGCCTGATCAATACGCGATATAAGGTCCGGTGCCGCCCGGCGTCGCTTGCTGCTCGATCGCCGCGAATACGTTGCGACCGTAGAAGAACGGCAGGCCCCAGTCGAAGATATTCGACGTCACGAACGCAGGACCGGCCAGCAGCGGCAACACCGAATCGCCGGCCGAGCTTTGCGACAGCGCGGCGGCGTTGCCCACATTGAAGGACACCGAACTGTTGACACCATTGACGCCTTCAATCAGCGCGCTCAACTGCTCGGTCGAGGGCGGGCAGTAGTACGCGCTGTTCGGACTCGCGCAGGTGGGCAGCGCACCCGATTCGAAGAACAGGCCGGTCGAGCCGCTGTCCATGATGCTTTGCGAGTAGGTCGTGCCGTTCTGCACCGTCGAAAATGTGCCGTTCGACGCGCTGACGCCGATCACCTGCGCGCCGCCCAGACCGTTATTGCTCTGCGTGCCGATACCGAACACCAGTTGTCCTGTCAGCGCGACCTCGCTGTTCGAACCCACCGCGGGCAACATCAGGATGGAACCGTTGTTGTCGTTGGCGAAATAGGGAATCGGATTGGCAACCTGCAGATTTTCCGCGACGGCGAGCGACGTGCAACTCGTCCCCACACAGCCGTAGTAGGTCGCCGGCAGCGCGCGCTGCACGCAGTTCGCACCGCAATCGTGCTTGAACACGCCAATGCCGAGAATGCCGTTAGCCCCCAGCGCGGTGGGTGTACTGCGCGACGCACCCACGCTGCTGCAACTTGAAGGTACGGCACTATAGTTCGGATCGATCACCTGGATCGGCAGCGAGGCGGCCTCTTCATTGCCGATATGCACGTCTGCAAGCCGCACCGAACCCCATGTATAACCATCGAAGAACTGCATGCATTCCGCGAGCAGATTACCGGACGTGTCCTGCTGCTGCGGCAGCGCCGCCGCCGACGGCAGTTGTGCGGCAAACACCCGCAGTCCCCAGGAGCCGGTATCGACCAGCACGTGATCGATGGTTTGACACTGCGTGGTACCCGGCGTGCACACCGTGACGCTGACGAACGGCATGTTCGGCACACCGCTTACGCCTGAGTCGACCGTCACGGCCACCGCATCGGCAGCCAACACCTGAGTGCTCGACGACGTATTCGTCACCGACTGCGAGGGCGTCGACGCGTTCGACGCACTGCTGCTCGCAGCGCCGCCGCCTCCGCCACCGCCGCCGCACGCGGCGAGCAGCAACGTCAGAAAGGCGACTAGCGCCAGCTTAAGGAACGTGTCTGAATCGCGCATGATCGCTCCGTTATTGAATAACGTTGACATCGACGCCCGCCGGCACCGCCTGCGGTAAATACGCGTGGCCCGCGAATGCGCGCAGATGCCCACCTGAGAACACCACCAGATCGCCGTTCGATACGGCCAGCGGCGTGGCACGGCGTGTCGCCGTAGCCGCAACGTAGGGGTCGAAGGCGGCGCCAAGTGTGGTCTTTAGATCCGGCAACGTGGGCCCCGCCCACGCCACGCCGAATACGGTGCCGCCCGGTGCGACGTACTCGCGCACCTCAGTGCCCGAAGGCAGCGTCAGCAGGTGAACGGTGTACGCAGCTTGCGAACTCGCGCTATGTGCAGTGGCGTGCATGAGCACCTGATCGTTGCCGACGGTGCTGACGTTCTGGCCGAGCGCGGCCTGGGCGGGCAAGGAAAGGACGCAGGTCGCCCCTAGCATTGCGCAAGCAATGCCTGTATGAAGCATCGTTTTCAAGTGAATTCCTTCGCGGTGAAACGCTCGCGGTGCCTGTGGCAAGACGCGAACGACGGATTAGGGGCGCACTCCTCGACCGGCAGATGCCGGTGCGTCAATCACGCCAGGAGAGGCTGCGTGAATGCGTCTACGGAGCGGCGGAGCGAAACTTTAGCGAAGGAATGGGACCTTCGCAATCGTTTGGGAGGCCGTATAAAACGATGCGGCGTTTTGCACCGTTTGATTATGCAAATCAACGCCCTTACTGGCGGCGCATACAGGTCGATTTGCACCGTTTTCGATGTTTTAAGCGAACCATCTGACAAAAACTGCGCGCTGCGGTAAAAAAATTTGCTAATGCGGAAAAATTTTCGCACCCTATTAAATGAATGCCAAAAAACAGTAGCGCCACGTTTTCCTCATACTTTTCGTTCTGCGAATTTTTCTTTTGGTATGAGGAAAAGCGTGTATTTTTCGCGGAATTTCCGGCCCCGTTTGTGAAACGAGAGCCTGCTTTACACGCGTGTATCCTGCCCGCAAACAAAAATGCCGGTGCTGACAGATCGTTTCCTGTCAGCACCGGCATCGGGTTCGACTCTCACCCGCGGCACCTCATTCCAAACCGGCCGCGCGGCATACCGCAGAGTCTCTTACTTCTTCGGTTGCAGTAGCGTTTTCAGTTCTTGCACGTTCTCTTCGACGCGTTTGGCGATCACCGCATACGACTCCGCTTGCGACTGATATGCCGCTTGCGCCAGTTGCTGCATATCGGCCAACGCTTTATGCAAGGTTTGCTGAACCAGTTCGGCGGTTTGCGTGGAGGGTGCTCCCCCCCCGGCGGAAAATTGCCCGGCCAGCGACTGCAGTTCGCCCAATGTCGAACGCAGCATTTCAGCCTGCTTCTGCGCGAGCGACTGCATACCCTGCAGCGCAGCCTGATTAGCCGTTACCAGCGCTTCGACGTCCTTGCGTCGCGCTTCCATGATGGCGGGCACGTCGAAGCCGGGTAGCTTGAACTGCTCCAGCATTTTGGTGAAATCGCCAAATGGATTGGCAGCGTCAGGTCGTTCCATGCTAATTCCTCCTGGGGCAGATGGGTCCATGCCAACCGTCGCACCCTGATGAGCCGTGACTCGATGAAGGTGCTTCGTGTGGCCTTGCGTGTATGCCGTGGCCCGTCATTGCGTCCGCATTGCACGTGATCCACGTCTTGCCGGATCGCGATTGCATGCCAGACTCCTGCGGGCCAGGTCAGCACACCGCTCAATCATGCGCCTTCCGCACGCGTTGCGCCAGTTAAGGGACAGAGTCACCGTAATCAGAATGAAATTAACCAGCCGCGATTGGCATGAACTTGATGCAAATATGCGGTACGTACCTCAAGAACTCATCGCACCTGTCGTTTACATAGCTACGCCTCTGCGCAACGTGATGTTGTGGACGGAGGCACCTTCCCCGCGTGCCCGCCTTCCGCAGAGATCGCATTTCCCCATCGAGTACAGGTATCCGCATGAACAAGCTGACGAACACAATCAAGTTCAAGATCATTCTCGCGCTCGGCGCGTGCATCGTCCTGATGATCGCAATTGGATTGCTGGGCGTTCGTGGGCTCGCAACCATGAGTTCGGACATGAGTTCGATGTATTCCGATAGCACGGTGCCCATTGAGGATCTTGCGGCCACTCAGGCATACGCACTGAAGATTCGCCTTTCGCTGAGCCGTCTGCAGGCGATCCACGATCCGAGCGAAGCCAAACAGGCCGCCGAACAGATTCGCGACTTGCAGACAAAACTCAACGCCGCGTGGAGCGACTACTACCCAGCTAAAGTCTCCGCAGACGACGAGCGCAAAATCGCCGATCAGATCGCCGCGCAATTCACCGACTTCAAATCGCTGACCGACGCCGCACTCGCGGCCGTCGACAGCGGCGCATCTGCGAATACCGATACAGTCGCCGAGAACATGCGCAGCGTGGGCACCAAACTGTCCGACACCATCGATCAGGACATCGCCATCAACGCGACCCAGGTCAAGCAGCTTGCCGACCAGGGCGTCGACACGTTTCACCTGCTGCTGTGGGTCGCGCTTGGCGCGATCGTGCTGGGACTCGTCGTCGCCATCGGTGCGTCGGCGTATCTCCTGAAGGCGATCATGAACCCGCTCGGCTCCGCGGTAGAGGTTGCTCGGCGCATCGCCGAGGGCGAGCTCGAAAACGAACTCGCCATTCATTCGAAAGACGAATTCGGCGACCTGCTCGGTGCGTTAAAACAGATGGATACGCAGCTTGCCGGTATCGTCCGCGGCATCAAGACGTCGAGCGAGTCGATCATGGTCGCCTCGAGTGAAATTGCCGCCGGCAATATGGACTTGTCCTCGCGGACCGAAGAACAGGCCGCCTCGCTGGAAGAAACGGCGGCCAGCATGGAACAGCTCACCGCCACCGTCAAACAGAATTCCGAAAATGCGCGTCAGGCCACCACGTTGGCCGGCAATGCATCGGACGTGGCCGACAAGGGGAATGCGGTGGTGGAACGCATGCTGGTCACGATGGGCGATATCACCGCCAGCTCGGCGAAGATTGCCGACATCACCACGTTGATCGAAGGCATCGCGTTCCAGACCAACATCCTCGCGCTGAACGCCGCCGTCGAAGCGGCGCGCGCCGGCGAGCAAGGTCGTGGCTTTGCGGTGGTCGCCGGCGAAGTGCGCAGCCTCGCGCAGCGCTCGTCCAGCGCCGCGAAGGAAATCAAGGATCTGATCCAGAGTTCGGTCGCGACGATTCATGACGGCTCGTCGCAAGCCGAAGAAGTGGGCCGCACGATGGCGGAAGTGCAGCAGGCGATCAAGCGCGTGGCCGACATCAACGCGGAAATCTCCGCCGCCTCGGATGAGCAAAGCCGCGGCATCGAGCAGGTGAATCAGGCAGTCGGCCAGATGGACGAAGTGACGCAGCAAAACGCGGCGCTCGTCGAAGAGGCTTCTGCTGCGGCGCAATCGCTCGAACAGCAGGCCGCGCAGCAAAAGCGCGCCGTGTCCGTGTTCAAGGTCACCGAGAGCAAGTCCACCGCAACCGCGCCGCGTGCGGTTGCCGGAGCGGGCAAGGCACGCGCCCCGCTGTTGCGCCCTGCGTTGAAACGCACGACGTTAGCCGCCACGGCAAACCCGGCCGCTGCAAAACCTTCGGCTGCGTTGGCCGAGGCCGGCCCGGAGAGCTGGGAAACGTTCTAACGCGTCGGCAGGCGCAACCGCGGGGGCGCGGCTGCGCCTGCTGGAACAGGTCCGGCGCTCGCCAGGTAACGCGCAGTTTGTCCGGCGACGCGCGGGCCGTCGTATCATCTGCACCTTGGCCACCCACCGTCGAGCACCATGCCGTTTGCCGCGTCACTCCGTACTGCAACTCTCCCCGTTTTGGTCCGAACTGGCCAGCCGCTTTCGTGGCGTGCCCGCATCAGCGTGTTCCCTGGCCTGAGCGCCGCTGTAATGTGCATCGCGCTTGCCGCATGCACCACGCCGCCGTCGTCGTCTGCGCCCCCTGCGTCACCTGCCAGCCTCGGCCAGCAGGCGCGAATCGATCCCGTCAGCGTGTTCCCGATGGACGCCTACGACCAGAACGTCGATCACTGGATCGATCCCGCCGGTCCAGGTTACGACCAGCCGTTCCTGAGCGCCGCGGATCAGCACACCCATCTGGAAGCACTGCGCGCACGTTACTTCGGCACCGCTGGGGACGATGCTTCGCCATGGAACCGCGCCTATGTCGAGACGAAGGTGTACCGCAACGGCGGCGCCGATATCGCCGCGTTGCAGCGCCGCCGTCTCGCCTGGTTCGACAACACCGGCAAAGCCACCGACGAAATCGGCTTCGGCCAGAATTTCCGGCCCCATACGCAAGTGTGGATCGACGCGATTGCGCAGAACATGGACGTCGCCCAGTTCGAGCGGATGCCTAACTATTCCGCCGCGCAACGCGCGATTGCAACCAGCAACGTACTGGTCCGCGAACTGCCGACCATGGACCCGTCGTTCTACGACCGGCGCCTCGCCGGCGAAGGCTACCCGTTCGACAACCTGCAGGTTTCCGCCGCACGTCCCGGCACGCCGCTCTATGTGCTGGGCAGCAGCCTCGACGGCGGCTGGTATTACGTGCAAACGCCCGACGTCCAGGGCTGGGTGCGCAGCGACAAGGTTGCTCACGTGAGCACCGCATTCGTCGACATCTGGCGCAGCGCGGCGCGCAACGGATTTGCCGCGGTCATCGTCGCCTCAGCGCCCGTGCGCGACACCCAGGGCGCATTCCGGTTCGATGCGCCCGCCGGCACCTTGTTGCCGGTCGCGCCTGGCGATAGCGCGGCGCAACGCGTCGTGTTGGTCCCCGCTCGCGATGAAAACGGCAACGCGGTGGCCCGCATCGCGCAAATGAGCGACGCCCAGATCGCCAATGCACCGCTCGCCGCTACGCCGCGCCATCTCGCCATGTTGCTCAAGGCGCTGATCGGACGCCCATACGGTTGGGGCAATACCGGTTTCTACAACGACTGTTCGTCTGAAACGCAAAGCATCTTCGCGGCCTTCGGCATATGGTTACCGCGTCATTCGTCAACCCAGATGAGCGCCGGACGCATGACCGATCTGTCCGCCTCCACGCCGCAAGAACGCCTCGATTACCTCACGCAACACGGTGTGCCGATGCGCACGCTCATCTACATCGGCGGCCACGTGATGCTGTATCTGGGCAACACCACGCGCGACCATCAAGTGGTGCCGCTGGTCTATCAGGACGTGTGGGGGTTGCGTCCGGCGGACAACAGCCGGCGCGCGGTAATCGGCGGCTCGGTGATTTTCCCGCTGCTCGCGCATATCCCCGAAGACGCGAGCCTGCAATCACTCGCGGGAACGCCCATTTTCCAGATCAGCATCATCGGCTCGCCGTCTGAAGGCTCGCCGGTTCAACCCGACGACGACAATCCCGCCGGCTGAACGCCTTCCCGCAAAACGCGCGAAACGCTTGCAACATGCCGCAGGACGGGCCTGAGCCACGTCCGCGGCACTGCGGGCACGCGGCTTGCGACATACGTCCCCAAGCGAGGAGCTCAGCTCCTGTGACTATCAATCACACGTAAACGGAGGCGTTATGTTGGGAACCATTCTTCTGATCGTCCTTATCCTGCTACTTGTCGGCGCCTTTCCAGCCTGGCCGCATAGCCGCTCCTGGGGCTACGCGCCAACGGGCACGATCGGCATTGTCGTCATTGTGGTGGTCGTGCTGGTCGTCATGGGGCAGATATAGCCTGAGCCCGCGAGTTCACATTCGCGGCACGCGGGTCCGCCAGTTTGACTGTATGTTTTGTAAAACTGGCGGTCCGCCTAACGTCTTTACAGCCCGCTCTTCCGTCCCGTGAACACCCGGCCTTCAGCCGGCACTCGCCGCAAACACGATCGCGATTACATTCGCCCGCCCGGCCCAAGACATACCTGTAATGGGTCGAGTCACCGCGCATTGACTGTCTCCATGAGGCACGCTGCTTGCGGCCAGAGTAATTGAGCAGACGGACCTCCGTTTGCGTCAAAGACCTTACTCTGGAGGATCGGAAAATGAACAGCACAACGAAGAAAATTCTGGCGTCTGCGCTCGTCATGGCGCTGTCTGGTGGTGTCTACGCGCAAGCAGGCGGCGCGGGCGCAGGTGGTAATGGCGGGGGCGGCATCGGCGCGGGTGGCGGGAATGCGGGTGGCGCAGCCGGAACCGTGTCGCCGGGCGTTGGCGGTGCGGGCGGCATGAACCGTTCGGGCGATACGAGCGGCTACGGCTCGCCGGGCACCACCGCTACAGGCGGCGGCGTGGGCACGGGCACCGGCTCGACACCTAATTCCGCCACGATGAACCGTTCGAACAGCAACACAATGCCGGGCCAGATGGCACCCAACGGCACCATGCAGAACGGTCAGTAAGGTGTCCATCGTAGGAGGTAGTCGAGCGGGCGGTGGCGTTAGCGCCACCGCTGCTTGTACCGCGTTGGAATATTCACGTCTGCTGTATCTGCAAGGAGGCTCACCATGGCAGCAGTTGCCCAGCGCGTCAGCCAGTTAGCGCAGCTACCTGAAGATCACGCCACGCGCGTCGAAATAGACGGCGAGAAGATTCTGCTCGTCCGCAATGGCGACACGGTGCATGCGTTTGGCGCAGAGTGCCCGCACGCCGGCGGGCCGCTGGAAGAAGGTGCGCTTTGCAACGGCCATATTATTTGCCCGTGGCACAAAGGCACTTTCGACGCCACGAGCGGAGAAGTGCTACAGCCACCGGCGTTGATGAGTCTTGACCGTTATCCCGTCGAAGTACGCGATGGCGAGGTGATGGTGACGCCGCAAAAGCTTGAGAAGCCCAGCGCCGCAGCGGTAAGCGACACGTCGAAATTTGTCGTGATCGGCGCCGGTGCGGCAGGCGCGGCGGCCTGCGTCGCATTGCGTTCGAACGGCTTTACCGGGCACCTCACGCTGATTGGAGAGGAATCCCAGGAACCGTACGATCGCACTGCGCTCAGCAAATTCGTGCCAGCGGGAGAAATGGCGACCGGCGACGTGCCGCCGTTGTTGCCCTCGAACTGGCTGAAGGAGCATCACATAGAACGCGTCACAGGCACGATTGTCAGTCTCGACGTGCCTAAGCGCCAGATTCGTTTGGACAACGGACGAACGCTTGCCTACGAAACCGCGCTCCTCGCGTCGGGCAGTACACCCGTTGTCCCTCCGTTACCGGGCCGCGATCTTGGATCGATCTACGCGCTGCGCACCCTGCAAGACGCGGTGGCGATATGCAGCGGGCTGGAAAACGCACAGCGGGCGGTTATCGTCGGCAGCGGCTTTATCGGGCTGGAAGTTGCGTCTGCGCTGCGCAAACGCGGCCTTCGGGTCACCGTCGTGACTCCCGAAAAGGTGCCGTTCGAACGTCAGTTCGGGCCTCGCCTGGGTATGCTGTTTCAGACTCTGCACGAAAGCAACGGTGTCATCTTCAGATTGAACGAAAAGGTCGTCGCGTTTGCGGGCGATAGCCATGTTCGTGAAGTCGTGCTTGAGAACGGCACACGTCTTGGCGCGGATGTCGTACTGGTTGGCACAGGTGTTTCGCCGTCTACAGGTTTCGTTGAGGGATTGCCCTTGCAGAAGGACGGCGCCGTGCTCGTCAACGCGGGCATGCAGGCAGCGCCGGGACTTTACGCTGCCGGCGATATCGCGGCGTTTCCACTGTATGACGACCAGGAGCCTGTGCGCATCGAACATTGGCGGCTCGCCCAACAACATGCGTTCATTGCCGCACAGAACATGTGCGGCGCGCGCAATCGCTACACCGGCGTGCCGTATTTCTGGACGTATCACTATGGCAAAACCTTCGAATACCTCGGATACGCGAGCAGTTGGGACGAGATCGTGATTGATGGCGAACTGGAGAAACACCGGTTTCTCGCCTTGTACGTCAAAGCGGGCATTGTGGTTGCTGCATTGGCCTGTGAACGCGAAGCGGCGACCGCTCGATTGATCGAGTCAATGCAGACAGGTCTCTCATCTACGGAAGCGCTGCGGATGGTCAGCGAGCAGGAGGCCGCGAGCGCCACCACGTGAAAGACGGATTGCGATCTGCTGATAAGCGCCGGACATGACAATCAGGCGCGACGGGAAGCTTGACGCACGCGCGGCGCACAGCGCCAATCAAATAACAATCGGCCACGGAGACGCGATGAATCATCATGACGTCGAACAGGAACTCCAGCACTTCGAATACGTTTTTGCGCACCTCTCGGTGAAGCACACCATTCCGCCTATTTCCTACTGGCGCGGACGGCTCGATTCACTGGGCAAGCGCCCTGTCGTGCCTTCGCAGCGAGCCCGAATCAACCGGCTCGGCGAATTGCTCGGCACGCTTGAGCTCGCTATGAACAAGGCCACGACCGACATCACGCCAGCCCCTCGCGAGACCATGGTGCAGATCGCGCCTCGCTCGCGGCGTTAGCGTCCGTGTGGACGCTCTGCGCGCCGCAAACGATCGAACGAGCGCAGTACGCTGTGTCCGGTGAGCGCCAGTTTCCAATAGCGCTCCTTAAGGGCTCCGACAACGAACAGGTTATAGGGCAGCACGATTGCACCGCGTCCCCAGTTGGGCCGCCACCTACGCGCGATACCGCGGCGCATGAACAGCGATAAAGTGGGTACGCCTAGCGCCGATGCCAGATGCCCCAGACCGGAGTCGTTGCCAATGAACCACCCTGACTCGGCTATCCACACGGCCACATCGGACAGTCTGTCGAACGAATGGACCCGTGGAGCCGCATCCTTGTCGGTCAACCAGGTGTTCTGCTCGCAAGGCGCGACCAGCAAGGAGGGATGCAAATCCCGCTGGACGAGCTTCTGCGCGAGCGCGACGAACTTCTTGCGCGGCCACATCTTCTCGATGTGACTGCCGGTCGGATGAATCGCCACACGCCGTTCGTGAGCCCGGAAGCGCACCCAGTTCGGCATCGTCATGCCATTGTGACGTGTAATGTCCGCCAGACCGAACGTGTCGCGAGCCACCGCGACGATCAAGTCGATCATGTGTCCACTCGCCTGGAAGGCGTCGAAGCGAACGATCTCGCAGACTTCACCGTTTGCTGCGAGCGCTTTGCCGAATTCCGTCGCGCGCAACTGGATCACCAGATCGAATGCTTCAGGGGCGCTCTCCGCTTCGGCGTCACCCCGTACGTCGATACCCGGAAACCAGTCGGCGAGATCTTTTATGACCTCGCTGAACACGGTGAGTCGGCAGTCATTCCTGACCAGATTGTTCACGAGCACCATCATTAGTAGCGAATCGCCGATTGCCGTGGGCATCATCACGGCAATCGAACCGGCTGCCCTGAGCTTCGCCTTCATCTTTCCAGAATTTCCGTTGAGCCCATCTGCGACGCCGGCCCTATCACACGTGAGCGCAGCCCACGAAACGCGTTCACGACACGGGCGACCGTGATGCTTTCGCGCCACCAGCGCTCCTTCAACCCTGCCGTCGGTACCCACCATGACGGCAACACGATGTCCCCCGTCGTGAAGCCGGGACGCCAACGCTGCGCAGCGCCGCGCCGGCGAAATAAAGTCAACGTGGGAATTCCGAGCGACGAGGCTAGATGTCCAATGCCGGAATCGTTGCCAATAAACCAGCCGGATTCATAAAGCCATTCCGCCAACAGTGCCGATGATGCAAATGAGCGCAACAGTGGACGCTCGCCGGGCAGATTTTCCCAACGGGAACGCTCGCGCGCTTCCATCACGAATTCAATCTGCAGGCCGCTTGCCTGCAGACGTCGGGACAGTTCGAGAAAACGCTCCGGCAGCCAGCGTTTGTCGGGCGTGCTGGCCTCGGGATGGACCGCGACGCGCGAAGCATGCTTGCGAAACTTCAAGCCGGCGGGAGGACGCATGCCATTCGAGACAACTGCGTCGCCAAGGTCGAATCGGGCCGCCGCAAAGACGGCGAAACGCTTCGCCATGCAATGGAAATTCTTCGCGTACTCCACTTCATGCAAGTCGATAAAACCCGCATGCCAGTCGCCGACCTGTGCGAGCGGTCGATCTCGATGCATCTGGATGACAAACGGGTAATTCGTGAGTACGCCGCGCGCGTCGGCCGGGGTCAGTGCAGGCGCAATGCGCAGATGAGGAAACCAGTCGGCGAGCGCGTAAGCGTGGGCGCCAAACACATCCACTCGCCAGCCTGCGAGCGAGAGATTGTGCGCAACGATCAGCAGATTCAGGGTGTCGCCCAAGGCGGGCGACATGACAAAAGCGGCGCTGCGCGGGCTGCGGTGAATGTCAGGCACACCGCCGCCACTCGAGCCGGTGCGATCCGCCTGTTTCGCCCGAAGGTTCGCCATACACTTAATCCAGCCGAAGTAGATTCGACCGCATCTTGCCATACAACCAGCAGGGTACGGGCTTCGAACTCTCGCCGGATATTTCTGATTTCAGACGCGGTCTGGCGGGCCGTGCTTACAGATTGCCTAGGGAACTTACAGGCTTGATTCAAAGCATTTCTTCGCGGCTTTGCGAAGCCCTGTCCGACATGCAAGGGGAGTGCCGACGCGCCAGTGGCCCACGCCTTACCGCCTCACGCGTCCCCTCGCAGCGCGCCACGAATCGCCGCCAGCCAAAGTCCGACGGCGTGCGCACCGGGATCCTCAAAGCCAAGCGCGCGTTTGCCGACATAACTGGAACGCCCAAGCCTCGGACTCATCGACGCCGTTTGTACAGCGCCTGCAGTCGCCGCATCGACCGCCGCCCGCAAAGCGGCGTCGGTATCGGCGGATTGCGCGAGCGCGGCTCGCAATGCATCCACGGCGGGCAACAGCGCATCGACCATCGTGCGATCGCCTGGATGCGCACCGCCGAGTTCCATCAACGCTGCGACACCCGCGCTAAACGCGTCCGCCCAACCCTTCGCGTCGGCAGCTTCGCTGGATGGATCGAGCACGCTCCCTGCGCGCAGCAACAGCACGGCATAGAGTGGCCCCGAGGTGCCGCCGACCACCCGTCGCACGGTCGCGGAGAGCGCACGCAGCACAGCGCCCGGCGCCGCCGCGGACGGGTAGGAATCGATGTCGTGCAGGATGCCCCGTGCGCCGCGCGCGAGACTGATGCCGAGATCGCCATCGCCGACGCGCTGATCCATCTCGGTCAACACCGCTTCCGCTTCGATCAGACACGCGCAAACCGCTTCGATCACGTGGCGCAGCGCCGATTCGCGAGCGAGCCGCGCGCCGCTCGAATCCCGCGGTGCAGCGGGCACCGCTTTGACCGATGCCTGTGCCACGCGGCCGCTCAATGCGGGCCACGCCGAGGTGTGCGCTGCGGCATCGAGCCGTGCGAGCCGCTGATCGTCGAGGCGCAACAAGGTGAGCGAAACACCGGCCATTTCGAGCGCACTCAGAAAAGTGCCGGCCCATGCGCGTTGCACGTCGATGCTGCGCGCGGCGAGAAAACGCAGTGCGGAAGCGGCGACGATGTTCAATTCGCTCTGCGGCGTGCCGCCCAGGTTGTTCACCAGCAAGGCGACGCGCTCGCCCGCAGGCAACGCGAGGTCGTCAAGAATCCGGGTCAGCAGGCGCGCGACGATGGCATCCGCCGGTTCCAGCGCGCCGCGCTCGACGCCGGGTTCGCCGTGAATCCCGAGCCCCCACTCGATCTCGTCGTCAGCCAGCGCGAAGCCCGCCTTCCCCGCCGCCGGCACCGTGCACGGCGTCAGCGCAACACCCATCGTGCCGAGCATGGCCGCCGCCTCGCGTGCGGCCTGCGCGACTTCGTCGAGCGGCCGCCCTTCGGCGGCAGCGGCGCCCGCGATCTTGTGAACCAGCACCGTGCCCGCCAAACCTCGCCGGCCGGCGTGCTCGCCGGCGGCCGAGAGCGCGACGTCGTCCGCGACGATCACCATCTCGACCGCGATGCCTTCGGCACGCGCAAGCTCGGCAGCAAGACCAAAGTTGAAGCGGTCTCCCGTGTAATTCTTGACGATGAGCAGCACGCCTGCGGGGCCGGCAACGGCACGAATCGCATCGAGCACGGCATCCGTTGAAGGCGAGGTGAATACTTCGCCCGCCACCGCCGCGCTCAACATGCCCGGACCCACATAGCCCGCATGGGCCGGTTCGTGACCGGAGCCACCGCCGGAAATCAGCGCGACTTCAGCGCGCCGGGCCGCGGTTTCGGCGTCGGCACGTACGATGATCGTGCCGCCTTGCAGCAACGAAAGACCGGGATTGAGCGCGGCAAGTCCGTCGAGCATGTCGGGGACGACCGCGGAAACCTCGTTGATGAGCTTCTTCATATGCGCCAGCTTCCTTGTAGGCCGCAGGCTGTGCATCATGAGCCCGTTGCGGCTGAGGTTGCGAGAATGACTGCGAGACTGTTGCGGGACAGTTGCAAACACATCGCCGGAAACCTGACTTTACCGCGCCTTGGCGTGCGGCGTCGCATCGCATTGCGAGGTCCGGGATTGCTTCAGGAAAAAAGGCGGGAAGATTGCGCGATCAGCGCGTAAGGAAGAATGCAGCGAAGAACACAGCGAAACACGACAGTAGACAGAAGCTGATGCCATTGAAGCCTCAATGAAACAGCTTCCGTCTGCGTCGATGATGCGTTGGTAGGCTCGATTGGATTCGAACCAACGACCCCCACCATGTCAAGGTGGTGCTCTAACCAACTGAGCTACGAGCCTTTAGAGGCGCGAATTATAGAGACTCTCGTTGCGCAGCACAAGCCCCGATCACATCTTCACCACCGCGAGCAGCGTCTGCTTGCCGCTCTTGTAGTCATACAGGGAAATCGCGCCCTGCCGCAGATCGCCGTGCGTATCGAACTGCGTACGCCCTAGCACGCCGACGAAATCCGCAGCGGGCATCGCGGCGAGAATGTCGGTGGCTTGCGTGGAATGCGCCCGCTTCATGGCATCGACGATGATGTACACGGCGTCATACGCAAATGGCGCATTGAGCTGCACGTGCTGGTGAAAGCGCGCCTCGTAGCGTTGCTCGAAGGCGGGACCGTCAGGCATCTTTTCGAGCGGCATGCCGGCAATCGAGCACACCACGTTGTCCGCGGCGTCACCCGCCAGTTTCGCGAGCGAATCGGCGCACAGACCGTCGCCGCCCAGCACGCGCGCGCTAATCGCCAGCGCACGCGCCTGCTTGGCGAACGGGCCACCGGTGGCATCCATGCCGCCATACATGATGATGTCCGGATGCTCGCCCTTGATTCTCGTGAGGATCGAGCGGAAGTCCACTGCCTTGTCGTTGGTTGCGTCGTGCGACAGCACCGTCAGCCCATCCATCTTCGCCTGCTTTTCGAACTCGTTGGCGAGCCCCTGGCCGTAAGCGGTTGCGTCGTCAACAATCGCCACCGTCTTCGCCTTTAGATCCTTCTGCGCGTAGTTGGCGAGCGCGGGTCCTTGCTGCGCGTCCGTCGCCACCACCCGGTACGTGGTTTTGAAGCCCTGTTGCGTGTAGACCGGGTTGGTTGCCGAAGGCGACACCTGCACGATGCCCGCGTCGCTGTAGATCTTCGACGCGGGAATCGTGGTGCCGGAGTTCATATGCCCGACCACCGCGACGACATGATCGTCGACCAGTTTCTGCGCCACCTGGGTGCCCTGGCGCGGATCCGAGGCATCATCCTGCGCGTCGAGTTCGAGCGTCACCTTCTGGCCGTTGATCACGAGGCCTTTTGCGTTGATTTCCTCCACCGCGAGACGTGCGCCGTTTTCCGTGTCCTTGCCCCATTCGGCATTCGGTCCCGTCAACGGAGCCACGTGACCGATCTTGACCACCTGATCCGCCTCTGCGTGGCCGATGCCCGCTGTGGCCAGCCCACCCAGAATGCCGATCGTCGTCATACGACGAAACCCTACGAACATGCTCATGCTTCACCCGCCATCGTGATGGATCGACCCGGAACGCCATTCGCAGAGAATTGCGCGTTCGCCTGCCCCGACGAATCTCCGCGGTCGTCCGTTTGCTTGAGAGGCTTACGGGCAACGGCGATATCGTGAAAGGGTTGAAGCGAATGTAGTCAGGACGAAAAGATCGGCATTGAAGCGATCGGCCCGAAAATAGAAGAAATGCGCCAGCCCCAGCCGGGTCGCCCGTACCGTCAGGCGCCCTTATACTGGCCGGGTTCAATGGACACCTCGTTTCTTCGATCAGGACGCAGCCATGCGCAATACCGGACCTGCAGTGAGCGGCGGCAACCAGCCCGCGGGCCGCGAACTGGTCGATCGTCTCGACCACGCCGCAGCCCTGCCCGAACAGCGCACCGGCCGCTCGAATGCCGAACTCAACGTGGCGTTCCTGCTGTGGCCGCGTTTTCCGCTGCTCTCGCTCGCAGGGCTATGCGATGCCTTGCGACACGCCGCCGATCTCGGCGATCAAAGCCGGCCATTGCGCTGCTCGTGGAAAATCATCGGTGAGCAGGACGAAGTAGTCGAGGCGAGTTGCGGCGTCACGGTGACCGTGCAAGCGGCCTTTCCGGCACCGCAGCAGTTCGATTACATCGTCGCGATTGGCGGCCTCCTGCCGCATCTCGATCAGGTCAGCCCCCGCTACTGGGACTACCTTCGCCAGGCGGAGCAAGCCGGCATTCCGTTGATCGGCATGTGTACCGGCAGCTTCGTGCTGGCGCGTGCGGGGCTGATGGAGGGGCACGTGGCCTGCGTACACAGTTTCCACCTGGAAGACTATCAGTGCATGTTCCCGGCGCTGCGCGTCGTCACGCACAGCGATTACCTGATCGACGGCAAACGCATCACGTGCGCGGGCGGGGTTTCGGTGATCGAACTCGCGACGCGCCTGATCAGCCTGCATTGCGGGCCGGACCGCGCGTCGAAGGTGATCCATCAGATGACCGTGAGCCGCCAGAGCGGCGCCTCGTTCGTGGAACGGCGCAGCGCGCTCGGCTACCTTTCCGTTGAAGACGTGACGGTACGGCACGCCATCATCCTCATGGAAGAAAACCTCGAAGCACCCCTGAATATCGCCGTAATCGCCAAGATGAGCGGCACCAGCGTGCGGCAACTCGAACGCGCCTTCATGGTGGCCACGAAAACCTCGCCCAACGAGTTCTACCGGCAAATGCGCCTGCGCTACGCACGCTGGATGCTGCTGAATACCGCCCGCCGCGTCACCGACATCGCTTATGAGTGCGGCTTCGCCGACTCCGCGCATTTCATTCGCGTGTTCAAGGAAAACTATGGCGCCACACCCGGCAAGTTGCGCGCCTCACTCGGGGTGCCGACGCTGGAAGAATGAGGCAGGCTTGCCACCCCGTGGCGCTTTTCTTCTGTTTTTCTGCACATTGGTTCAATTCTCTCCTCGGGCTTTACCCGTACATTCACATTCGCCACGGCGTGGCGCGGTCGCCCACGCATGAGGTACCGCTGGAGAGCGGCTGGCGCACGTCGTGCGTATCAGTCCGCACAACGCTTGCGAGCAGAAGATCCATGAAAGAGAAGGCCCATATCGTCGTGATCGGCACCGGCGGCACGATTGCCGGCCGCGGGGCATCGTCCGTCCATACGTCGGCTTATGCGTGTTCGGTTCTGTCCATCGGCGAGGTCCTGTCGGGCATTCCCGAAGTGGACTCCGTTGCACGCGTGAGCGCTGAACAACTGATGCAGATCGGCTCCGAGAATTTTTCGACCGAACATCTGCTGACACTCGGCAAGCGCATCGACAGGTTGCTCAAGCAGGACGATATCGACGGCATCGTGGTGACGCATGGCACCGACACGATCGACGAAACCGCCTACTTTCTGCACCTGACGCTCAAGAGCCTCAAGCCTGTCGTGGTAGTCGGCTCGATGCGGCCGCCGTCTTCGCTCAGCGCCGATGGTCCGCTGAACCTGTACAACGCGGTGCGGGTCGCCAGCAGCCCAGCCTCCCGCGCCAAGGGCACGCTCGTGGTGTCCAACGATGAAATCCATAGCGCGCGCGATGTCGTCAAGACCAGCACGTTCAAACTGGAATCGTTTCGCTCTCCCTATGGACCGCTGGGCTATATCGTGGAAGGCAGCCCGCGCTATTACCGGACCCCTGCGCGCAGCCATACGGTCGACACCCAATGGTCGATCGACCGGCTCGACCGCTTGCCGGAAGTCGGCATTGTCTATGCGCATGGCGGCATCGACGCGGCTGTCATCGAAGCCACTGCGCAAACCGGCATTCGCGGGCTGATTTACGCGGCGACCGGCAACGGTAATGTCGCCGGCCATGTCGTGGGTGCGCTGCTCAAGGCGCGGCGCCGTGGCGTGCAGATCGTGCGGGCATCGCGCACCGGCAGCGGCATCGTCATACGCAACGGCGCGCAACCCGACGACGAATACGACTGGCTCGTGGTCGACGACCAGGTGCCGCAGAAAGCACGGCTCCTGCTCATGCTGTCCCTGAGCGATGGGCGGCACAGCGCTGAACTGCAGGATGTGTTTTACCGCTATTGAAGCGCACGCTGCGCGCGCTGTCGCGTTGCGCTTATCATCTAGGCGAATCGTTCAAGCCCTTTGAAGGAAGCCACCTGATGAAATCCGAAGTGCAACATGACCTGGTGGAAATTCGCGAAATCATGCGTCAATTCGTGAGCGAGCGCGACTGGGACAAATTCCACACGCCAAAAAACCTGGCCACTGCATTGAGCGTCGAGGCAAGCGAACTGCTCGAACCTTTTCAATGGCTTGTCTCCGGCGACCCAGGCGAACTCGACGAAGCCAGGGTGACCGCCATTCGACACGAGATGGCCGATGTCCTCCTCTACCTCGTTCGCCTCGCCGATAAACTGGACGTCGACCTGTTTCAGGCCGTGCAGGAAAAGATGGTGCTCAACCGCGCCAAGTATCCCGCCGATCAGGTGCGCGGCGATTCGCGCAAGTACACCGAGTACAAGGATAAAAGCCGCTAGTCACGCAGACCGGCCATCAGCCCGGCGCATTAAATAATCGCGCCGGTGAATTTTTATTCAATTTTGCTTGAGTTTTTTTCGAGGAAACTTATCGCGGCACATCCACGCTGATTCCCACCCCGTTGTGTGACAAGGCTGGACCACCCATAATCCAGGCGGGAAACAGGCCAATGAAAAATCGTGTGCAAGAGCTGACGGGGCTGCGGGCTATCGCGGTGACGATGGTTGTCGTGGGTCATGCGCAACGTGTGCTCGCCGGCGGCTATACCGGACTTCTGAGGCCGCAGCGGCTGGTGTCCGACGGTCGCCTCGGCGTACTGGTCTTTTTCGTCCTGAGCGGGTTTCTGATCACCAGTATTCTGCAGGCCGAACTGAAGCGAACGGGTCGCATCAAACTGGTTCCCTTTTACGTCAAACGGGCCTTGCGAATCTGGCCGGCTTTTTATACCTACCTCGCGACTATCGTCATTCTTTCGATGCTGGGATGGACCGACGTCGACCGCCGCCAGGTCATGGTCGCGGCGCTGCACCTGTGGAACTACTCCGGCGTGGGGGGCATGGCCGCTGAGAACGCGCTGCATGCCGACGGTGCCTGGTATCTCGGCCACTTCTGGACCCTCGCGCTGGAAGAGCAGTTTTACTGGCTTTGGCCGCCGCTGCTCTTTTACATCTGGCGCCGTGATAGCCAACGTGTGCTCGTATTGCTGATCTTTGCCGTGCCGTTGATCCGGGTGGCGACCTATTTCGCTGCGCCGCAATTGCGCGGGCAACTGAGCATGATGTTCCATACCGGCATCGATCCCATCCTGATTGGTTGCTACGTCGCGCTCAACAAGGCGCGCCTCGACAACTGGATTCGCTCATGGCGGGGCGGAACCGTGATCCCTTCTGCGCTGGTCGCCGTGCTGTTCCTTCTCATGCCCGTCGCGGAAGCGAAGCTCGGTGGATTCTGGAGTGCGACGTACGGGACTACCCTCGAAGCCGCGCTGGTTGGCGTGCTGATCGTTGTCCTCTGCGCCCAGAGCGAATTCTGGTTCTCGCGACTCTTGCGGACAACGCCGTTCGTTTTTGTCGGCACCATTTCGTTCAGCCTGTATCTCTGGCAGCAACTCTTTGCGAACCTGAACCTGCCGATCGCTCACGCTTTTCCCCTTGGCATTGTCGAGGCCGTGGGCATGGCGAGCGCCAGCTATTTTTTCATCGAAGCACCGTTTCTGCGCCTCAAAGACCGCGTGGCGAACCGGCTAAGGCGGTTGCCTGCGAACGAGCCGGTTCTGCAGACGCCTTGAAGCCAGGCGGCAAGCTCGACTTGCGCACCACCCTCTGCTTCGAATCGCGCGAGGCGCGTGTGCCCATCGTCATCGATCGCTTTAGTGAAGACCCGGTCTACTGCAAGCATCACAACGCCGGCGATCTACGGCCCCGAGAGCTATATTTCGGTGCCGATCATCCTTCCCAACGGCGACTACTTCGGTAACCTCTGCGCAATCGATCCCCGCCCGGAAAAAGTTTCCGAAAACCGCATTGTGCGAATGTTCGAAGTGTTCGCTCAACTGATCGCCATGCAGATCGACAATGAGCAGCGCCAGTGGTCGACCGAGGCGCTTCTCATGAACGAGCGCGAGACCGCAAACCTTCGGGAGCAGTTCATCGCCGTGCTGGGACATGACCTGCGCAATCCGCTGGCTGCCGTCGATGCCACGGCTGAGCTGCTCATGCGCAATCCGAGCGGGATCGACCTGGCAGCGCTCGGCACGCGTCTGAAACGCACCTCGGCCCGCATGGGACGGTTGATCGACGATGTGATGGATTTCGCGCGGGGGCGGCTTGGACGAGGCATTCCGGCGACCATCGGCCCGGTGGACGACCTGGCCTCGGTGCTTCGTGCGGCGATCGGCGAGTTGAGTGACTCGAATCCATCACGTGCCGTGCGCAGCGAGATCGCCGTTCACGGCACCGTGCAATGCGACAGCGTCCGTCTGCAGCAACTGCTTTCCAATCTGGTCGGCAATGCGCTGGCGCATGGTTCGGAAGAGGTCCCCATCGTGGTGCAAGCCCGCACGGAAGCCGAACAACTCGTTGTGTCGGTCATCAATGGCGGCCCACCATCGAGCCGCACGTTCTGCCGAAAGTTTTCGAACCGTACTGGCGCCCGCCTTCGAGCACGCCGGGCGGCGGCCTGGGGCTCGGCCTGTATATCTGCAAGAAGATCGTTGAGGCGCACGGCGGAACGCTGGAGGTGTGTTCGAGCGCTGAGCTGGGTACCTGCTTCACACGGCCCGGCTTCCAGTGGGCCAGGCTGCGCCGGCGACCAACCTATAGCGTTCTGGAGCAGCGCCGGTCGCCGTGCGGGTTTTACAGGTAGCTGCAGACGTAGTCGAGCGTTTCGATCACGTCGATATCGAAGCGGCTCTTGCCGGGCACCGAGAACGACTCTCCCGCGCCATACGTCTGCCACGCGTCACTGCCTTCGAGGCGGATCCGGCATTGGCCGGCCTGCACTTCCATGAGTTCCGGCGCGTCGGTGCCGAAGTTGAGCGCACCAGGCAGGATCACACCGAGCGTCTTGCGCGTGCCGTCTGCGAACAGAACGGTATGCGAGACACACTTGCCGTCGAAATAGACGTTGGCGCGTTTGATGATGGAAACCTGATCGAATTGCGTTGCGGCCGTCATGGCGGTCTTCCTATGGGTCAACGTGAAGGGATGCGTTGGCGCTGCCTTGCGGCAGCGCGCGGGGCGCGATCGGAGCGAAGCGCACGCGCGCTGTCGGATGGGCGCCAGCCCGTCATGATACAGGCAGGCAATCACGCCACGCGCTACTCAGCGCTACTTGTCGCTGCCTGGTGCGATTCATTCGGCCGGCAGCCAGTGACCCGACTCCGGACACACCATGACCGGCTCGCCGTTCAGCTGGACTTGCTCCTCATCAGGTCGTAGCGAGGCCCCAGGGGCGACATCGAAGGCGATCTTCAGGGCGTTCGCAACGCGGGCATCTTCAATGGGCAGTTCCCACGTCAAAAATATCTGCACGTAATCCCGATCCGGCGTGAAATCCGTTGCGTTGAAGCCGCTGCTGCCTCGCTGAATCACGCCGTGCGGCTGGCCGGTGTCGAATATCAGCACCGTTCCCCGTGTCGAAGGAATGCGCCGGCCCAACGAGGGGAAATGCACATCCAGCCCCTTGTCCTCGCTCAGAAAGAGATTGCAAAACGCGGCACCGCCATATTGCGCGCCGTCGTGGTGATACCTCGCACCGCGACACGCCATCAGCGCCACGTCTCCGTCAGCCAGCACGCCGGGCAGTCCCAGCGCGGCCGTCCAATCGGACACCGCCTGCACGCAGCGCGGGTACTCCGGCCAGCGCACCCGCGCGCGCGCCAAAGGCATCACCTCGACGTCACCGGGCTCCAACTCCATGCGCGTGGCGATCTCCCGATCCCAATCTGCCAGCAAACGTGGCGAGGGCATCGGCACGTCGAGCGTGCCTGACAGCACGATGTCGCTCACGCTTCGACTGCGGATGGCGTCGCCACTCCAGAAATATGAGGTCAGCATGTCTTGCTCTCGATGCGGTTGAGGGGCGGGCAAATCTTAAGGAATTCTTCATCCCGCGTCCACGCTCGATAGCCGATGCGCTTTGCAACGCTGCGACATTGCGCCACTGCCCGGTCGATGCGGCGTTGAGTGAACGTTCCTAGCGCACGTGCGAATTGCGCACCAACCTGTGAATCGGACGCGTTGAGTTAATGTGAAGATTCCATGTCGCAGCCGCCTCGCGTGTTGCACTGCACGCCCTCTTGCGATGGTTTGCCGGCTTGCTCTCGGGGCAACGCCGCACCCATCACGCGTCATGCGCTGCCGCGCCTGCAACATAGGGCAAGTCCCTAGCGCTGTTTAGCCGGGCATTACCTCCCCGCCGATTGCGCCACCTAAACTTGAATCACAAGGAGGGGACACGGTGATGGCCAAATTAATTCACACGATGATCCGCGTACAGGATCTCGATCGTTCGCTGCAGTTCTACCGTCAGGCGTTCAAGCTCGATGTATCGCACCGGCTCGATTTTCCTGAATTCACCCTCGCCTATCTACGCAACGCCGAGGCCGATGCGGAAATCGAACTGACGTGGAACAAAGGACGCACAGAGCCGTATGCGCACGCTGATGGTTATGGTCATATCGCCTTCTGCGTAGACGATGCCCAGGCCGAGCGCCAGCGTCTCGTCGAACTCGGCATGACTCCCAACGACATGCGCGAATTTCGCAACGACAGCGGTGAATTGCTGGCCCGCTACTTCTTTATTCAGGATCCAGACGGCTACAAGATCGAAGTTCTGGAGCGCCACGGCCACTACCAGTAAAACCGTTCCCACGGGCCCCACTTCAAATCACACCAAGGAGACAGAAATGAATACCCGGGTGATCCCCATTACGTCCGACCCAGCGGAACGCGCCGCGCATCCGGCACACTCCGCTCACGCGGAACACGCTGTGTCCGTTGCATTGAAGATTCCCCTCACCCGCCGGGAGTTGCTGAAAGGCACGGGGGTCATCACCGGCACGCTAGCGCTCTCGTCCCTCTTCTCCGCGCTCGCACCGAGCCGTGTCTGGGCCGTTGAACTGCAGGGACTCGATAGCCATCAGGGCGAAGTGATTCTCGCCTTCACGCGTCAGGTCTATCCGCACCCAACCCTGGATGACGCGGTGTACGCGCTGGTCGTCAAGGATCTGGATGCCAAGGCCCGCAAAGACCCGGCCGTCCAGCAACAACTCGCGAGCGGAGTCCAGCAACTGGATGCGCTCGGCGGTTCGAACTGGGCGAAGCGCGACCCCCTCACGCAGGCTCGCGATGTCGAATCGATGGCCAGCACGCCATTTTTTACCACCGTCCGCAGCACCGCCGTGGTGTCGCTGTATAGCAATACGCTCGCTTACGCGCATTTCGGCTACGGCGCATCCGAGGGTGACGCGGGTTATCTGTACAAGGGATTCAACAGCCTGTCATGGCTGCCCAATCCGCCGGCCGCCGACAGCGGCCCGATTCCTTCGGATAGCTAACCACGACAGCGACGGGCCTATGGAACCAGGGTACGCGCTTGAACGCTAACGCTGGTCGACCGCTTTGCATGGAGACAGATGATGGATCAGGATAACAACAAGGTGCGGTTTTCCCACAATGACGACCACGTCGTCGTCATCATCGGTTCGGGCGCAGGAGGCGGCACGCTCGCGAACGAACTCGCGCAGAAAGGGGTCAACGTCGTCGTGCTCGAAGCCGGCGCACTCCACACTCAGGGTGATTTCCTCACCGACGAATGGGGCTCCTTCCAGATGCTGTCATGGCTGGATAAGCGCACTACTTCGGGTACCTGGCGCGTCGCCAAGGATTTTCCCAATCTGCCCGCGTGGATCTGCAAAACCGTAGGCGGCACGACGACCCATTGGGCGGGTGCAAGCCTGCGCATTCATGCCCATGAATTCAAGGCAAAAACCACCTATGGCGACATCAAGGACGCCAATCTGCTCGACTGGCCGTTGACGCGCGAAGAGCTCGATCCCTACTACGACCGCGCCGAGAAGAAAATGGGCGTGACGCGCACCAACGGCTTGCCGGGTCTGCCGGGCAATAACAACTTCAAGGTCATGTCGGCCGGAGCGATGAAGGTGGGCTACAAGGAGTGCAATACCGGGCACATGGCGATCAACAGCGTCGTGCGCGACGATCGAAGTCACTGCTTCCAGCGCGGCTTTTGCTTTCAGGGCTGCCGCACCGGCGCCAAATGGTCGACGCTGTACACCGAATTGCCGCGCGCCCAGGCCACCGGCCATATGGAGTTGCGCACGCAAGCTCACGTGGTTCGAATCGAGCATGACGCACGGGGCAAAGCGAAAGAAGTGGTGTATTACGACGCCGCCGGCAAACTGCAGCGTCAAAAGGCTCGCATTATCGCGGTGGCGGGAAATTCGATTGAAACGCCACGCCTGTTGCTCAACTCGCATTCGGGCCGGTTTGCCGACGGGCTCGCCAACTCGTCCGGCCAGGTGGGGCGAAACTACATGCGTCACACCACCGGCTCGGTGTATGCCGTGTTCGACGAGAAAGTGGAGATGTTCAAGGGCACCACGATGGCCGGCATCATCGAAGACGAAGCGGTGTTCGATCCGAAGCGCGGCTTTGCGGGCGGCTACCATATGGAAACCGTCTCGCTTGGATTGCCGTTTTATGCCGCATTTCTCGATCCGGGCGCCTGGGGTCCGAAATTCACGCAGGCCATGGACGAGTATGCTTATACGGCAGGAATGTGGATTGTCGGCGAGGACATGCCGCGCGCGACGAACCGCGTCACATTGAATACCGACGTCAAGGACCAGTACGGGCAACCGGTGGCCAACGTACACTTTGACGACCATCCGAACGACGAAGCGATGCGCGAACATGCCTTCACGCAGGGTTCAGCGGTCTACGCGGCGGCGGGTGCGAAAAAAGTGTATCGCGTGCCGCCCTATCCTTCGACGCATAACCTGGGCACCGCACGCCTGAGTGCCCGGCCGGAAGACGGAGTGTGCAACAGCTATGGGCAAACGCACGATATCCCCAACCTGTTCGTCTCCGATGGCAGTCAATTTACGACCGGTGCCGCAGAAAACCCCACCCTGACGATCGTGACACTGGCGATCCGCCAGGCCGATTACATCAGCGGGCAGATGAGCAAACGGACGATCTGAGTCTTCAGGAGGGAAATTGCCATGTGTGGGATCTACGTTAACGCCGATCCGATTCTGTACGAGTCGCGCACGCGATCGCTTCGTATCCACGGAGTCATTACAACCGTGCGGCTGGAAAACCTGTTTTGGGACGTACTGCACGAGATTGCTGGGCGCGAGAACATGACCACCAGCCAGTTCGCGGTGAAGCTTTACGACGAGCTGATCGCGCTGCGCGGCGAGATGCCGACCAACTTCGCGTCGTTTCTGCGGGTGTGCTGTTTGCGCTATCTGTCCATGCCCACGGCCAAAGGTACGAATTCCCGTGAGGTCTCAGACGATCCCGTCTTAGCCAGCGAAATCCGGCCGCGTATGCTCAAGACGGTCTGACTTCAAACTTTCGCGCACTACGTCTGGCGTTTTTTTGCGCGACCTGGGCAGCGGGCCACTCACGCCTCGATATCGGGGTTCACCCTGCCCAGGGTGGCTGAAGCCAGTGATATCTCATACACCATGCCGGCATGGTCAACCTGACGCCGGAGCGCCGGAGCGCGATCCGTCAACCGCTCGGGTTGGCCCGGGTACCGGCCTTCCAGAGACAAGCGCTGCTGTACGGCAAGATGGTAGCCGCGCAGCCGTTCCGGAAGCACCGTGCCGGTTTGCTCCTAAGCATGCTGGCGCCAGCAAGCGGCGCGGCGGTCTCATGCGCGCTACCGCGCCCGCAAGCAGAAATGGACGCGTCAGGCCATGCTGGGCGATCGTGACAGCAAGGACGCCTAGCGCAGCTGCGATGAAGACCACGTCCGGCGGATAAAACGCAGCGCCGTAATTCACGGCATAGTCCACGGTTGCTAGCGAACTCAGATACAGACCAAGCAAGCATCTATCGAGCAGTCTGCGGCGAATCTTGCCGCCAACCTCCCGCTTTGCGGTCGCCAGCAGCCAGCCGCTGCGGCACGCGACGAAGAGGGTCTGCAGTACATGCAAGGGATGCCAAGGCCCGGCCTTCGGATAAGGTCCGAAATCATGCATCGCGAAACCGGCCACCAGGTCGTCGCCTGTGAACGACAGAATGGCCAGAACCGCGCACAAACCATAAGAAGCCAGCACCAGGCGGCGCTCGCCGCGCCGCCCGGCCACTTCTGTCACGAAGTGATAGAAGGTCGTCGGCAAAAACAGAATGAACAGGTAGCCCGCTTTGACAAGCACACCGGCGAGTTCGGCACTCGTGGTTTGAAACAGCAGCGCCCACGTGCCCTACCAGTCAAAGGTGCAGACGCACATCAGCGCAAACGGCGTGGATAGGCGCGTCAAGCCATCGGTAAGCAGCACGTATAGCCCGAACCCCAAAAACAACGCCGAGACGACAGCAGGCAATATCGAGTACATAGCGCTCTGTTAACGTTTTCGCGATGTTTTCAGTCATGGTCGTTCTGGCGCAGCGGCTAAAGGCGATTTGTCCCGCTCACCAAGGGCCGTGACGCAAAACGTATCTTCTCGGTCGTTACGACCAACCGCGAAAGCGCCGCCCTCCCGGCAGCGTTAGAAGCAGCGTATTACAGTCACGACGTGGAAAGGTATCTGTCAACGTTGACAGGGCACGGCCCGACCATGGTTTTTCTGTGGTATTTGCCGCCAATTGGAATGAAGATTGAAAACCGGCGCGATTTTGTTTATAAGTGACATTTGGTGCGATTTATCTTGAAAAGCGCATCGAAAGCGTGGTCGATCGTCAAACGCGTGTTTATGCGTCAGATACACGTGAATCAGCAGCAACCCGATCAGCACATGCCCGGAAACAACTACAGAGCCAACAGGCAACGACGGATGTATCGGCGAGGGTTTCAACGCAGCACTGCATGGGTACGCCGGCTCTGCCGCGAGCCCGTACAACTCGACGTCGCTACGGGGAGGTGATGATGGACCCACTCTTTCACGATGCTTACCAGCGCTTTCTTGCGGCGAAGGACGAAGATCAGCTGTTCCAGCAGATCGCGTCGTTCGCTGAACAACTCGGGTTCGAATACTGCTGCTACGGCATCCGCATGGCGGTGCCGGTGTCCAAACCTGTGGTCGCCATCTTCGATACCTACCCGGACGGGTGGATGGAACACTATCAGGCAAGCAGCTTTCTGGACATCGACCCTACCGTCCGCCAAGGCATGCGCGGTTCGGAACTGGTTGTCTGGCCGGCATCCACGGACGGCGACGCGAAACGGCTTTGGTCCGACGCTCATGATTTCGGCCTGAAGGTGGGCGCTGCGCAGTCGAGCTGGGCTGCTCAGGGAGCGTTCGGCCTCCTGACGTTATCTCGCCCCGCCGATGCATTGAAGGAAACCGAGGTCGGGTCGTTGACGCTGCCGATGAACTGGCTTGCCAACGTATCGCACACGCTCATGAGCCGTTTTCTGATGCCCGTACTCGCACCTGAAAGCACCGCGACGCTGACTTTGCGTGAACGCGAGGTGCTGTGCTGGACCGGTGAAGGAAAAACCTCGTACGAGATCGGGCAGATCCTGAATATTTCCGAGCGTACCGTCAATTTCCACGTCAACAACGTGCTGCTCAAACTGGCTGCGACCAACAAGACACAGGCCGTCGTCAAGGCGATTGCTATGGGGTTGATCTATACGGCTTGAGCGCCGCCGGTCGATAAAGCGGCTTGCCGATTATCGGCAGCGGTCACGCGCTAACATTGCAAGCCGCGATCGCGCACCCAGTTCTTCTTCGTAGTTGGACAAACAACCTTTTAGGTTGCGAGTGACCGGAAACGTTGCCACTTCGCGCGTACCCGCGCCTCCCGATTGCAGCGGATCGGGTAACTCGCGTATGAAGTGGATTACTCTCGAATTCCTGCGGATGATCTGCAACTGCCCTTCGTCGACCAGCGCACGCAGCATCCCCAGCATCGTCACTCGTGAAACCGAAAACAGGCGGGCCAGTTGCGTCGCAGTGTATTTTTCGCCGCTTTGCATGCGGTTCAGAAGCGAGATCTTCGTGAGGGACATGGAGCCTCGAATCCAGCGGGTATCGATATGGGCGCAGCTTTACAAAACACTAACACCGAGGCGGGGTGCGCATTCCATATTGCGGCGGGCCCGTCGCGACGCTTGTCACGCGGGCCCGCTCGTCATGCTTATCATGCTCTCAGGTTCCAGCCGCCCTCGGTAAAGGCGTAAAACTTTTCTTTGCGTCGTGCGTGCACGGCGCGAGGTTCATGGCCGGTGTGACAGGGTTACTGCCAAGCTGGGCGGGCTTTCGCCAGCCCCGGCCCCGCCGACCGATTCACGAAATCTGATTATGCGCGCCGGCTATTTAGGGGATAACTGTCAGAAATGACAGTATCGTTAGGGGCGGGGAAGTGGTGTGCGGTCGCGACGGGGCCGTAAGCCCGAAGTAAGGCGGCGGATGGCGTCTGCCTCCGTGTTTGCCCGATTTTTCAGCTGTTCCCGTGTCGTCAACCTGTGTTTGACGCACGCCGATTGGGTAATCTGAACCGCGGCCAACCCACTTCTCTGGCCCACCGCAGCGCAATCGATCCTGAACAGCGGCACGCGAAAATTGAACGGTCTGGACGTGACACCGAAGTCGTTTGCGTCGACGCCTCTCGCAGTCAATGGGTCCCGAGAAGGAACCGCCAGCGAATGACAACCGAGCCTCGCACCGTTTCAGATTGAAACAACCCAGCGGAAACGATTCAGAGTCCTATCTAACTCGAGTTTCAGCATCCTTGACCGCTAATATCCCCCCGGCGCCACGATTAGGAGTACCCCGAATTATTTCTTTGTCATTAACGAATATTAATGATCTGCCTGATCGTGACAACCGCCAAAAACTGCTCAGTCGTACTCGCACGGAATCAGGCGGGATAGCGGTCATGCGAGGTACCGAAAGCGACCTGCTGCAACCGCCATTCATCCTGCCTCAAAGTTACGACAATCGCTCGCCATCCCGAGTGGCGTTGAAGCTTCTATCGCTTGTGCTATACATAATCAACTCGCCCCACGTGCTGGGTGAACAGGCAGAGACCGCGCTGCGCGGTACGTTGCCGCCGTAACGGAGGCCACATGGCGACACGCTCGTTCCTCGATATGGCGAGCTTTGTGTGCGTAATGCACCCTGACGCGGTTGACGTCCCCGAAGCGCTGCGCGCGATTCTGGAATCCGGTACGGACGAGGAGGTCGCACGCGCCTTCGGCACGCCGCAAAGCGGTATCGCAGCCGAGTTTCGCGGCCCGCTCTGGAACAGGCACACCCACTTGCACGAGACCATTCACTTCTGGCAAGCGCTGCGATTCCCTTTCGTCTACTGGAATGCCCTATATTGCTGGCGATTTCTGCTCGATCGATTCGTCGACACGAATCGGCAGACCGACGATTTCCACCAATGGCAGCTTCCTTTGCCGCGCTCCCTGAACTTCATGTCCGAGCGGATCTGTGTCCACTTCTCAGAAAGTAAAGTGGTCGTGAATGACAACCGGCACGCCATACCGGGGTTTCGGTCAATGGAGCCAGCCTGCGCGCTCGATTTACTCGAGACGGCCGTGTCCTACACGCAATGGAAGCTCGCGAGCTTCTTCGGCGAGTCCGACGAGGGGACGTTCAGCATGTGGTGCAAGTTGAATTCGTCGTATCCGGAGATGATGCGGTGGTTGCACGCGTTTCTCGGCGACGAGGATCTGGCTCTCGCGATGTATCTGCCTCTATGCAGCGCAGCCTTCGAGACGACGAACCCTGTACGGGCCTTCGCAGAACTGGCGCACGCCTATGCGCGCCGGCACACAACGGCGCGCATGTATCACAGCGTCAAAATTCGCAAGCGCATCCGGAAACTGCTTCCCACACTGTCGTTCTCGCCGGCTGGCCCAACGGACATCGAGTTGTCGGATCACAGCCTGCTGGACATTCCCTTCTGGTGGATTTCCTTGCGCCAGGTCGTCGGGCTCCGCTTCGGTCTGCGTGACTGGCCGCATCCGACCTTGGGTGGCCTGGCGCAGCGGTGGAGCGACGAGGCCGTTAGACATCCGGAAATGTGCCGCGTACTCGAACTGCCGGACACGATATCGCGGGAAACCATGACGCGTTGCCTGACGGACTATCAGCCGCTGTTCATCGTCCGCTACGACTGTGCGACGAGGACCCGGATTATCCCGTACGGCGACTTGTCGGACTTTCCGATCTTTAGCCTGATCGAGCAGGCAGCGCCAGGTAGCAGCGGCAGCGCCGCCTTCGTCGACCTTTACACGGCTTTTGGGGCGATCCGGCGCGCAAGCGGGGCACTGTACGCGCCGGATGCGACTCTATGCCCGCACGTGGCGTGTCCGGAACACAAGGACAATTACTGCAACGCCTGGATGTTTATCCATCCACGGTATCAGGACTGCAAATTTCTTGAGCATTTCGAGTACATCCGCAAGAGTTTTCGCAACGCCGAACGCATGACAGTCGATTCCCAACATCAATCCCACTCATCATGAGGTGACCGAAATGACAGATCAACAGGAAACAGGCGGCGAACGGGAGCTCATTCGGATAGAGGCTGGACCGTACACCGAGGAGTTGAAGAATTTCATTTTCCGCGAACTGCCCAGAGACGCCGCGAGTCGCATTGATTGGCGGCCGGAGCGATCGTATGCTCCCGGTCTTGCGCGGGAGCCAGTCACGACGGCAATCACTTTCTTCACGAATGTGAACTTATTCGAAGCGAATGCCACCGCCACAATTGCAGTGGCGGCTATCATTTCGATCACAGGCATCATCAAGCACTGGATGAACCTGAACGCTGCCCGGATGAGAGAGAGCGATACGATCAATCTTGCACTCAAGCATCCCGAACTACAGAAATATCTGTTCGATGAACTCGGCAACTTCGAGAAGGTCTTGATCGAAAACGAGGATAAGCCAACGCCGCCAAAGGAATAGGTCCTCGTGCAAAGACCAACCTCGCTTGCGCAGCACAAGCGACGGCTTAGTCGCGACTCCACTTCATCACGCCGAACAACGTGACCCGGTTGAGCGCATCAGGCGCCAACCTGATTACGCCGGTTTTCGACAACCGGCGTAATCGCACATTCACGCACCCAAGTTTACCAATCGATCGCGAAACGCCAGATAACTGTCCGTCACGGCGCGCGGGGACTGCACTTGAGGGTAATGCCCCACACCGGCCAGCTCCGAGACGTCGTAGCGTGGCACGAGTTCACGATATCGGCTTGCCATATGGCTCCCCGAAATGGGATCTACCGAGCCGACAATCAGCTTGAGCGGAACCTTCGTAGTCTGCAGCGCACCCACCCAGCGTTCCCGATGCTCGACGCGTTCCGGAATGTAACGAATGAGTTTGTGCATAATTCTCTCGCCATGCTGAAAACGTATCATGTCCCACATGGAATCGAGCGTCTCAGTGTCTGGCGGATGTTCCTTGCCAAACACAGCAATCATGTTCTGCGAGAGCTTTTTCTTGTTCGTCAATAGCGACGCAAGTGGCCCTATTGGCGAGAGTAGCAGCGACTGCAAACGCACCCGTCGATGGGTTTCAGGAAACAGCCCGCCGTTGAGCAAACAGACACTTCGAAGTTCTGGCCGATCGCATCGTTCGATATCCCGAGCAATTAATTCCTGCGCCACCGTGTCACCGTAGTCATGCGCAAGGATAGGGAATTCACTGACGCCACGCGATGCCAGAAGCGCGTCGTACAGATCGGCTTGATCCATGATCGACTACGCGTAATTGCGCGGCTTGTCCGAGAACCCGAAGCCGACCATATCCAGGGTGAGCAACCTGTAACGCTTGAGCAGATCGGCCCACACAGGCTCCCAGTCCCATGAGGCCGTCGGAAAGCCGTGGATCAGGAGCAGAATCGGCGCGTCTTCCCTGCCCTCTTCGCGCCAGAAGATATTCTGGCCGCGGTAGGTAAAGTACTTGCCCTTGGCCTTCCACGCATGGGTAGTGTGTGTCATGTCTAGTGTTTTCGCATTGCCAACGAACGGCAACGATCGTCGACACGGTCGAGTTTGTGGATCAGCGCCAGGCATCCGCGTGAGAATCGGATAAACGCAACGCGGCCGCGCTAATCCTCAACTTGACCATAGAGTACAAAAACACCTATCGTGAGAATGCAAGATTCCTTCCGTTTGTCATGTTTTCTCACGCTTTAATCGATTATTTCAAATGACTTCCAGCGCACAGGCACCTGACGGATTCCTCGCGAATCCATGGTTCAGCTTGATCCGCGTTCAATGTGTCGGGAACGCGGCAGCGCTACACTTGCAGCAAGGCCGAGTCGTTCAACGCCGCGGTGAAAACCGCCGTATCGGACAAGCACCTGGCCCAGCAAGGCAATACTTTGGCGTGCATCACCTGTTGATGACGTCAAGCACCCCCTTCGCGAACCCGAAATCGTCCTCAACAATCAAGCGGCGGTAAAACCATGAACGACATCCCCTATCGCAGCGCACTGATCATCGGAGCAGGCTCCGGCATCAGCGCTTCCGTGGCCCGGCTGCTGCGCGCAGCCGAACTTCCAGTCGTCGTCGCCGCGCGCAACGTCGACAAGCTGGCGACACTGGTCAATGAAACGGGCGCTATCGCGTTGCCGGTCGATGCCACCGACGCCGCCCAGGTCGAGCGGCTTTTCGCCGAAACCCAGGCGCGAATCGGTGCGCCCGAAATCGTGATCTACAACGCCAGCGGCCGGCTGCGCGGCCCTATCGCGGAACTCGATCCCGCAGGGGTCGAGCAGGCTGTCACCGCCTCGGCGTTGGGTGCTTTCTACGCGGTGCAGCAGGCCGCCAGGTATATGGTGCCCGCCGGCAACGGTGCGATCCTGTTGACCGGCGCCACCGCCGGTGTCAAGGGGTTCGCGCTCTCCGCGCCCTTCGCCATGGGCAAGTTCGCGTTGCGGGGTCTCGCGCAGAGCGCGGCGCGCGAGATGGCGCCCAAGGGTGTCCATGTCGCGCATATCGTGGCGGATGGCAGCGTGCGGGCCGAGCACCGCGCCGATCCGGCGGATCGGCCCGACAGCACGCTCGACCCTGCTGCGATCGCGCAAACCTATATCGACCTGCTACGTCAGCACCGCAGCGCCTGGTCCTGGGAGATCGAGGTCAGGCCCTGGGTGGAAAGTTTCTGAGTCCGAACCTATCGCGCAGCCGTCGGCGGAAAACTCGCATTCCGTTGCCGGCGCCGATACACGGTATCGCGTGACGCCAACCAGTAATACAACGGTGACGTCAGCAGAAGCCCGACCAGCCACGAGAGATCCGCACCATCGAGGAAGCGGGGAATGGGACCCGCATACATCGGCGTGTTCATGAACGGAATCTGAACCGCGATCCCTACTGCGTACGCAATCAGTGCCTGCGGATTGAAGCGGCCGTAAATGCCACCGTCCGCCTGGAAGATGGACTTGATGTCGTACTTCCCTTTGTGAATCACATAGAAGTCGATCAGATTGATCGCGGTCCAGGGCACGAGAACCACCAGCAGGGCCAGCACCAGATCGATCAGATTGCCGACAAAATTCGTCGATGCACCGATCGCCGCGTAGCAGCAAGCACTGAAGATGACGATGGACACCACGGCACGTGCTTTCGCCGTCGGCACCCAACGATAGGCGAAGGTCTGCACCGAAGTAATCACCGCGAGCACCGCGCCATACAGATTCAACGCGTTATGGCTGATCACGCTCAGCAGGAAAAGCACCAGCATCACCGAACCGAGCGGCCCGGTTGCCTGCTTGACTGCGTCCATCGTGTCGATACCCGCCGGCACGGCAAGCACCGCGACAGCGCCAAAGATAAACGCCAGTGTCGATCCGAGACTGCAACCCAGATATGTTGCCCAGAAAGTCGACGCGACGCCTACATTGCCAGGCAGATAACGTGAATAGTCCGAAACATAGGGTGCGAAAGCGATCTGCCAAAGCGCCGACAGCGAAACTGTCGCCAGCCAGCCGGCAATGCTGAATCCGCCGCGTGTCAGAAAGTCGGCGGTCGAGACGTGCGTGAGGATGTAGCAGAACCCCACGAGAATGCCGATGCCTAGCACCCAGGTGCCAATGCGGTTCAGGATGTGGATGAATCGATACCCAATGATCCCGATCAACCCCGAGCCCACCGCCCCGATGACAATGCCGATTGGAACCGGAATCGCAGATTCGATCCCGTGCACCGACTTGCCTGCCAGTACGATGTTCGACGCAAAGAAGCCCACATACATCACGGCCGCGATCACGGTGACGAGCAGTGCACCCCATGAGCCGAACTGCGCGCGGCTCTGGATCATCTGCGGGATGCCCATTTGCGGCCCCTGCGCCGAATGCAACGCCATCAGAATTCCACCCACCGCCTGACCCACGATGATTGCGACGATCGCCCACACCAGGTTCAGGTGAAACAACTGAACGCCAAGCGCGCCTGTCACGATAGGCAACGGCGCAATATTGCCGCCAAACCACAGGGTAAACAGATCGCGCACTTTACCGTGGCGATCTTCAGGCGGCACGTAGCCGATTGTGTGTTTCTCGATGAACGAGGACACGTTGCCATCCGGGGTGCTCATAGTTTCGTCTCCAGTCTTGCGTGGCCGCACGCGCTATAGGTTGGTTCAAGCATGGTGCGCCGCTCTGGCGAAGACTAAAAATACTAAAAATATTTCCCAGTCGTATGAAAAAGCTTTGCAACGTCTCGCCCCGGGAATATCTTCTTCGGGTAAGGTGTTATCCAAAATGACCGTTAGATTGCGCCGTCAGGCTAGGCGCCTGCGGCCACGCTGCAGAGGTGCCAGTGGCTTACTATACTTTGCGTCAACTTCGATACTTCGTGACGACGGTGGAATCCGGCAGTGTCGCCGAAGCCTCGCGCCAGCTCTTCATTGCACAGCCTTCCATTTCCACTGCCATCAAGGCGCTGGAAGAAAGCTTCGGTGTAAAGCTCTTCATTCGTCATCACGCGCAAGGGGTTTCGTTGACCCCTGGCGGAACGCGTTTTTATCACAAGGCGCAAGAACTGCTGCGCCTCGCGCATGAATTCGAGCAAAACGCCCTGGCCGATAACGACATCGTCACCGGGCAGATCGATATCGGCTGTTTCGAAACGGTGGCGCCGCTCTACCTGCCGCAACTGATCGCGGGCTTTCGCGAACTCTATCCGGGCGTCAGTATCCGTATGCGCGACGGCGAGCAGCAGGAACTCGTCCAAGGCCTGACCGACGGCACCTTCGACGTGGCCTTTCTGTACGACCACGATCTGGACAGCACCATCGAAACGGAACCGCTGATGCCGCCGCAGAAACCCTACGTACTGCTGCCGGAAAATCACAAGTTCGCCAGTCAGACCGAGGTGTCGCTACGCGACCTCTGCCTCGAACCCATGATCCTGCTCGACGTGCAACCGAGCCGCACGTACTTCGTCAGCCTGTTCCATGAACTGGGTCTGACACCCAACATCGTGTTCGGCTCGCCGTCGATTGAAATGGTGCGCGGCATGGTCGGCCAGGGTTTCGGCTTTTCGCTGCTGGTCACACGCCCCTTTTCCGAATACACGTACGACGGCAAAAAGCTCGTGAGCATCGACATCACCGAACCTGTCGTTCCTTCGGGGCTCGTGAGTGCGCGACTCAAGCGTGGGCAACTGACCAAGCCCGCGCAATCGTTCGTAGATTTCTGCCGCGAACGCCTTGCTAAGATTCACGAAGCGTCGTTGAAGTAGAGACTGCCTGACGCATCCGCTCCGGACAACTGGGCGAACACGGGTGCAGTCTCTACCTTTATTCGGATCGACGCGTCAAACTGGTTTCGTAAGATAATCGGCGAGGCGCGCAAGCATGGCATCGCAGTTCGACAGTTGCTCAAGCGAAATGAACTCGTCCGGCTTGTGTCCTTGATCCATGCTGCCGGGTCCGCAGACGATCGTCGGAATGCCGGCCTCGTTGAACAGTCCACCTTCGGTGCCGAATGCCACGGTGCCAAAGTCGCGGGATCCGCTCAAAAGCGCTAACAGGTCGGCCGCTTCGCTATCGGGCGGGGTCGCCAAGCCCGGATAGGCGCTCAGCGATTGCAGGCGAATTCCCGTGTCGCTCTGCACCGAGCGCATCTTTGGCAGCAATTCGGCTTCTGCATAGGTCTGCAGCTTGTCCGACACCTGCTGGGCATCGAAGCCTGGCAGCGCGCGGACCTCAAAGTCGAATTCGCATTCAGCCGGCACGATGTTCAACGCGCGGCCGCCTTTGATCACACCTGTCTGCACGGTCGAGAACGGTGGATCGAAGCGTTCATCGTGATGTTCGGGCTCTGCCAGCTCCGAACCGATCTCTTCCAGCTTGCCGATCAGACGTGCCGCATACTGGATAGCGTTGACGCCATAAGGTGCGTACGCCGAGTGGCAGGCCGCGCCCTTCACATGACAGCGCATCGCTAGTTTGCCTTTGTGGCCCAATACCGGTTTCAACCCGGTCGGTTCGCCAATCAGACACAGACGCGGTTGGTACTCGCGCTTCGCCAACTCCATCAACATCGGTCGGACACCCAGGCATCCCACTTCCTCGTCATAGGAAAAAGCGAGGTGGATCGGCGCCTTCAGCGGCCGCTCGAGAAAGCGGGGCACGGCTGCCAGCACTGACGCAATGAAGCCTTTCATGTCGGCGGTACCGCGGCCGTACAGACGCCCGTCCTGCTCGGTAAGACGGAAAGGCTCCATCGTCCAGGCCTGGCCGTCAACCGGCACCACATCCGTATGACCGGAAAGCACGATGCCACCGTGGTCGAGTGGACCGATGGTGGCAAACAGATTCGCCTTGGTGCGCTCCGGATTGTAGAAGAGCTCGCTTTGCACGCCGAGCGCCTCGAGGTAGTCCCGGATAAAAGCGATCAGTTCGAGATTCGAGTCCCGGCTGACCGTGGCGAAACCAATCAGCCGCTCTAGCAATGCACGGCTCGCCACCTCATTCATCTCCTGGCACTCCGTAGCTTGGCGCAGCGGTCGGATCCAACGCGCGGGTCACATAGTCGAGCATCTGCGGCTGATAGGCCTGCCACAACCCGTCGAGCTTGCCGACGGGGTCCTCATCCGCCCAGTCGATCCGCAGGTCGACGATCGGCCAGACGAGATCGTCCACCACCTTGAGCGCCGCCGAATGCACAGGCCCCGCCTCGCCACCGGCCGCGATCGCCGCATACATGGCCGCGAGCAAACGGTCGGCCAGCAAGCCGGGGGCATTCTCGAACGCGCGAACCATGGCCTCGATGACGTGCACATCCGCCAACATGTTTCCCGCGGCGACACACTGCTCGCCAGCCACCGCGTTATGCACGCCGAGGGCCTCTTTACCGGTGAAAAACGCGGTATGGCCCTGGGCATCGATCACCGTGACCTGGCGATACTGGCTCCAGCCGTTTGCGTTGAGCGCGCGATCGAGCGCCGCCGCGGGTTCGATCTGCTGGTCTTCGAGAAGATCGAGTATCTGCGGACCGAGCGCGGGCAGTGTGACGTTTTGCGTTGACACTGCCCCCACCCCCGCGCGCAGCCAGGGACATCGGGCACCCACTGCAATACTGGAAGAGCTAATAGCGACGCCAAGCTGGCCCGTCTCCGGGCAACGTCCGACGATAGAGAATGTCATGCACGACTCCTTAATCCAGTTTCGGCTTCCAGCCATCCGGGATCACCGCGATCACATCAATTTCCATCAGCCACTGCGGCTGGCCAAGGGCGCTTACAACGAGGCCGGTGGAAATGGGGAACACGCCCCTCAACCACTTGCCGACCTCCTGATACACCGCGTCACGATAGCGCGGGTCGATCAGGTACGTCGTGGTCTTGACGATGTGGGACAGGTCGCTGCCCGCTTCCTCGAGCAACTGTTTGACGTTCTTCATGGCCTGCTCGGCCTGGGCCTTCGGATCGCCGAGCCCGATCAGCTGGCCGTCGAAATCCGTGCCCACCTGACCACGCACATACACGGTATTGCCGGCACGCACGGCCTGGCACAGGTCGTTGTTCAACGTCTGATTCGGATAGGTATCCTTGGTATTGAACATGCGGATACGGGTGTGAGTAGGTTGGCTCATCGATGCACCTGAATATACAGTAGAAAAATTGACGCAAACGGGCGAGGACGAGGCGGAACGCGGCCCGCCTTCCTCTATCAGTTCAGAAGGTCCGCTAACTGTTGCGAATCCGCCGGGCTTGCGTCGGGACGAGCCTTCTGGCGCGCTTCTGCCTGACGTTGCGACGCATCGCCATACGCGAGGTATTTGTGCTGCGTGGCGATATGGTCGGCAATATGTTTGGCATCGTGCCAGACACCCCAGATAAAACTGGAGCCGCGACGCGACAGCCACGGCAGGCCCAGAAAATAGATACCCGGCTCGCTCGACACTCCGCGTTGATGGGAAGGCTTGCCCTTGGCATCCAGCGCATTGACGTTTAGCCAGCTGTAGTCGACGGCGTAGCCGGTTGCCCAGACGATCGAGCTGACACCTGCCGCGACCAGATCGAGTTCCAGCAGTGGATGGGTCACGCATTGCGGATCCGGCAAGGTATGGCGGGCCGCCGGTTCTTCGGGAAGGTCGAGACCATTGCGGGCAATGTAGGCATCCGCGGCATTCAATAGCGACAGATAGTTCTCGTCGCCTTGTGCCAGGTTGGCGGCAAGATCGACTTCGAAAGCGACGCGGCCGTCGTTGAACGACTTCGTCAGACCTGTCAGCGTAATGCCTTGTTTGGCCAGCACCCGGAAGTCGATCGTGTGGCCGCCACGCGCACCGCTCACGGCAATGGTGACATGTTCCCGGCCCGGCGTTGCGACCTCCTTGTCCCACTCGCCAAGCACGCCCAGCCACCAGCAGAAGTCACGGTTGCGGTACGAACGCGGCGGCCGGTCATGCGGCCCAACCGACAGATAAACCTGTTTGCCCGCCCGCTGCAACTCGTCGGCAATCTGCACCCCTGACGAACCCGCTCCCACCACCAGTACGGCACCCTCCGGCAATTGCTGGGGATTGCGATAGTCGGCAGAGTGGATCTGTACGATGTTTCCTTCTTTGGGCGCGATCGGCGGAATGACCGGACGCTGGAACGGCCCGGTTGCCACCACCACGCGGTTGGCTTCGATCACGCCTTGCGAGGTCTGCACGACGAATCCCGGCCGGCCAACGTTGCGCACCACGCTCGTCACTTCCACGCCCGTTCGAATGGGGGCTTTGAACTTGCGCGCATAGGCTTCGAAATAGTCCGCTACGCGGTCTTTCCCGGCAAACGCATCCGGATCGACGTCGTCGAATTCCAGGCCCGGAAAGCGGTCATGCCAGGCCGGACCGTTGGCAACCAGCGAATCCCACCGCCCGGTGCGCCAGCGTTCAGCAATACGGTCGCGTTCGAGGACGAGGTGCGGCACCCCGAGTGTGCTGAGATGTTCGCTCATGGCGACGCCGGCCTGGCCGGCACCTACAACGAGCGTATCAATTGACGTTTTTTCAGCTGTCATCGCTGGCTCCTCCTGAAATGCGACTCTGGTGTGAGTCACATTCTGAGCAGAGCCGAGGAATCGCGAAATGATGTTTTTTGTGGTCGCTAGTGAGCAAAAAACTGCCCACGCCGCTGTGACGGCCCACGGCACTGCGAGGTACCAACGGGTTTGCAGCCCGTCAGCAGGTTCTCCGTCAATTTGCTAATCTCGCTGCGGAACGCCTATTCCCACGATGCAAGGACGCAAGGAGCGTGAAGCATGAGTACGACCGACTACGAGCCGCCGAAGGTCTGGACCTGGAACAAGGACAACGGTGGCCGGTTCGCGAGCATCAACCGCCCGATCGCGGGGCCGACGCACGACAAGGCATTGCCGATCGGCATCCATCCCCTGCAGCTCTATTCGCTCGCGACACCTAACGGTGTCAAGGTCACGGTGATGCTCGAAGAACTGCTGGCGCAAGGGCACAGCGGCGCGGAATACGACGCCTGGCTGATTAAAATCGGCGACGGCGAACAGTTCGGCAGCGGCTTCGTGGACGTCAACCCCAACTCCAAGATCCCCGCGCTGCTGGATCGTAGCGGCGCCAAGCCGATTCGGGTATTCGAATCCGGCTCGATTTTGCTGTATCTCGCCGAAAAATTCGGCGCTTTTCTGCCGACGGAGGCCGCCGCTCGCGCCGAGTGCCTCTCATGGCTGTTCTGGCAGATGGGCAGCGCGCCGTATCTGGGCGGCGGTTTCGGCCATTTCTATGCGTACGCCCCTAGCAAAATCGAATATGCGATCGACCGGTTTGCGATGGAGGTCAAGCGTCAGCTCGACGTTCTCGACAAGCAGCTGGCCGATAACGAATACATCGCCGGCAGCGAGTACACGATTGCCGACATGGCGATTTGGCCCTGGTACGGCGGCCTCGTAAAAGGCTGGCTCTACGAAGGCGGCGAATTCCTCTCCGTGCAGGACTATGCGCACGTCCAGCGTTGGGCCGCTACGATCGGTGCACGTCCGGCCGTGCAGCGCGGACGAAAGGTCAACCGCACGTTTGGCGAGCTTTCAGATCAATTACATGAGCGCCATGCCGCCACGGATTTCGAAACGCACACGCAGGACAAATTGAGCCCCGCGAGCTGACGATTTCTTCAGCCGCAGTGCATGGCGTGACCTGCAGCCGGACACGTTTGCGCGCAAGCCCTCACGCCACCGGATGCGCAGGCTTGCGCGCGATGAAGTGCAACCACGTCGCGTCGCTGGTTCGCGCGTCCTCACCGATACGCTTGCCATCACCGCATCCGTAAACCGCCTCGACCACAAACCCAAGTGACTCCAACTGACGCCGTTGTTCGGCCAATGTGGTGTAGATAATCAGAATGCCGAAGAAATGGGCCGCCGCTGTTTTGATCGAATACCCTTCGTAATTACGATGAAAACGCGCATGCCGCGTGTAGTTGTAGCAGGCTAGCGGAAGTTTGCGGATCGCGCGCAGGGTCCGCCAACCGTATCGCAACGGGTTGGGCGTAAAGCGCGGCAGCAGCTTCAGGACGCTGTCCTGGAACCCGGCGCCGTCGCGATTGTGGCTTGAAAACCAGACCAGACCGCCGGGCCGGGTCACCCGGAACATTTCTCTCAGGATCAAAACACGATCTTCGTAATTGACACAATCGATGCCGTTGCAACTGAAAGCCGTCAGCGCAAAGGCGTCGGTTTGCAAGGCCATCATATCCCGCGCATCCATATGGTGCAGATTCAGATTCGGGTAGCGCGTACGGGCGTGGTCAAGCAATTTGGCTGTGTAGTCGATGCCGGTGTAATTGGACGAGAGTTGCATCATCAAAGGAATGGTGCGCCCGGCGCCGATGCCGATGTCGAGCAGCGGCTGGTCGCGACACTCGTCGGCGATCTGTTCGAACGCGGCTTTCTCCCCGGGGTCGATCCACGACTCGCTGCGCAGAAACTCGCGCGATGCATCACGCGAGTTCCAGGCACGCTGATTGATCTGGTCAAGCGCAAGCTGACTGTCCATTGCGGTGTTCCCCTTCGATTCATCAAGCTCAAAACCGTAATCGCCAAAACGCGGACGCAAGTTTCCCGCGCCGCTTGATGGCGGCGAGGCGCGGGGAAGGTCATAACGCGTTGAATCTGGCGGACCAAAGCGTGCGGCGAAGTCCGTTGTTGTGGTCCCGACTGACGCTGATTGCTCAAAAAGGGACAAGCAAATACGACAGAGCCAGTGTGTTTCGACCCTGCAAACACCTTGTCGGTTTAATTCGATTGCCTTTCTCGTCGCCTACATCATCGTCAATTCACCCGCAGAGCGTCAACCCTGGTGTGTACGCTCGCGCACACACCAGCCACTGACCGGATGTGCGGTTTCAAACAGATGAGGCATCGAGCCGCGACGGTCTATCGTTCGCTGCGAGGATGTGAGGACGGGGAGGAGGGAGCGATGAGCGCGGGCTTCAGGGCGTGCTCGGTCCCTTTAATCGGTTTTGCAGCCGGTTCGCAATAAGCGCATGGAGCTTGCGTTTCACGCGTGCGGCCAGAGCGAACAGTAACGGCAGTTCGACGAGCCGGCCACGCGCGCCGAGCACGATCAAACGTTTCTCGTGCCAGGTCTGCTGGTTCGCCCAGCGCGCTTTGTAGTCGCCGTGCAGAGGCCGAAAATCGAAATCGCGGCCATGCGCGTGCGACCATCGGACCATGAAGTCAACCAGCAAGGCACCGACGGAATAGGTGCTGAACGCCTCTTCATACGTGGTAATGAAGTACTCGACCGATTTCGCGCCGACCAGGTTCACGGATGCCGCGACCGGAACGCCGTCCATCTTCACGAAGGCAACCAGCGGCGTCGTCTTCAGGTCAAGCCGCGACGCCATCCCAATGAAGAAGTCGCGTACCCGATCGTCCATCAGATAAGGCGTGTCGACGCCGCGATCGACTGCCCATTTTCGTTTGTTCGCGAAGAGCCATGTCAGCACCGACTCGGCGTCGGCGACTGTCGTGCTCCAGCCAATTTCCAGCGCGCCCTTCGCTTCGAGCCGTTTGCGGTTATAGCGCAGACTCGAACGGAGGGCCTTGGGCAGCGTCGCCAGGAAGTCGTCGTAGCTGGGAAATTCATTGAGGCGAATCGAATAGCCGTCGAGGCCGCGCCACCGTGCCGGTAGCCGGGCCAACACCCAGGACTGAGGTATGCACTCGAGCGAAGCTTCCAGCGGGCCGTCCACTTGAACCATGCCGATCTCGAGAACATCCGCATTGACCTGCATCACGCTTGCCAGCGCGACCGCATAGCGTTCACGGATTGCGTCTGCGTTTCCGTCGAGGAGCGGCCCACCGTATTCTTCATCGCTGCCGCAGGTCAGCGCCTTCGCGACTCGCAGCACGCCCTTGCGAACGATCGAAACGGGCCACAAGGACAGCAACACGTTGTCACGCCATACGAGCGCGACATTCACCACACCGCCCATGGCAATGACACGGCTGGCCGCCAGTTCGCAGTATTCGAATGTCAAACACGGCGAGCCATTGTCGGCCACCGCAGCAAGCGCATTCCACGGCTGACGCAAGGCCGCAAACGCAGCGAGTGTTTCGATCACGACGACTTCTCGTCGATACGCCACGGCCTCGTCCAATTCGGACAGATTGGCCGCTGTATCAGGGCACCTGTTGCTACCGACCTCGTCCATTTCCGCCATGTGAGCGCCTTCTTCCGACGAAACACTCTCATCCACGCCGCTACGCCTTCTCCGTCACCCATCGCTCAACGCGATTGGCTGCCGGGAACTGTTCTTTGCTGAACCGGGATTACGTATTGCTGGAGGCGACGCGCTGCGTGGGCACGACGACATTACGTGGTACCTCGTTCGCGCAGTCAACCAGTATATTTTTTTCCAGCGCTCACGTTTGTGTCACGTATAGCGAACGGAATCGACACGCGCCATCATGACTGCGCCGGCCACCATGTCCATCCGCGAGTCGAACGCCGCAATTCGACAACGGAGAGTGGCGCGATCTCAATGCGAGAAAATGACAGCGCGGGCGCGCGCAGTGCATGGATCAGAGCGGCACGGATGACTGAGGCATGTGTAACAGCGACCACACTCGCCGTCGGGTCCAACGCATCGAGCCATCTGCCAACCCGCGCGAGAAGCTGGACGAAGGATTCGCCGCCATGCGGAGCCGCATTGGGATCGCGAGTCCATGCTGCCAGTTCATGTGGTGTTTCGTCCGCGATATCCGCAAGCCGCCGGCCGCGCCATTGCCCATAGTCCAGGTCCGCGAGTTCAGACGCGACCCGTGGCTCGATGCCGAACGCCCGCGCAGTATCACGCGCGCAGGCCGCAGGACTACTGAACGACATCGCGTCTTCGGCTACGGCCAGATGCTCCCGCCAGGCCATGACCTCCGCCACACCCCGTGCGTCCAGTGACTCGCCAGCGGGGAACCTGCCCTGACGCATCGCGGAAGTCGCTGCGTGGCTGACCAGTAAAACACGCGTATTCATCGAGTCCTTTCAGTTGAAAGCCATGCTGCTGCACACCAATTTTTCCTTTCGTTTGAAAGCCATACAGATTGGGGAAATGACAGCTTGCGTTTCCCCGACCGGCAAAGTCCAGTCTGAAAGCCATATCGATCGGGCAAACACCAGCTTGCATTTCCCCGACCGGCAAAGTTTAGCGCGTAGAATGTGCTCTGGCGCGGAGCACGGAAGCCGGTGTAAGCCCGGCGCGGTCGCGCCACTGTAAGCGGTCCATGTACGAACCGAAAGCCAGACCCGAGCTCCGCGCCACTTCTACAATCCACTATTGGGGCGCGTAACCCCTGGAGAAAGTCAATCATGACTGACGCTGTCTTTAATCCGGCCGCCGAGCCTACTCCCATTCCGCTGCGTGAACTGATGCCATGGATTATCTTTGGTGGCCTGATCATGCTGCTCGCCATTTATTTCGTCGGTGCCGAAGAGGGTGCGACATCGCTCGTACCCGGCATGTACGTCCACGAATTCGTCCACGACGGCCGCCACCTGCTTGGCTTCCCCTGCCACTAACGCGGAGTCCAACATGGTCGGCAAATTGCTGGTACGCGGCATGCTTGCGGGCGTGGCCGCGGGACTCCTCACGTTTAGTTTCGCCAAGCTGGTCGGCGAACCCCAGGTCGATCAGGCCATTTCCTTCGAGGCCAAGGCCGATGCGGCAAAGGGCGAGCCGCCTGAGCCCGAAATCGTCAGCCGGCATACGCAAGCCGGGCTGGGTCTATTGACCGGTGTGGTGTCGTTTAGCGCCGCCGTCGGCGGACTGTTTGCACTGACGTTCGCCTACACGTTCGGCCGCGTCAGTAAACTGCCCGCACGTCCGCTGTCCGCGTGGCTCGCGCTCGCGGCCTTCATCACCCTCGTGATCGTACCGAACATCAAATACCCGGCCAATCCACCGTCAGTGGGCGACCCTGAGACGATCGGCATGCGCACCGGGCTGTTCTTCCTCATGATCGCCATTTCAATTGCCACGATGGTGTTTTCGCTCAAGGTACGCAAGCACGCCATTGCCCACCTGGGCCAATGGAATGCGTCGATCGTAGCGGGCCTCGTCTTTGTCGTGATCATCGGTGCCGTGCAGCTGGCGCTGCCCGTGATCAACGAGGTGCCGGCCGCGTTCCCCGCAGTCCTGCTGTGGAAATTCAGGGTTGCGGCGATCGGCATGCAGGTGATCTTGTGGACGACGATCGGTTTGCTGTTCGGCGCGCTCGCCGAGCGTGCCCAACGCGCGGCATCGACAGACCGGATGATCGGCAAGTCGGCTTACCTCTGAGGTGTCAGGCGTTGCAACCGCTGACTCGGTTGCGCCCTTCCCTCGTACGGATGCCGAACCATCTGTAGCATCCTCGTGAAACGCCCGCCACGCAGCGGGCGTTTCATCTTGCTTCGCTCACGTCTGGCGTTTCACGTCTCGCCTCAGCAGTGTTCCAGCGCGTACGACAGGTCGGCGATCAGATCGTCCGGATGCTCCAGTCCCACGGACACCCGAATCAACCCCTCCGACACACCCGCCTTCGCACGCGCTTCAGCGGGCACGCCGGAATGCGTCGTCGAGGCGGGGTGACAGATCAGCGACTCCGTGCCGCCAAGACTCACGGCGGACTTGAACAACGACAGACCATTGATGAGTTTGAACGCCTGCTCGCGGCCGCCGTCGAGAACGAATGCGAACGTCGAGCCCGGCCCCGTGCATTGACGCCGATAGACCGCCTGATAGGTAGGGTCCTCGATCAGCTCCGGGTGCAAGACCTTCACAGGATGATAAGGATTGCTCGCGAGCCATCGCGCGACGGCGCTGCCGCTGCGCGCGGCCTGCTCCATCCGCAGCACGAGCGTCTCCATGGAACGCGTAATCATCCATGAGGAATGCGGATCGAGTTGCGAGCCGAGCATGCTGCGGATCGAGCGGACTTTCGTCACCAGGTTGCGGTTGCCGGTGACGCCGCCTGCCACCAGATCGCTGTGGCCGCCAATGTACTTCGTCAGTGAATACACGCACATGTCGATGCCCTGCTTCACCGGCTTCTGATACAGCGGACCCAGCAGCGTGTTGTCGCACACCGAAAGCGGGCGATAGCCGTGACGCGTTTCGAATCCATCGATCTCACGCCGCAAGCCTTCCATATCGAACAGGGCATCCGTCGGGTTGGCCGGGGTCTCGATGTAGCACATCCGCACCGGGCCCTTTTGCGCTGCCGCTTCGAGCGCATCGTGAATCGCCTCCACCGACAGCCCATCCTCGATCACCTGCGAGCGAATGCCCCACTCGGGCAAGAACTTGGCAATCAGCGTTTCGGTGCCACCGTAGAGCGGTACAGACTGAACCACACAATCGCCGGGCCGCAGGAATGCCAGCAAAATCGCGGCAATCGCGGACATCCCGCTCGAAGTCACCACCGCGGACTCGGAGCCGTCGAGCAGCGCAAGACGGTCTTCGACAATTTCCAGATTCGGGTGATTGAAGCGGCTATACACGAGGCCCGCGCTTTCGCCCTCCGGTGAAGGCTTGCGGCCCGACACCATATCGAAGAACTCGGCGCCGTCTTCGGCCGTGCGAAACGCGAATGTCGAGGTCAAAAAAACCGGCGGCTTAACGGACCCTTCCGAGAGAAAGGGATCGTAACCATACGACATCATCTGAGTTTCAGGGTGCAGATCCCGATCGGCGATCTTGCGCTTGTGATAGTTGCGATAGGCCATGCTTTGCTCCATGCCACGTCGTAGCGAAGGTAGAACGATGGTTGCAGTCCCAGCGCGCATGACGCCCAACGAGCATCGTCCCTTGGGCTTGCGCGTGACCATGCTACTCCCTCACGACGTTTCGCAGCGCGAAGCGGGCGCACGAACGACAACCGGCCACGCACAGGTGGCCGGCTTTGCTTGCCGCAGGCGCTACGGGGCGCCTTAGACAGAAGCGCGCAACGTTCTGGCAGCGGCAACCATGTTCGTCAACGCCGGAATGACTTCTTCCCATTGACGCGTCTTCAGACCACAGTCCGGATTCACCCACAGCCGTTGCAGGGGGATGCGTTCTGCGGCTTTCTTCATCAGTTCAACGATGTGTTCCTCGCTGGGGATATTCGGCGAGTGAATGTCGTACACACCCGGTCCGATTTCATTCGGGTAGTTGAAGTGATCGAACGCGTCTAGCAGTTCCATGTCCGAGCGCGAGGTTTCGATCGTGATGACGTCGGCGTCCATATCGGCGATCGACGCGATGATGTCGTTGAACTCCGAATAGCACATATGCGTGTGAATCTGCGTTTCGTCGTCCACACCATTGGCGGTGATACGGAACGACGCGACGGCCCAGTCGAGGTATTCCTGCCATTGCGACTGCCGCAACGGCAGGCCTTCACGCAAGGCGGCCTCGTCGATCTGGATGACGCGCACACCTGCCTTCTCCAGGTCCAGTACTTCTTCGCGGATCGCCAGCGCAAGCTGGTAGCACGAAACCGAGCGCGGCTGGTCGTCGCGCACGAACGACCAGTTGAGGATCGTAACGGGGCCGGTCAGCATGCCTTTCATCGGTTTGCGGGTCAGCGACTGAGCGTACCTGATCCATTCCACCGTCATCGCCTTTGGGCGGCTGATGTCGCCGAACAGGATGGGCGGTTTCACGCAACGCGAGCCATAGGACTGCACCCAGCCGAACTGGCTGAACGCATAACCATCGAGCTGCTCGCCGAAATATTCGACCATGTCGTTACGCTCGGCTTCACCATGCACCAGCACGTCGAGGCCCAGCGCTTCCTGCTCGCGCACGCTGCGTTCGATCTCGGCGCACATCGCGGCCTTGTACCCGGCTTCATCCAGTGCACCGCTCTTGAACTGACTGCGGGCATGACGGATGGCGCCGGTCTGTGGGAACGAGCCGATGGTCGTGGTCGGGTAAGGCGGCAGCTTTAGCAGCGCGGCCTGCTTGTCGGCGCGGATCGGATAGACGTTCTTGCGTTGACCCAAGGCCGTATTGATCTTTCCGAGAGCGGCTTTGACCGCCGGGTTGTTCACGCGCGGCGACACACGACGCGCCGCAATGGCGGCGCTGTTCACAGCCAGTTCTGCCTTGACGGCGTCGCGGCCCTCGTTCAACGCCGTCGCCAGCACCTGCAGTTCGCCCAGTTTTTGCAACGCGAACGCGAGCCACGAACGGACTTCCGCATCCAGCTTCTGCTCACTGTCGAGATCCACCGGCACGTGCAGCAGTGAGCACGACGGTGCGATCCACAGGCGTTCGCCCAGTTGCCGCGCAGCCGGTTCGAGCCAGTCGAGCACGCTCGCGAGGTCAGTCTTCCAGATGTTGCGACCGTTGATGACGCCCAGCGACAGGACGCGGTCTTTGGGCAGTTGGGCAATTACCGCATCCACTTCAATGCGGGCATTGATCGCATCCAGATGCAGGCCCTGCACCGGCAGCTTGCAGACCAGCGGCAGATTGCCCAGCAACTGCCCGAAGTACGTCGCCAGCAACAGCTTCACCTTACCGTTGGCGAGTGCTTCGTAGGCCGTGACATAGGCTTGGTGCCATTCGCGCGATAGTTCGGTCACGAGCATCGGCTCGTCGATCTGAACCCATTCAACGCCGTGCGCCGCCAGCGTGGCCAGCAATTCCGCATAGACGGGCAGCAGGCGCGGCAACAGCGCCAGCTTGTCGGAGTCGTCTTTGGCCTTGCCGAGCGCCAGATACGTCACCGGACCGACGATCACCGGCTTGGCCTTGACGCCTTGCGCCCGCGCCTCATCCAGCTGTTCCAGCAGACGCGACGCATCCAGGCTGAATTCCGTGCTCGCGCTGAACTCGGGGACGATGTAGTGATAGTTCGTGTCGAACCACTTCGTCATCTCGCCGGCCGCGACGCCGCCGCAGCATGCGGCGTGGCTCCCGGCATCCTTCGCCGAGCGGCCGCGGGCGACGCGAAAGGCGTTGTCGAGGGGATCGCCGTGAAAACCTTGCACGCGTTCCGGCAGGTTGCCGAGCGTGAAGCTCATGTCCAGCACCTGGTCGTAGAAGGCGAAGTCGCCCACGGCAGCCAGACCCAGGTCAGCCTGATGCGCCCAGTGGCGCTGACGCAGGTGGGCGCCGAGCGCCTTCAGTTCGCCGAGCGAGGACTCCCCTTTCCAGTAAGACTCGAGCGCGAATTTCAGTTCGCGCTTCGTGCCGATACGTGGGAAGCCGAGATTGTGTGTTGTTGCCATGGTGTCGCCTTGCTTCGGTCAGGTTGCGGATGCTGCATCCTAGCCACGGCGATTGATGAAGTAAAATGGTGATAATTCACCAAACCATTAGTTTTATTCATACTCAACCATGCTTGAGAGAATTCATCTGGCTATCGTCCAGGCAGTGGACAGGTACGGCTCGCTGACCGCAGCGGCTGACATCCTGTGCGTGACGCAATCCGCGCTGAGCCACTCCATGAAGAAACTGGAGCAGCAGCTCGGCACGGATATCTGGTTGCGCGAGGGCCGCAGTCTGCGCTTGACCCAGTCCGGCGAATACCTGCTCGCGGTGGCCAATCGCGTGCTGCCACAACTGGATCTCGCCGAGGAGCGGCTGCATCAGTACGCACAAGGCGAACGGGGCGCACTGCGCATTGGCATGGAATGCCATCCCTGTTATCAGTGGCTACTCAAGGTGGTCTCGCCGTATCTCGCGCGCTGGCCGGACGTGGATGTCGACGTCAAACAGAAATTCCAGTTTGGCGGTATTGGCGCCCTGTTCGGCTACGAAATCGATCTACTCGTGACGCCGGATCCGCTCTACAAACCGGGCTTGCGCTTCGAACCGGTGTTCGACTACGAACAGGTGCTGGTCGTGAACCGCGAGCATCCGCTCGCCAGCGTGGACTACGTGAAGCCGGAGCAGTTGACGCAAGAGGTGTTGGTCACCTATCCCGTGGAGATCGACCGGCTCGATATCTACAATCAGTTTCTGATGCCGGCTGGCGTCACGCCTCGGCGTCACAAGGCCATCGAGACCACCGACATCATGCTGCAGATGGTCGAAAGCGGCCGGGGCGTTGCGGCGCTACCCCGCTGGCTGGTGGAAGAGTACGCGGGCAAGATGAACCTCGTGCCGGTGCGGCTGGGGCGAAAAGGCATCGCCAAGCAGATTTTCCTGGGTGCGCGCGAAACCGACACGGAAATTGATTACCTCAAGGCCTTTATCGAGCTGGCGCGCATGCCGGCTGCTATTTAGCCCTTTAGCCGCTTCACGGCAATCACCGCAATCGCATCGGGCATTACTCGAACCGATCGTCACCATAAAGAATTCCGATTGTTGTTGATCTGGACTTTTCGGGTTCCTAACATGAATCGACGGTACGAAAAAACGATAACGCGGAGACACTGTCTATGGATGCGCACGCCGGGCCCGAACGGGCCATTAAAACAGTAGAGGATGCGATTCGTCTGGTGGAGGCAAGCCGGCTGACGCATATCAAGGTCGGTCTGTCCGACGTCGATGGCATTCTGCGCGGCAAATATCTGCGTAAGGATAAATTCCTCGCGGCGCTGCGTGCGGGTTTCGCGTTTTGCAATGTCGTACTGGGTTGGGACGTGGACGACCAGATGTACGACAACACCCGCTATACGGGCTGGCATACCGCCTATCCCGACGCCATGGTCCGCATCGTACCGGAGAGCTGCCGGCGTTTGCCGCTCGAACAGGGCGACGGTGAAGACATGTTGTTTTTCCTTGCCGAATTTGCCGAGGATGCCGAATCAATCTGTCCACGCGGCCTGCTGAAGCGCGTGCTCAAACGTGCCGAACAGGCGGGATTCGAGGCGTTTGCGGCGCTGGAATATGAATTCTTCATGTTCGAAGAAACGCCGCATTCGGTGCGCGAAAAGCACTACCGTGACCTGAAAAACTGGACACCTGGCAATTTCGGCTATTCGGTGCTGCGCAGTACGGTTCAGGGCGACTTCTACCGGCAATTGCTCGACCTGTGCGAGCAGATGGACATGCCGATCGAAGGCCTGCATACGGAAACCGGGCCTGGCGTGCTAGAGGCCGCCCTGGCGTTCGACCACGCGACTGAGATGGCGGACAAGGCCATGTTGTTCAAGACGTTCACCAAGGCGCTGGCCCAGAAAAACAATCTGATGGCCACGTTCATGGCGAAATGGTCGCATGACCACCCGGGACAAAGCGGCCATATCCATATGTCGTTGCGCGAGAAGAGTACCGGCAAGTCGGTGTTTTACGACGAAAGCCGTCCATACAATATGAGCGCGAGGCAAGCCAGTTTCATGGCGGGTGTGCAACGCTACCTGCCTGAATTCATGTCGATGTTCGCGCAGACCGTGAACAGCTATTCGCGTCTCGTGCCGGGTTACTGGGCCCCGCTCGATGCCACCTGGGGCGTCGAGAATCGCACCACGGCCTTGCGGCTGATCCCTGGTTCGGAGAAATGCCAGCGTGTGGAAGTGCGCATCGGTTCGGCCGACGCGAATCCCTATATCGCATTGGCAGCGGCCTTGGGCGCCGGCTTGTACGGAATCGAACAGGGCCTTGATCCGGAGCCGATCGTTCAGGGCAACGCCTATACCCAGGAATTTCCCGGCCACCTCAAATTGCCCAACACGTTGTGGGAATCCGCACAGCGACTACGCCATTCCGAAGCCGCCAAAACCCTGTTTGGCGAAGCGTTCGTCGAACATTTTGTGGCGACCCGCGAATGGGAAGAACGGCAGTTCCGTCGGCATGTGACCGATTGGGAGCTGGCGCGTTACTTTGAAATTATCTGAGCCCAAAACCACCCGCTCCCATGATGAAAGACGAACTGGTCAGCCTTAGCCCGATCGACGGCAGCGAATTCGTGCGCCGCCCGTATGCCAGCGAAGCGCATATCGGGCAGACACTGCGCAGCGCGACGATTGCCCAGAAGGCGTGGGCCGCCATGCCGCTGTCGGAACGGCTGGCGCTGGTGGGTCGCGCAGTCGATTGCTTTGGCGAAAACAAAGCCGCCATCGCCGATGCGATTACACGCCAGATGGGACGCCCGCTGCGTTACGCCGGCGGCGAAGTGGACGGCTTCGCCGCACGCGCACGCCACATGATGGCGATTGCGGAAGACGCGTTGAAACCCATTCAGGTGGTGCCCCAGGCGGGCTTTACACGCTTTATTTCACGTGAGCCGGTTGGCGTAGTGTTGACCATTGCGCCGTGGAATTACCCCTTGCTCACAGCCGTCAACAGTATCGTGCCCGCGTTGCTCGCGGGCAATGCGGTGATTCTCAAGCACTCCGATCAAACCCCGTTGTGTGCCGAACTCATCCATCAGGCGTTTGTTCAAGCCGGGTTGCCCGAAGGCGTCTTTCAGTATCTGCATGCGGATCACGAACGTGTGGGCCGATTGATACGCTCAAGCGAGATCGGCTTTGTCTGTTTCACCGGTTCGGTAGGCGGCGGCCGTATCGTCGAAGAGGCCGCGGCTGGACGGTTTATCGGTGTGGGACTGGAACTGGGCGGCAACGATCCCGCTTATGTGCGCAGCGATGCGAAGCTCGATCACGCGGTGGAGACGCTCGTCGACGGCGCCTTTTTCAATTCGGGCCAGTCGTGCTGCGGTATCCAGAGAATTTATGTCACTCAGGCGGTGTACGAGGATTTTGTCGAACGTGCCGTGGCGCTCACGAATCAGTATGTATTGGGCAATCCGCTCGATGCGCACACCACCTTGGGACCCGTCGTCAGGACAGCCGCCGCGGACGGCGTTCGGACCGTGATTGCCGAGGCCCTTACCAAAGGCGCTAAAAATCTGATCGATGAAAGCCGCTTCGGCATGTCGCGGATCGGCACGCCTTATGTCGCGCCCGCTTTGTTGGTGAATGTCGACCACGGCATGACGCTGATGAACGATGAGTGCTTCGGACCGGTGGTGGGCATCATGCCTGTGTCCAGCGACGAACAGGCCATCGAACTGATGAACGACAGCCCCTACGGCCTGACCGCTGCTGTATTCACGCGCGACGAAGAAGCGGCCCTATCGATCGGCCGACGCGTCGAAACCGGCACGTTCTTCATGAACCGTTGTGACTATCTCGACCCGGCCCTCGCCTGGACCGGTGTGAAGCATACCGGCCGGGGTGTGACGTTGTCGGTGGTCGGCTACGAACACCTCACGCGTGCCAAGTCTTTTCATCTGAAAACCGGCCTTTGACCGGGACTTTCGAAGGAATTTCGTATGACACTGCCCAGCGTGAACTGGAATTATCCCACCGCGGTCAAGGTCGGCGCCGGCCGCATCCGCGAATTGCCGCAATGGTGTGAAAGCGTGGGCATGCGCCGGCCGCTGCTGATTACCGATCCGGGTCTTGCGTCATTGCCGCTGATAGCCGGCATGCTGGAACACGGCCGCTCTGCCGGACTCGAGTGCGGGCTGTTTCACGATATCAAGGGCAACCCGACCGGCAAGAACGTCGACGATGGCGTGGCCGCCTTCAAGGCCGGCGGTCACGACGGCGTGATCGCCTGCGGTGGCGGCTCGGCGCTCGATGCGGCCAAGGCGGTCGCGCTGATGGTTGGTCAGGCGCGTCCGCTGTGGGACTTCGAGGACGTCGGCGACAACTATTTGCGCGTCAATGTAGCCGGCATGGCGCCCGTGGTGGCCGTGCCGACCACAGCCGGAACCGGTTCGGAAGTCGGCCGGGCCTCGGTGATTACCGACGAACACGCCCATGTGAAGCGGATCATCTTTCACGCAAAGATGTTGCCCGCTGTCGTCATTCTCGATCCTGAGCTGACGGTGGGTTTGCCCGCGAAATTGACGGCGGCCACCGGTATGGACGCTCTGTCGCACAACCTGGAAGCCTATAGCTCGCCGTTTTATCATCCCATGGCAACGGGCATCGCACTCGAAGGTATGCGTTTGATCAAGCAGTTTCTGCCGCGCGCGGTCAAGGATGGTCAGGACCTCGAAGCACGTCTGCAAATGCTGGTGGCTTCGAGCATGGGGGCCACTGCGTTTCAACGCGGCCTGGGCGCGATGCATGCGCTGGCCCATCCGCTTGGGGCTTTGTACGACGCCCATCACGGCATGCTGAACGCCATTCTGATGCCGTATGTCCTCAAGGCCAACGAAGCGGTGATCGCAGAGCGGATCGAATTGCTCGCGCGCTACCTGGAGCTGGCGCAGCCGTCGTTCGCATCCTTCCTGGACTGGGTGCTGGCGATGCGCGATTCGCTCGGCATTCCCCATACGCTGGCTGAAATCGGCATCGATGCCCGGGATGCGGCGAAGGTCGGCGACATGGCCGTGGTCGACGGATCCGCCGGCACCAACCCGATTCCATTCAGTCAGGCCGACTACAGCCGGATTTTTGTCAGCGCAGTAGAAGGCATGCTGTAACGCCAGCCTGATTGCGTCCGTGCGATTGAGGGGTTGCTGTGGCAAGAATCGGCATCGCTGGCTTTCTACATGAGACCAATACTTTCGCCGCCAGCCGCGCGCGCTTTGCGACGTTCGTCGAAGCGGACGCGTGGCCCGGTTTGCTGGTTGGCGAGGAGATGTTCCGTGCGGTCTCCGGCGTCAATCTGGCGATCGACGGTTTTATCCAGGCCGCGCAGAGCACGCATCAACTCGTGCCGCTGTTGTGGGCCTCGGCCAATCCTGGTGGCCCGGTTACGGAAGACGCATTCGAAGCGATTGCCTTCATGCTCGACCGCATGCTGCGTGATGCGGGTCCGTTGGACGCGCTGTTTCTCGATCTGCACGGCGCGATGGTGAGCGAGCACCTGGACGACGGCGAAGGAGAGTTGCTGCGACGGCTGCGCCAACGAGTCGGCGCCGCGCTGCCGATCGTCGTGGCGCTCGATTTTCACGCCAATATCACGCCCGCCATGTTCGAGTATGCGAGCGGCCTGCTGGCGTACCGCAGCTATCCACATATCGACATGGCGCAAACCGGGCAACGTGCGCAGGTTCTGCTCGACCGCTTGCTGGGTGGCAGGGTTTTGCATAAAGCCTATCGCCAACTTCCCTTTCTGATTCCCATGCCATGGCAAAGCACCTTGATCGAACCGATGCGCGGTCTGGTTGCGCTGGGTAACGCGCTCGCATCGGAGCAGGTGTTTGCGGCCGAATTGGTGCCGGGGTTTCCGCTTGCGGACATTTACCACAGCGGACCCACCGTGCTCGCCTACGGCCACGACGCGATAGCCGTCGAACGCGCCGCCGAAGCGTTGGCGCAGGCCGCGCTCGCGAGGCAGGCCGGTTTCGGCGGACGGCTGTATGCGCCGGACGAGGCCGTCGCCTACGCGCTTCAGCACGCGCTACGACCCGGATATGGGACGGTCATCCTGGCCGACACCCAGGATAATCCGGGCGGCGGCGGCAGCGGGGATACGACCGACATCCTGCACGAACTGCTGCGGCAAAACGCGCAACGAGTTTGCGTCGGCGTGTTGTGCGATGCCGCCTTTGCCGAAGCGGCAACGCGTGCGGGCGTCGGCGCGGTCATCGAGTTTGCGCTAGGTGCGGTGAGCGGCACGGGAGCGCCGCCGCTGTATGGGCCGTTTGAGGTGCTGGCGCTGGGCAGCGGTCGTTTCACGGGGACGGGCCCGTTCTATCTGGGCTGCCACATGGATCTCGGCGCGATGGCCCGGGTGCGGTGCGGTGGCTCCGCTGGCATCGAGATCGTCGTGTCGAGCCGCAAACAGCAGGCTGCCGATCGGGCCATGTTCCGCCATATCGGTGCTGATCCGGCTGATTACCGCATTCTGGTTCTCAAGAGCTCGGTCCATTTCCGGGCCGATTTTGCCGCACTGGCGGACGACATCCTGGTGGTGGCCGCGCCCGGCGCCAACGTCGCGGATCTGCGCCAGCTACGCTACGAAAAATTGAGGCCCGGCGTCGCGCTGCTGTGAAATCAGCCCAGTTCGATAGAAGGCCGCAGCCACGGCGCGTTGGCGTCGATGATCGGCAGGAAGCGGTCTTTTAGCAATTGCACGCTGTCCTGGGCGAGCTGTTGCGGCAGCACGCCCAGATCGTCTTGACGGGCGACCAGGGTGAGTTCACGGAAGAACTCCTCGCCGGGAATGGGGAGTAATCGAAATGCCTGGGAGAACCTGTTGTCCACGGTCAGCCCTGACTGCAGCAGGCATAACGGCGTGGTGATGGTCCAGCCCGCATTGGCCATGACCAGTGACATGATTGCGAACGTGTTGTCGAGCTGCAGGCGCACCGGCGGCTGGATTCCCCATTTTTCCAGCTGTATTTCGATGCTTCTGCCAATGACGGTGCTATTGCTGTAGCGGATGAAGTCGTCTCTGACCAGCAGACTGCGCAACGACGCGACGGGTCCTTTGAAGTCGCCGGGCAACACCAGAACAAAAGGTTCGCGCAAGATGCGCTGGCGGTAAAACAACGGGTTTTTCAACACCGCGTCGTCCGAGATGATGATGTCGACCCGTCTCGACAACAATGCTTCGGCATGCTGATGCGATTGACCGGTCACCATCGACCAATTCGAGGTGCGCTGGCGTATCGCCGCCAGCAGTTCGGCACCGATACTGGTGGCCATGGAATCGACCAGCGCAATCCGGATGTGTTTGAGCGGTTCGCCCTGCGCCTTGTGGAACTCCTGGCTCAGGTGCCTCGCGTCGTCCAGCAGCGTACAGGCCCGGTTATAGAACTGGCGGCCCACGGGTGTCAGTACGGGGGGACGTTGCGAGCGATCCAGCAATTGCAGATTGAGGGTTTGCTCCAGGTTCGAAAGCGTCTGGGAAACCGAAGATTGCGTGAGATTGAGTCGTTGACCGGCGGCGGTCATGCCACCGCACTCGACGACGAGCACGAAAACTTCGAGCGCCTTCAGATCGAAATTGATGCCGTTTTGCATATGACCCGCTGATTCGCCGCCGCGAGAAATGGCCGGATGTGAGGGGACCGCGCCGCACCTCGACGTAGTGTACCCGGTGTTATCGCTGCGTAAAATCGGGGTGGAAGCGCGCTGAGCGGCGCTTGCCAGGAGATAGCGGAATCCGGGAGCGATTTGGGGCATCGTGCCCGGCGAACACAGTGCCTGCAATGAATCAGCCCGCTGCCCCAGCGCCCGTCACATTGGAGCCGTCTTCACTGCGTCGGGCGGGAAGCATGCCCCGGTTGCGCATGGCGGCGATCACATCCTCGACCACCAGGTCATCGAGCAGACTTTGACCATCGCGCTCACGTCGTGCATTCGCGCGGTCAATCACGCGCTGAAGATCTGAAGTCTCGGCAGCGATGAACACAGCCAGCCCGTAGCCATATCGCTCGACGAGCGCCTGATTGAAAAAGTATTTCATGCTTTCGTTTTCGGTCGCTTCTGAAGCTTCGCTACCCGCATGCGGATAGCGTCAGTTGTTTTGTCTATAAGGCGGTTATCGACCGCGCAACTGAAAATCTTTAGAAACTTGCGATTTTCATTTCGATCCGGTTGCCGCGCGAACTGAAAATCGTGAGTATCACGCTTTCATTGGACGGAGAAACGATGCATACAATTAGGATACCGCATGGATGGCAACCGTCCGGCGGTTTTCCGTTATGATGTTTTGCGGCAGGCGAATAATTCTGGATTAGTCGCCCATAACCCCTCTTTGAACCACTCTGGATTGTGTCGATGATCGAAGACCGCTTTCTCGCCCGGCTGGAACAACTTATCGCCGGCGGTCAACGCCGCATTCTCGGTGTAGTCGGCGCGCCGGGTTCCGGCAAATCCACGTTGGCGGAGCAGATCCTCGAAGCGCTGCCCGGCCGCGCCGTGGTCGTGCCAATGGATGGCTTCCACCTCGCCAATGTCGAACTCGAACGTCTCGGGCGCGCGTCCCGCAAGGGCGCTGAAGATACCTTCGACAGTGCCGGCTATGTCGCGCTGCTGAAGCGCCTGCGCACACCCCGTCAGGATGAAATGGTCTACGCGCCGGCATTTCGCCGGGAGATCGAGGAGCCGATTGCCGGGGCCATTCCTGTGAGCCCCGACGTGCCGCTCGTGATCACTGAAGGCAACTATCTGCTGCTGGAGCGCGGGCACTGGGCAGCGGTTCGTCCGCTTCTCGACGAAGCGTGGTATGTGGACGTCGATCCGGAATTGCGGAGGCAACGTCTCGTAGCGCGTCACGTCAGATTCGGCCGGAGTGAAGAAGCCGCCCGAGACTGGGTTCAGCATACTGACGAACCCAACGCGGTATTGATTGAATCGACGCGGCATCGTGCGGATCTGATTTTCCAGTCGTAGGAACTTCAACCGGCGGACGCTTTGACGGAGATCGCCGCGGGCGTCGACATTGACGAACCGTTACGCGGCTAACCTGGAACGACGGCACGATGGATTCCATGCAGCGTTGGACGTTGAAGTGGGCGCACGGCGAAGCAACGGCACAGTCGCTTGGTGGCATGCTGGCTCCCGTGCGATTCGAGCTAGGGGGCGGACGATCCGTTTCGCCCTTATACGTTGCACCGTGGGGCGATGACGACCGCTGGCCGGGACTGCTGCGCGGATTGCGCGGTGAATGGCCGTGCCTGCCTTTTGGAACGGTGCAGGCCCCTCCTGATCTGCCGCCAGGTTTCGAGAAAACGCACGCCGCCGATGCCTGCAATCATGGCTACGGCGCGAATCACATGTGGCATCTCGTCGAGCGGGCCGCAGATAGGCTGATACTCCGGATTGATTACCCACCGGAGGGCGAAATCGAAAGTCTCGAACGCACCATTGAAAGCGATCCCGACGCGCCGGCTTTGAACGTCTCTTTGACTGTTCGCGCACGCAGAGGCACGATCTTACCGTTCGCACTTCACCCCACGTTTGCAATACCGGATGAGGGCATCGAGGTACTCGCCTGTCCGCATCAGGCGATTCACAGCTACCCGGTCCCGCCGGAGCCGGGCGTTTCCCGAACCCTGCCGAACCAGGCCTTCGCTTCCCTGAAGCAGATACCCACCGCATGCGGTCCTATGGATGGAACGCACTTGCCCCTCTCTGAACAGACCGAAGAGTTGTTGCAAATGGTGGGATGCCAACCGCCTTTTGTCTTGCGATATTCCGCGCAACAGGCCGACGTTCTGCTCGACTGGAATCCAGCCGATCTCCCAGACGCGCTCCTGTGGATCAGCAATGGCGGCCGCGCGTACGAGCCGTGGTCCGGACGGAACTTTGCATTAGGTGTCGAGCCGGTCCAAAGCTTCTTCGATCTCGGACGCGTGGTGACGCCTCCTGCCGACCATCCGCTCGCGGGCCGCACGGGTCTCGCATTTCGCGCTGGCGTGCCGCGCACGATCCGCTATCGGTTGTCGGCGCGCCCGCTTACCCCCCGGCCCGCTTCGCACGATGACCGTGTTTCACGAGCGCTTCAATGACCCGCTCGCAATGATCGCCCTGCACTTCGATCACACCGTCCTTGACCGTTCCGCCAGAGCCGCAGGCCGCGCGCAACTGCTTGCCTAACGAGGCCAACGCAAGAGGATCGAGCGCCAGTCCTCTGACGATCGTCACGCTCTTGCCGCCTCGACCCTTGGTCTCGCGCATCACACGCACCACGCCGTCGCCTGCCGGCAAGGTTTGGGCAACCGACTTGCAGATACATGCGGCAAGCGCCTGCCGGCATTCGGGACACATGCGGCCGCCATCGGTGGAATAGACAAGGCCGCCTTTTGAACTACTCGCCATGATGGGTTTACCCAGAAATACCAAGGTTGAAATCTGGGCGAGTTTAGCAGGCGCACCCAAGCGGGCGCTTCTGACTAGCGTTGCTAGCATGAAGGACGTGGCCGGCGAATTTGCAGCGCGGTCTGTTCGGATGACGTCAGCTTTCGTTCGCTCGACGCAATGAATCGCCCGCCGGGCGAGTGGCTTCCCGCATGGGTCCATCCGTGTCGAAGGTGGCCGTGTTCGGGTCCTCGTCCCTGACGATTGCCTGGACCCGTTCGACGACTGCTGCCACGCGCTGGCCGTCCGCGACGATCTGCCTGAATGCAGTCCTCGCCTCATCGAGATCAGGCGTTGCACGCTCGAGCCAGCGCAAGCCTGCAGCGGCATTGGCCATCATCGCCGTCAATGGTTGCATGACCTCGCAAGCGATCTCGTTAGTGAGCACGGTTTCGTCGATCATGAAAGTGACCTCGCGCTTATTGTCGTGCCGGCGTAAAGACACGCGATGGCAGAAGGCGTCGAAATCGAAGCTGAGTTAAGGATATTCACCCGCTGCGATCGCACCGAAAGCTTGTTGTCAGTCGTCAGATCCGGCGCAAACACCTATGGCATTTACTCTATACCCTTTGACTGGCGCGACGTTATTTTTTACGTGAAATAAGGTGTTCCGCGGTGTCTGTTTACCCGTTTAGCGTCATACAGATGACGCCGACATCGCAGCACCTGTCACGGCGTTTACAGGCGCCATACAAATGGCGCAAACCTGTCTCCCTGTACGGCCGTGCTGATGTAAACATCAAACGAATAGCCGCCCCATGACTGCCGACCACCCAGTTACTTAAGCCGTAGCTTCCGGGACGCGCGCCGCCAGCCGTGCAATTTATCTCACATCATGATATAAATGCAGGTTCTGGGTTTTAGACCATTGGCTGTCGCAAGGGAAATCATGAACGCGCATAAAGGCGATTTCGCCACAGATGTCCGGCTTCTGCGGATCAGTGCCATCGCGGCGGTCGGCGGCGCGTTGAGTACGGTCGCCGCCGATTTTCTGCTGCACCTCATTCGCTTCTTCACCAACCTGTTCTTTTTCCAGACGCTCTCTTCGGCGAATCATTCCCCGTCGCAGAACACGCTTGGATTGTGGGTGCTTGCGATTCCCGTAATTGGCGGCCTGGTGGTGGGATTGATCGCGCGGTACGGCTCGGAGCAGATTCGCGGCCACGGCATTCCCGAGGCCATCGAAGCCATTCTGTTCGGCAAGAGCAAGATGTCGCCGAAAGTGGCAATCCTCAAGCCGCTCGCCTCGGCAATCGCAATCGGCAGCGGCGGCCCCTTTGGTGCAGAAGGACCGATCATCATGACGGGCGGCGCGATCGGCTCGCTCGTTGCTCAGTACTTCCATCTATCCAGTGCCGAGAGAAAGGCGCTTCTGGTGGCCGGTGCAGTGGCCGGCATGACGGCCGTGTTCGGCACGCCCGTTGCCGCGGTGTTGCTTGCCGTCGAGCTTCTGCTGTTCGAGCTGCGGCCCCGCAGCCTCTTGCCGGTTGCCATCGCGTGCGCGGTCGCAGGCTTTACCCGGCCGCTGCTGCTGGGCAGCGGCGCGTTGTTTCCGCTGCATACGTTGCCGCTGGGCCCGCTGGGTCTGGTGTCGTCGGCGGTTGCGGGACTGGTGGCCGGTGCGTTGTCGTGGGGATTGTCCACGGGACTCTACAAAATGGAGGACCTGTTCCACAAGCTGCCGATCCACTGGATGTGGTGGCCGGCATTGGGCGCAATCGCAGTGGGGATCGGTGGCTATTTTCAGCCGCGTGCGCTCGGTGTGGGATACGACGTCATCGGCGATCTGCTGCAGAACCACCTCGCTGTGAAGGTCGTGCTTGCAATCGTCCTGGTCAAGGCCGTCATCTGGGTGATTGCGCTGGCCTCAGGCACATCTGGCGGCGTCCTCGCTCCCTTGCTGATGATGGGCGCAGGCGTGGGCGCCGTCGTCGCCCCGTACATGCCCGGCGGCCAGCCCGCAGTCTGGCCGCTCGTGTTCATGGCTGCCGCGCTCGGCGGCATGATGCGCGCGCCTGTGATGGCCGCCGTGTTTGCCTTCGAACTGACGGGCGACGCCAATGCTTTATTACCCCTACTTGCAGCTGCCGCCGTCGCGTATGGCTTTACGGTGGTGTTCATGCGCCGCTCGATTCTGACCGAGAAAATCGCACGCCGTGGCTATCACATCTATCGCGAGTACGGCATCGATCCACTCGAAAGACATTTTGTCGACGAGGTCATGACCCGCACGACCGAGACGATCGACGCGAAAGCGACAGTCGCCGAAGTACTCCGCGATAACTTCGGAGCCGGTCAGAAGTATCGCGCCTATCCGGTTGTGGACGCTGGAATCCTGATGGGGATGGCAGACCGGAAGATGCTCGATCAGATCCCGGCAGAAAAAGCTGATGCTTCGATTGGCACGTTCTTTACCCACGCGCGACCCCAGATCGCTTTGCCGCAAGAGAGTTGCAGAACCGTGGCAGCCCGCCTGGCCATCAACGGACTTGACCGGGTTCCCGTGGTTCACGACGAGAAGACTCATCGTCTGCTTGGCATCGTGTCGCGGCACGACCTGGTAAAACCCTCGAAGATGGTGTTCAACGAAGAGCATGAAGTCGAGCAATTCCGTCGCGTCTGGACGTCAAGCAGCACCCGCCTCGCGCCAACCAGCAAACGGGGAAATATGCCTCGCTAAAGCGGAGTGGGACATGACCTGCTCCGCTACAGCGTGGCAGTGACCCCGCCGTCGACATAGAGGATGTGACCATTCACGAAGTTCGAAGCGCCGCTCGCGAGAAACACCGCGGCGCCGACGAGATCTTCCACATCGCCCCAGCGGCGCGACGGTGTCCGGCCGATCAACCAGTTGTTGAAGGTTTCGTCCTTGACGAGCGCCTCGGTCAGCTCCGTTTTGAAATATCCTGGACCCAAGCCGTTGACCTGAATGTTGTGCTGCCCCCAATCAATGGCCATGCCCTTCGTCAACATCTTGACCGCACCTTTGCTCGCCGTATAGGCGGCAATATTGGGTCGACCCAGTTCGCTCTGCACCGAGCAGATGTTGATAATCTTGCCGCGCCTGCGCCCGATCATATGACGGGCCACCGCTTGTCCAACCAGAAACACGCTGTCGACATTCGTCCTCATAAGTTCTTCCCACTGCGCATGGGAAAACTGTTCGAGCGGTGCGCGACGCTGCATGCCCGCGTTGTTGACCAGAATATCGATCGCGCCGATCTCGCGTTCGATGCGCTCGATCGCCGCCTCGACGTCTTCCGCGGACGTCACATCGAAACGCGCCGCGTGAGCGGTTGCGCCCTCGGCGTTCAACCGGCTAACGGCTTCCGTCAACGGCGCTTCGTGGCGAGCATTCAGAATGACTTCAGCCCCGGCGGCGGCAAGCCCTCGCGCCAATGCGTAGCCAATTCCGGCGCTCGACCCCGTGATCAGCGCACGACGTCCCGACAGATCGAACAGCTGCAAAATACTTTCCAATTCGGCTCCTTGTGATGGGTCTGGCGCGATACACAACACAGACGGGCTCCCGTCCCCGCACCGGGAGTCCCAATCCCCTGCCCGTGGCTAGTCGAGGCCGCCCTGGCAGAGATACTTGATCGAAAGATAGTCGTCCAGACCATATTTTGATCCCTCACGGCCGTAGCCCGATTCTTTCACACCGCCAAACGGCGCCGCCTCGTTCGACACCGCCCCTTCGTTGATACCGACGATACCTGCTTCCAGCCGGCGCGCAACGCGATCGATGCGGCGCACGTCCTGGCTGTAGAAGTATGCGGCGAGGCCAAACGGCGTGTCGTTGGCTACGCGGATCACTTCCTCTTCAGTGTCGAAGCGAAACAGTGGCGCGACCGGACCAAACGTTTCCTCGCAACTCAACTGCATCTCGCCGGTCGCATCGGCGAGCACGGTCGGTGCGTAGTAGTTGGGACCGAGTTCCGTCAGCCGCTTTCCGCCTGCCAGCACCCGTGCACCTCTCGAGACGGCATCGTCGATGTGACGCTCGATCTTTTCGACCGCGCGTGCGTTGATCATCGGGCCAATCTGGGCGGCATCGTCGGTGGCAGGCGCGACTTTCAGCGCCGCCACGCGGATCGCGAGCATTTCGCTGAATTTTTCGTACACGGACGACTGCACGTACACGCGATTCGGGCACACACAGGTCTGTCCGCCGTTGCGGAACTTCGACACGAGCACACCCGTAACGGCAGCCTCCAGGTCCGCATCGTCGAACACGATAAAGGGCGCGTTACCACCGAGTTCGAGCGAGAGCTTCTTGAGCGTCTCCGCCGACTCGCGTGCCAGATACTTGCCGACCGGCGTCGAACCCGTGAACGTAATCTTGCGCACCCGACTGTCGTGCAACCACGCGGCCACAGCGGGCACCGCATTCTCGCGCGACGACGCGATCAGGTTGAGCACGCCGGGCGGCACGCCCGCTTCATGCGCGAGCATCACGAGCGCAAGCGCGGTGAGCGGCGTGTCCTCGGCGGGCTTGCCCACCACCGTGCAGCCTGCGGCAAGCGCGGGCGCGATCTTGCGAGCGAGCATTGCGAGCGGGAAATTCCACGGCGTAATGGCCGCGACAATGCCGATCGGCTCCTTGATCGCACTCATCCGCTTGCCGCGCTGCTGCTGCGGAATCAGGTCGCCGTAGATGTGCGCCGCTTCGTCCGCAAACCAGGCAACATATGAAGCGCCATACAGCACCTCGCCGCGCCCTTCCGCTAAAGGTTTGCCCTGTTCCAGCGAGATCAGGCGGCCGAGCGAATCGGCGTTTTCGAGCATCAACGCATGCCAGCGGTGCAGCACGGCCGCGCGCTCTTTCGGCAGCGCATCGCGCCAGCCAGGGAAGGCGCGCGCCGCCGCGTCCACCGCCGCGCGGGCGTCGGCCTCGCCGCCGTCGGCGATGGTGGCGATCACTTCTGCTGTCGCCGGATTGGTGACGTCGAAGCGCTTGCCGTTTGCAGACGCGACCCACTGACCGTCGATATAGTGCCCGGTGCGAATCAGGTCGCTCAGTTCGAATTTCGTTGCCATCGAAGACTCCTTGTTCAGGCGAGGCGCTCGGCAATCGCCGCGCTGTCGCTTTCAGGCGTTGGGGAAGCCGGAAAACGCATTCTCGCTCGAACCCGAATTTCGCGCTCGAAACTATCCTTTGCCGGCGCCAGGGGCATGACCGGCGAGCGGCTGTGACCCCTTATAGTTCATGACACCGCGTCCGTGTCCCCTTGTCCGCACGGCCAGCGTCCTCTATTGGAAACGCATCACCTCCCCCGACATCGAAAATGTCCTCGATGCCGAATTCGCGCAACCAATAAAGGACGTGTTTTATCACTGTCCAAGGCTCATGGTGTGCTCCTCGCGAAAACGCCGCTCAGTGAGCGGGGCTCAATGAAACGCATTGTCATGCACCATTTCAAACAGCTTGTGGTTGTCCCGATAGTCCACCTGAACGCCGACGATAACGGGACCCGGTGTATCGAGTGCCTTCTTCATGACAGCGCCAATCTCATCTGCAGTACGGATCATCATTCCCACCGCCCCGAAAGCTTCCGCATATTTCACGGTATCGACCGGGCCAAAGGTGATTCCCGACGGGCGGCCATATTTGGCGATCTCCTGCACCGCGACCATGTCATAGGTGCCGTCAATCAGGACCATATGCACGAGGTTCGATTTGAGCCGAACTGCGGTCTCAAGCTCCATGCTTGAAAAGAGAAAACCGCCATCGCCGGAGATCGAGATCACCTTCTCCGTGGGTCGCACCAAGGTCGCGGCGATGGCCCACGGCAAGGCGACGCCGAGTGTCTGCTGACCGTTCGAGATCAACACCTGACGCGACCTGAAGCTGTAGAGATGCCGCGCGAACCAGAGATGAAACGATCCCATGTCGAGACAAAGCGTGACATCGGGCTCAAGCAGTTTCTGCAGCTCGTAAACGATCCTGAGCGGATGGACCGGCGCCCCACTCAGCCGCGCGGCGTGCTGACCAAGCAAGGCGCGCTCCTCCCTGATCGCATGCAGGATGCGTGATGAGATGGGTGACTGCTCCTTGCGACCGAGCCGGTGCTTCAGCGTCGCAAGACTTTGAGCGATGTCCCCGACCAGTTCCACAGACGGGCAATAGTGCGAGTCGAGATCGGCGGGGAGCACGTCGATATGAATGATCTTGCGCTCGCGGTCCTTGTTCCAGAGTGCGGGCCAATATTCGACTGGATCATAGCCGACCGTTATCACCAGGTCCGCGGCCTCGAGCAACCTGTCGGCCGGTTGATTGGCAAGCTGCCCCACGCGCCCGCCAAAATCATCCAGCAGGTGTGCGGCAATCGCACCGGCTGACTGGAACGTACCCACCACCGGCAACTGATGCGCGGCGATCATCTCCCGCACCGCCGTTGCGTTGGCAGTCTGGCTGGCCAGCAAGCCAATCAGCACGACAGGTGTATGGGCTGCGTCGATCAGGCGCACGGCTTCCGCAATGGCCGCGTCGTTCGCCGCACCCTGCCCCGAGAATGCCGGCGCGCTCAGCGGCTTGCCTTCAGCCGGCGCCGCCATGATGTCACGAGGCAGGCTGACGAATGCGGCGCCCGGACGACCCGACTCCGCCACGCGAAACGCATTGCTGACCACCTCGGCAACGGCATGCGGTGCGCCGACCGCGCCACTGAACTTAGTGACCGGCTTGCAGATGGACACCGAGTCCATCGTCTGATGGAGATGCTTCAGGGACTCATCCGTTGCGACCGCACCGCCCAGCGCGACGACCGGATCGCCTTCGGAGTTCGCCGTCGCGAGACCCGTGACGAGGTTCGAAACGCCGGGGCCCGACGTCGCGATGCACACACCGGCTTTCCCTGTCATGCGGCCAATGCCGCCGGCGATAAAGGCGGCATTCTGTTCGTGCCGGCAGACGACGGTCTGGATCCGCGAAACACACTTCCCTTACTAGGTCTTTCCCAAACTTCAGACGGGTGGTTACAAATATCATGCGGCCGTGGTATCAAGTGAAACAGATGCATACCAACGTATGCCTCCGTTATCCGAGATGATCGAATTTCGAGCCATGAGTTCTATAGTAGTGGGTGGCGTAGACCATTAATCTGTTGCCTGAATGTATGGAGAATGAAATCAATCCTTACAGGACGATCACAACAGTATCGGTCAACGTCGCATTCTCCATACGGATGCTCACAGTCTGATCGTGGGAATTCGTTGGGCATAAAGGCAGTTCCAATAACGTCGCTTAACTCTTCCGTTACAGGTGAAAATATGAACTTGAGGAATAGGGTAGTTTGCATCGCAGCCACGGCCCTGCTATCTACCGTTGCTTACGCGCAAACGCCCGCAGCAACATCCGACGCCGATGCCGCGGCACCCGCTCAAGCTCCGATGACCAAGAAGGCTGTACGTCAGGCGAATCATGCGTTCGCGAAGCGCGTTCAGCAGGTCCTTTACAAGACCAAAGGCCTGCAAACGGCTGACATCGTAGTTTTCGCAAAAGCGGCCACGGGTCAGGTGACGCTGGCGGGATTCATCGAGACGGAAGATCAGGATCGGATTGCCCAGGACGCGGCTTCCAAGGTTCAGGGCGTTAAGTCGGTCACGAGCAAGCTCACGCTGCAGGAACAAGGCAGCTAAGCGAACACCCGCCCAGATTGATGGCGGTCGGACGAGGGCGTAACACCGGTGTCGCGCCCTCGTTTGCTTGGTGCGGGCTGACTTGCCTCCCCCTCCATCGTCGATGTCTGGCTCACGTCACTACGCATGAGCCGGTGTCTCCAGCAACACCCGCCACCCGCATAGCCTCTCGGCACTGAGTCGCGCCGCCGGGCATCGCCATTTCATCCGCTGCGCAGAGCGGTCCAGTTTCTACGGACTGCCCGCTGAAACCTCGACACACTTAAGCCAGATTTCTGCTCCAGCAGACGCCGCTTCAAGCAAGCCCAAAGCTTCGAGCGCGAATAACCCTCTGTATGAGCGTGTCACTCGCTAGTTAGGCACGCGCTATCCGTTGATAGGATGGTGCGCCGCCGGTGTGGGCGATAGATTGCTTCCTACGCAATGCTCATCAATTGCCTTTCACCTTCCCCGGCAACCGAGCGGGGACCCTCACCCAAATCATCACCCTCTATCGGAGGCATCGTGACGGATCTATGGCGTCTGCCCGCAACTGAACTTGCCCAACTCGTTCGTACTCGCAAGGTTTCTGCGCGGGAAGCGGCGGAGTCTGCGCTGCAACGGCTCAACGCTGTCAACCCGCAGATCAATGCAATCGTCGCGCACCGGCCCGAGTGGGTGCGCGAACAGGCGGATCAGGTCGACGCACTCATAGCCCGCGGCGAGGACCCGGGTCCATTGGCCGGGGTTCCGGTCACCGTCAAGATCAATACGGATCAGGCGGGATTCGCCACGACCAACGGGACGCGGCTCCAGGAAAATCTGGTGGCGCATGCCAACAGTCCGGCGGTCGATAATCTCCAACGGGCAGGTGCAGTGCTCCTCGGCCGCAGTAACGCGCCGACCTTCGCCTTGCGCTGGTTCACCAGCAACCTGGTTCATGGGGCGACGCGTAACCCGCGTGATCCGTCGCTCACGCCGGGCGGCTCATCGGGAGGCGCGGCCGCGGCGGTGGCGGCGGGCATCGGCAGTCTGGCGGTCGGCACGGACATCGGCGGATCGATTCGTTATCCGGCCTACGCCTGCGGTGTCCACGGAATACGCCCCACGCTCGGGCGCGTTCCGGCCTTCAATGCGTCCTCGCCGGAGCGCCCAATCGGCGCCCAGCTGATGTCTTCGACGGGCCCGATCGCCCGCACAGTCGAAGATCTTCAGGTCGCCTTACTAGCGATGTCCGCCCGCGATCTGCGCGACCCCTGGTGGGTCCCGGCGCCCATCGAAGGTCCCGCCATGCCGCGTCATGCTGCGATATGCCTTCGCCCGGGTGGCTTGCAGATCGCTCCCGAAGTCGAGGCGGCCCTGCTCGACGCGGGCCGGCGGCTTGCCGATGCCGGCTGGAAGGTCGAAGAAATCGGGGATACGCCGTTCATCCGCGAAGCCGGAGAAGTGCAGGAACGTCTGTGGCTCGGCGATGGCTTCGCCGCCCTCGTAGAGGCCGCTGCGCGCGACGGCGACCCTGGCGCGCATGCGGTCGTGGAAGCGGTCCGTGGCAAGGTCGCCACGCTCTCCACCGACGTCATCAGCCGAGAACTGGTACGCCGCACCACGCTGATGCGCCATTGGCGTCAGTTCCTGACGCAGTATCCCGTGTTGCTGCTGCCTGTCTCGAGAGAACTGCCGTTCCGCGACCACCTCGACATGCAGGGCGCGGAAGGCTTCGAGCGCGTATGGGAAGCGCAACTGCCCATGCGAGCGCTGCCCGCCATGGGGCTGCCGGGCCTCGTGGTTTCGACCGGTCTCGTGGGTTCCGTGCCGGTCGGGGTGCAGATCGTGGCCGGTCACTACCGGGAAGATCTGTGTCTGCTCGCAGGCAAGGCCATCGAAGCGCGCGGCACGCCGCCCTCTCCCATTGATCCTGTCATGTAGACGGGCAGTCGACACCTCGGGCCAACCTGCTCCGAATGCAAAGTCCGGTCGAGATTCGTATCCCAATGTATCCACGCGTGACTGCGATACACAGCGTTGCACTCGACCGGCTTCCCGACACAAGCCAGATACCTCCGCGAGTTTTAATGCATCAACGCCGGAAGCAAGGGAATTCCACCGAGCAGATCCACCAGGACTGCAGCTCAGGAACCTGGCATCCGGAGATTTTCCTGGTAGGACAAACCAATCGCTGGAGGTATTCCTCATGAAATCGCTCATTCAAGCCGTCGCACTTGCCGCTGCCCTCGCCGCTCCGATCGCCTCTTTTGCCCAGTCGAACGAGCCTCTGACGCGCGCACAGGTTCGCGCCGAACTGGTCCAACTCGAACAGGCCGGCTACAACCCCACTCGCGGCGCCGATCCGTATTACCCCGCCGATATTCAGGCTGCTGAAGCACGCGTGGCCGCACAAAACGGCGCGACGAGCGGCGTGGGCGGTACGCTGAGCGGCTCCTCCGCAGCGGGAAGTCACGCAGCCTCGGATGACGCGAGCAGTAACGGCCTCAAGCCGGTCTACTTCGGTCACTGAAGCCTGCGGGACAGGCTCGCCGGTGCGCCTTCGCTGGCATCGGCAAGACCGCGCAAAGATTTGAATTTATCCGCATAGGCCAGCAATCGCACCGGATGTCGGCTTGATCTGTTTCGTCATGCACCCGGTTCGACAACCGCATAGTGCTGGCTCCGTTTCCCACTCACGTCAGGAACAGCCATGCTACTCATCGTCCTTGCCTATATCGGCGGCGCGCTCACCATCCTTAGCCCGTGCATTCTGCCGGTGCTGCCGTTCGTCTTTGCGCGCGCCGACCAGCCATTCGTGCGTAGCGGCCTACCGCTCCTGGTCGGCATGGCGCTCACCTTCGCGTTGGTGGCGACGCTCGCGGCCGTCGGTGGCGGCTGGGTCACGCAGGCGAACCAATACGGCCGCTGGCTCGCCATCGCGCTGCTCGGTGTGTTCGGCCTGACCCTGCTGTTTCCGCGTGTCGCCGATCATCTGATGCGACCTCTGGTGAGCGCCGGCAATCGCCTGTCGAATTTTGCGCAGACCGACGGCCAGCAAGCGAGCACGGGGTCGTCTTTGCTGCTGGGCATCGCCACGGGCCTGCTGTGGGCGCCGTGCGCCGGCCCGATTCTCGGCCTGGTTCTGACCGGTGCCGCGTTAGGCGGCCCAAGTGTGCACACGACTCTGCTGCTGGCCGCCTACGCGGCGGGTGCGGCGACCTCGCTCGCGGTCGCGCTGCTGATCGGCGGACGCGTGTTCACGGCAATGAAGCGCTCGCTCGGCGCGGGGGAATGGATCCGCCGCGGCATCGGTGCTGCGATGCTAGGCGGTGTGGTCGCCATTTCGTTCGGTCTGGACACGGGCGTCCTCGCAAGCGTATCGACGCTCGACACGAGCACACTCGAACAGAAGCTGATCAACCGTCTTTCGCCGGGCGGGATCTCTCACGCCACGGCGCGTCCCGTTACGCTTAACGCAAGTTCGTCCTAGCAAGTTCGACGATTTCATCGCCACGCCCGTTGAGGATCGCACGCAGCATGTACAGGCTGAAACCCTTCGCCTGTTCAAATTCGATCTTCGGCGGCATGGCGAGCTCGTGCTTTGACGTCACCACGTCGACCAGCGCCGGGCCCGGATGCTCGAACGCGGCTTTCAACGCAGCAGCGATATCTTCGGACTCCTCTACCCGGATGCTGAAAATCCCGGCGCCCTTCGCAATCGCCGCGAAATCCGTCTTGCTCAGATCCACGTTCGTGTCGAGATAGCCGCCGGCCTTCAGTTCCATGGAGACGAATCCCAGCAGACTGTTGTTGAACACGACAACCTTGATAGGCAGATCGAGCTGTCGTGCGGTCAACAGATCGCCAAGCAGCATGGACAAGCCGCCGTCGCCAGACAGCGAAACGACTTGCCGGTCCGGATGAGCCCCCTGCGCGCCAAGCGCCTGCGGCATCGCGTTAGCCATGGACCCATGATTGAACGAGCCATGCAATTGACGCTTGCCGTTCATCGTCAGATAGCGCGCGGCCCAGAGCGTCGGCGTGCCGACGTCCGCGGTGAAAATGGCGTCTGCGCTGGCCGCTTCGTCGATCAGGCGGGTCAGATATTGCGGATGGATAGGCCTGCCAGGTTGTGACGCCACCGCGAGATCATCGAGCCCACTTCGCGCCGAACTGTAATGCTCGAGCGCGTTGTCCAGAAAGCGCCGCTCGTCCTTGCGCTGCAGCCGCGGCAAAACCGCCCGGATCGTATCCTTGACCGTGCCCACGAGGCCGAGCGTCAGCGGCGCACGATGGCCGAGCTGCGAACCCTTCCAGTCTATCTGCACGACCTTCGCGTTGCCGGGATAGAACGCGCGGTAAGGAAAGTCCGTGCCGAGCATCACCAGCGTATCGCACGACTCCATCGCGTGATAGCCGGAGCTGAAACCGATCAGCCCCGTCATGCCGACATCGTACGGATTGTCCCATTCGATGAACTGCTTGCCGCGCAGCGCATGAACCACGGGTGCGCCGAGCATTTCGGCAAGCGCAATCACTTCGTCGTGCGCGCCCGCCGTGCCGCTCCCGCACAGCAACGTAATGTCTTTCGATGCGTTGAGCAGTTCCGCCAGCCGGTCGAGATCCGCGTCGGCGGGAATGATCGCCGGCGGGCTGATTTCATGCCAGCTGCCGACTTTCTCGGCGCATTCCTTCAACGCGACATCACCCGGCAAAACGATCACGGCGACGCCGCGTTCCTCGATGGCTGTACGCATCGCCCGCTCCAGCACACGTGGAAACTGCTCGGGATTCGTCACCAGCTCGGCAAAATGGCTGCATTCGCGGAACAGTTCCTGAGGATGCGTCTCCTGGAAGTAGCCCAGGCCGATTTCCGTCGACGGAATATGGGCGGCAATCGCCAGCACCGGCTGATGATTGCGATGGCAGTCGAACAGCCCATTGATCAGATGAAGGTTGCCCGGACCGCAACTGCCTGCACAGACCGCAAGTTGTCCTGTCGATGCGGCGTCCGCCCCGGCGGCAAACGCGGCACTTTCCTCGTGGCGGGTGTGCATCCAGCGGATCGAGCCAACCTGATCGAGGCTGAAAGCGAGTCCGTTCAGACTGTCGCCCGTCACACCCCAGATTCGCTTGACGCCTGCGGCGTCGAGGGTTTTGGCCAAATAGTCGGCGATAGTCTGCTTGCCCATGTTGCACTCCTGATTTGGAAAAATAGTGACCTGCTGAAATTCCGCTGCTGCTGTCGCGTTCAACCGAATGTGAAGGCATACGCCTCGACGCCGGGATCAAGAAACTCGATCTGGAAGGTGTGGTCGGTCACGTCATGCGTCTGCCTCACCATCTGATACAACCGATGCTCGGTTATCGTGCCGCTGCCGTCTGCCGCGACGTCGGTGCCGTGCGCGTCGCCAGGCGCCCTGCCGTCGATGCTGACGCGAAAGCGCACTGGCTTGCCGTCCTTGCCCGGACCGAGCACCAGATGCAGATCGCGCGCGTGAAACCGGTAGACGATGCTGCCCGACGCCACGGCCAGCGTCGCCCGGTCTTTCTCGATGCGCCATTGACCCGCGAGGCCCCACTCATTGACCGCGGGCTTTGCAGGCGCAACATAGGTATGCGTCTCGTCCTGCGCCTCGCCCCCGGGTGAAACGAAATTGTCCGCCTCTCCATAGCCGATATACGTCTCGGGCGAGCGCAGATCGGCGAGGTCGGCGGCCACCTCTACGCCGGGCATAGGGTTATTTTTCTGGCTCGCCGGGCTCGCTTGCGCATTGGCATTGCCTGCTTCCGTCAGCAGTATCTGGATGACCTTCTCCGATTTCGCATAGTCGCCCTCACCGAAGTTGTGGTGACGGATGCGTCCTTGAGCGTCGATGAAATATTGCGCCGGCCAGTACTCGTTATTCAGGCCGCGCCAGATTGCATAGTCGTTGTCGATCGCCACCGGATAATCCACGCCAAGCTCACGCGATGCCTTCTGGACGTTGCCGACATTGCGTTCAAATGCAAACTCGGGCGCATGAACGCCAATCACCACGAGACCCTGATCCTTGTATTTATCCGCCCACGCCTTGATGTAGGGCAGCGCGCGCAAACAGTTGATGCACGAATACGTCCATACGTTGATCACCACGACCTTGCCGCGCAGACCCTCGCGCGTGAGAGGTGGAGAGTTCAGCCATTGGACCGCGCCACTCAGCGGGGGCAGCACGCCTTCAACAGGCAACAACGCGCCATGCCCGCCATCGTCCCGGTTCACCGCATCCGTCACCGCATCCGTCATCGCGTCCGGCGTGGCGGAATAAGCCGTCTCGATCAATCCGCCGCCGGAACGGAGTTCAGTCCAGACCTTCCCGGCCGATGACTCCACGCAAGGCAAAGGGCCGAGGCAGACGAGGGTCGCCACAACCGCGCATGTCAGCGCCAAGCCCGCGAGCAGCGGCCACGTGCTTCGCAAGAACTGCAGACCGGCACGCGCAAACACAAAAGGACGCACCATCAAGATGCACAGACTGAGAATGGCGAGGACGCCGCCGAGATAGGCTAGAACTGTGAGCAGCATGGAATTTCTGATGGTTATCAATCTGAAAGGGACATGCCGCAACGACGCCACGACAACCGCACAAGCCAACCTGCAATGACATCAAGATACGTCTAGCCCTATCAAAAACAAATCATACGTACTGGTGCAGCCACTCCTGCTCACGCCTACGCGATTCATACCTACGTATGCCCCGAGACACGAAATGGATCGAATCTGCGCTCCGCGGATATGGCGGGTGGCAGTGGCACCCGAACCCCGACAAATAGCCTGGCGGTCCCTCTGACATACCCGTGTATGAAGCCCCGATATGCAGGTGGGGCCGCCGGCATCGTTTTGTATGCTGGTTTCGCGTATTCCCAGCGGTTATCTTGAAGCATGGCCGACGCTACCACTAGCCGCATCCATAAGAACGCAGGTTCTTCGATCAGCCCGCTAGTCAGGAACGCAGCAAGCGGATGAACGCCTCGCAACAAATAGTTCGCACGGCTTCATTTCCCATCTATCGATCTACCGTACACGCTCTCATTGGACGTATGAATCATGTTCAGGCTACCTTCCATCGACGACGGCGCACTGCTCAGTCAAGACTCTCTCCATCGCGGCTTGGCGGACCACGTCAGGTCCGCTGAAGTCGCATCTGGCACCGCTGCGCTCTTCGCTCTCGATTGCATGTCACCCGCGGCGATCGGGCACGCTGTACTCAGCGCCATCCGCAACATGCGGCTCGACACGCTGGGGCTCGATGCCGAGGCGAAGGCATTGGCGCAACAAGCCATTCGCGGGTCACAGAGCGCCGCTGCCGATACCGTCTTGCGCATGGGGTCGCTTGAACTCGATCTTCTGAAACGCAATGCAACGCATGGCGGCCACACGCTCGATTTGCGACCCACCGCGTTACGCGTGCTCGAATGTCTGATGCGCCGTGCCGATCAGGTCGTGACGCGGACCGTCATTTTCGAAGATGTGTGGAATGGTCATTTCGATCCGCACACGAACCGGATCGACGTTCATGTCGGACACCTGAGAAAGCAGCTCGCCGCCAGGAGTAACGGCCCGCAGATCCATACGTTCCGCGGCGCGGGCTACATGCTCCGTTGAGATTTCCATAAGCACGCCATGAACGCTATTGTCCTGATTGCACTGCGCCGCCCACTGACTTTTGTCGTGCTGGGCATTCTGATCCTGTTGTTCGGTGCAATGGCGGTCCGCAAAACCCCCACTGATATTTTTCCCGACATCAAGATTCCCGTCGTGGCCGTGGTGTGGACTTATAACGGCCTGTCGCCGCAGGACATGTCGGGCCGCGTGATCTACTACTATGAACGCGCCCTGACGGCGACCGTGGACAACATCGAGCACATCGAAAGTCAATCGCTCTATGGACGCGGCATCGTCAAGATTTTTTTCCATCCCGGCACCGACGTCGCCGCCGCACAAGCGCAGATCACCTCCATTTCGCAAACGGTGTTGAAGCAGTTGCCGGCCGGCATCACACCGCCGCAGGTGCTCTCATATAACGCGTCCGACGTTCCGGTCCTCGATCTGCAGGTGTCTGCAACGGGGCTCACCGCGGCGCAGGTGTACGACCTCGCCTCCAACCTGATCCGCCCGCAACTGGTCGCGGTACCCGGCGCCGCGATTCCCGCCCCGTATGGTGGGACCGCTTTGAACGTCGAGATCGATCTGGACCAGACCAAGCTGATGGCTCACGGTCTGTCTGCCGTGGACGTCGGCAATGCGTTGAAATCCCAGAACGTCGTACTGCCAGCGGGCGACCAGAAAATCGGCGCACTCGATTTTCTGGTGCAAACGAACGCGAGCCCGGTGGAAGTGGCCACCTTCAACAACCTGCCAGTCAAGACCGTCAACGGCGTGACGGTGTATCTACGCGATGTTGCGTATGTCCATAGCGGCTCGCCCCCGCAGATCAACGCGGTACTGGTGAAGGGCAAGCAGGCGGTATTGATCCAGATTCTCAAGAGTGGTGACGCGTCGACCTTGCAGGTGGTCAGCGGCATCAAGAAGGTGTTGCCGGGCATCATCCGCACTTTGCCGCCAGGCGTGCAGATCACGACACTGAACGACGCGTCGGGTTTCGTGCGCGACTCAGTGAAAGAAGTGGTCCAGGAGATGATCACCGCCGCCATCCTGACTGGCCTGACGGTCCTGCTCTTTCTGGGCAGCTGGCGCGCGACCCTGATTGTCGCGACCTCGATTCCCTTAGCGATCCTGTGTTCCGTGATGGCGCTTTCGTGGTTGGGTCAGACGATCAACATCATGACACTCGGTGGACTCGCGCTCGCGGTGGGTATTCTGGTTGACGACGCAACCGTCATGATCGAGAACATCGACGCTCACCTCGAGGCCGGCGCCGAACTCGAACCGGGCATCATCACCGCTGCCAACCAGATCGTCGTCCCGACCTTCGTCGCCACCTTGTGCATCTGCATCGTGTGGTTGCCGCTGTTTCAGCTCGGCGGCGTAGCAGGCTATCTGTTTTTGCCGCTGGCGCAAGCCATCATCTTCGCGATGATCGCGTCGTTCATTCTGTCCCGCACCCTCGTCCCCACGATGGCGGCCTATCTGTTACGTGCCCAGGTCGAGCAACACAAGCGCGGACATGCGGACAATCCAGGTATGTTCACACGCTTCCAGCGTGGCTTCGACGCACGCTTCTCGCAGTTTCGCGTGCGATATCGCGCCACGCTGACACGGGTCGTCACACAGCGGCGGCGCTTTGTCGCGCTGTTCTCACTCTGCGCATTCGGCTCGCTGGGCCTGCTGGGATTTCTCGGGCGTGACTTTTTTCCAGGTATCAAATCGGGCGAGATCGATTTGCACATGCGCGCGCCGGTCGGCACGCGGCTCGAAGATGCGTCCAAGATCGCCGTTCTCGTCAACGCGTCGATCCGCAAGATCCTGCCCGGACAGGTCACGAATGTTCTGGACAACTGCGGTTTGCCGGTTAGCGGCATCAACGAAGCCTACAGTTCGACCGGTACGATCGGCCCGCAGGACTGCGATATCACCATCAGCCTGAAAAGCAACCGCTCGCCCGTCGATGACTATCGTTTCAAGCTGCGACGCGAGCTTCCCAGCCTGTATCCGGGCACGGCGTTCACTTTCCTGCCCGGCGACATCACGGCGAAGATCCTCAATTTCGGACTTCCCGCGCCGATCGACGTGCAGATTTCCGGTAGCACGACCGCAGCGAATTTCGCTTACGCGCAATCCATGGCGGCACGCCTGCGCCGCATTCCCGGCAGCGCGGACGTCAACATTCAGCAGGTGCTCAACCAGCCCACCTTGAAAATCGCCGCATCCCGCTCGTTTGCGTCGGGGATCAACCTCACGGAAGCCGATATCGCCAACAACGCGTTGACGACCCTGTCCGGTAGCGGTCAAACCGCCCCAACTTACTGGCTCGATACGAGCGCCGGTGTATCGCACCTCGTGAATCTCCAGACGCCGCAGGACGAACTGAGTTCTGTGAACGATCTGGAAACCATTCCGATCGACGCGGACAACGCCGGCGCAAACGGCAATGGTCCGCAACTGCTGGGCGCACTGAGCCGCATCAGTCAGACCGGCACACCACTGCTGGCGTCCCACTACAGCATCTTGCCGGTGATCGATATTTTCGTGAGCAATCAACGGCGCGATCTCGGTGCCGTGCAGGATGCGGTGACCAGGGTCGTAGCGGACATGAGCCACCAGTTGCCGCGCGGAGCCAGCGTCCATCTGCACGGTCAGGGGCAGACCATGCGCAGCGCGTATGCCCAATTGATCGCCGGGCTCGCGCTTTCGATCCTGCTCGTCTATCTCGTCATCGTCGTCAACTTTCAGTCGTGGCTCGATCCGTTCATCATCATCACCGCGTTGCCTGCCGCGCTGGCGGGGATCGTCTGGAGCCTCTTTCTGACCAATACGACCTTGTCCGTGCCGGCGCTGACGGGCGCCATCATGTGCATGGGAACGGCCACGGCCAATTCGATTCTGGTGGTGTCGTTCGCGCGTGACCGTCTTGCCGAACACGGCAACGCTATCGAAGCCGCTATCGAAGCAGGATTTGCCCGCATCCGGCCGGTGCTGATGACCGCCTTCGCCATGATCATCGGCATGCTGCCGATGTCTTTCAGCAATACCCAGAACGCGCCGCTAGGACGTGCCGTAATCGGCGGTCTGCTGTGCGCAACCTTCGCCACCCTACTGTTCGTGCCTTGTGTCTTCGCACTCCTGCACCGTGACAGACGCACCGAAATGGAGCCGCAAGCATGAACACCAATCAGCAAGCTTCGTTCGCGCGCCGTATTCCGCCCTGGCTGCTGGCCGCGCTGATGGCCCTGATCGCAGTTGGGCTCGTCGCCTTCGGGATCGCGCGGCGAGCGCACAACGTCGCCGATCTGCGCAACGTGGCCGCCGAGGAATCGGTGCCGCAGGTTCAGATCATCTCGCCTGCGCCCGGCCCCGCGACGCGTTCCATCACACTGCCCGGCACGATCAAGGCGTGGTCGTATGCACCGATTTACGCGCAGGTATCAGGCTACGTGGTGAAGTGGTTCAAGGACTACGGCGCACCGGTGAAGGCCGGTGAGATGCTCGCCACCGTCGACGCGCCGGCTGTGGACGAACAGTACGAGAGCGCACTCGCAGACCTGGAGGTTGCACAAACCAACTACCAGCTCGCGACGGTCACTGCGGCCCGCTGGACGGCCCTCTCCGGCACTCAGGCGGTCTCGCAACAGGAAGTGGATGTAAAGGTCGCGGATGCCGCCGCGCAAAAGGCCCAGATGCACGCGGCTGAGCATAAGGTTGCGCGCTTCAAGGTACTCGAAAGCTTCAGGAACATCATTGCGCCGTTTGACGGTGTGGTCACGTCACGCAACACCGACGTGGGCAACTACGTCAACGCGGCCGGCGGTGATGTTGGCGCACGCGGCGCGGCCGACGAGTTGTTTAGCGTCGCGGACATTCACGAGATGCGTGTCTTCGTCTCGGTACCCCAGGATTATTCAGGAATCCTTGAACCGGGTCTCACTGCCACCCTCACATTACCGCAATATCCCAACCGCGAGTTCAAGGCATCGTTCGACACCACGGCCAATTCATTCGATCCGCAGACACGCACAGTGGTGACGGAACTGCTCATCCCCAACCCAGATCACCTGATCTGGCCCGGTACCTACGCAGATGTGCATTTCGTGGCGCCGATGGATCACAACGTGCTGGTCATCCCCGAGCAAGCGCTGCTGTTTCGCGCCGAAGGCATGCAGGTGGCGCTGGTTGGTGCGCACGACACGGTGCATCTGCAAAACGTCAAACTCGGCCGCAATCTCGGGCAGACGGTCGAAATCGTCTCCGGCTTGCAGCGCTCCGACCGGCTGGTGCTGAGTCCCTCGGCGGGCATTCTCGAAGGAGAGCAGGTACGTGTCGCTACCGGCGTGCCCGGCATCGCGCCGCAGGCAAAATTCCGGGCCGCCATGCCCGACGCGGCTAGCATGACCGACACGCAGCGCGCGAAGGTCCAGGCCGCCATCGACAACGGTGAACAATGATGGCGCCCGCACGGTCCTTCTTGCGGATCGCCAGTTCGGCAGCGCTGGTGCTGCTGGCCGGCTGCGATCTGGCGCCGGTCTACACCCCCCCACAGACCTTGCTGCCAGAGCAATATCAAGGCTCCAGTCCATTCATTCTGGCGCGCCCACAGGACCAACTTTCGCACGGCCCGTGGTGGCAGATGTTCGGCGACCCACAATTGAACCAGCTCGAAACACAGCTCGATGCCAACAACCCCGACCTGCAGGCTGCGGAGCAATCCTATACTCAGGCGCGCGATGGGGTGGCCGAGGCCCGTTCGGGGCTTTTCCCCCAGTTGACCACGCAGGCTTTTGTGTCTGGGAACAAGGAATCCGCGCACACGTTGTTCCACAGCGACAGCGGCCCCGAGCAACAGGCATCGAATGGATATGGGGCAGCAGCAGTCTGGGAGCCGGACTTCTGGGACCAGATCCATAACAGCGTCAAGCAGGCGAAGGCGAATGCACAAGGCGTGGCGGCAGAGGTCGCATCCGCACGCTTGAGCCTAGAGATCGAACTGGCGACCGATTACATGGCGATTCATGGCCTCGATGCGGAACACGCCGTCTATACCCAGGCCATTGCGCTTTATCAGAAGGCCGTCGAGATCGTGCAGATGCGTCTGGCCGGCAAGATCTCCTCGGGTCTCGATGTCGCCCGTGCCCAGAATCAGCTCGCAGCAGCTCAGGCCGCCGACACGGATGTAGAGGCGCAACGCGCCGTTCTCATGCATGCGGTTGCTGTGCTGGCGGGCGTGAATCCATCCACCTTCACCTTGCCGGCTTTAACAGACTCGTCCGTCGCAGTCCCAACGATACCGGTCGGCATTCCGTCTGAACTATTGCAAAGACGGCCTGATATCGCCCAGGCCGAGCGAGCAATGGCAGCGGCCAACGCCGCCATTGGCGTGGCGCGCGCTGCGTTCTACCCGAACATTCGCCTTAGCGCTTCGGGCGGTTTCGAAGACACGGGCTTTGCTCTGGCAACCTTATCGAATAGCCTCTGGGCCGTTGGTGCGTCGGCCGTGCTGCCCCTCTTCGAGGGAGGCTTGCGCAGAGCCGAATTGCAGCAGAGCCGCTCTGTGTTTACACAGACGACAGATCGCTACCGCTCCGTGGTACTCGACGCTTTCCGCGAAGTGGAAGACCAACTGCTTTTGACAGACAAACTCGCCACCGAAGCCACACAGCAGCAGCGGGCGCTGCAGGCTGCGGTGAAGGTACAGAACATCGCCTTGACCCTCTACACAGGTGGGCTCGACAACTATCTGAATGTGACCGTCGCGCAGATCGCCGCGTTGACCGCCCAGATCGCCGACGTCCAGGTCGAAACGCGGCGTCTACAAACGGCGGTAGCGCTGGTGGGCGCCTTAGGCGGTGGATGGGCTTCTTCCGATCTCCCGAATGACGATCAAACCGTGCCGTTCAGTCCGCTTCACCTGCACGCAGACCATTAGCGGTACGCAGGGTCAACGGATTACGGTTGACCTAACGCCAGGCTCAAATAGTGTTCCAGTTCGCCGGCATCCACTGGTTTCTCGAGAAGCGCAAGCGCACCGCTCTTTATGACGGTCGCGCGTAGCTTCGCGGTCGGAAACGCGGTCACGAAAATGGTGGGGAGCGCGTATCCGAGTTGCAGGAGATGGTCGCGCATTTCGACGCCCGACATATTCGGCATTCGCACGTCGGATACGAGGCATGCAGTGTCGGCAATCTTCCCCGATTGCACAAATGCCTCCGCCGATCCGAAAATGTTGACCTGCCAGCCTAGCGAGCGCACCAGCGCAGAGGTCGCTATGCAGACGGCCTCATCGTCGTCCACGATGGAAATGATCTGAGCGGTACGCACGCCACGAACCTCGCACTTTCAATCCCGCTGCACAGACGGGCAGACCAATACGGGGCTACCCGCAGTGTCTTCCTGTGCACCTGAAACCCGCTGGATGCGTGCCGTCTTTCATTAACATTAATCTGAACAACAGCGCCACGCCATGCTACCAACGGATGTGAAAATCGAAACGCTGGTTTGCATGACTCATACTTGTGTATATTCGGCGGCGCTGCGTTTTCACAAACCGCTTTTCACGCCGGGCGGCTCAATGCGACTTGGGGAAACTCGGGGCCACGTGAATAGCCTCGGCTTTTCTCACTAGCTCAGCAACTGAACGAGACTCCATTTTTTTCATCATTTGTCCACGATGAATTTTTACGGTGATTTCGCTCAAATTCATTTCCGACGCAATTTGCTTGTTCATCAAACCGGCCAGCACAAATCCCAGCACGTCGCGTTCGCGAGGTGTCAGGGTTTCGTAGGCGTGACGCACGCCGGCGAGCGACTCCTCTGTCGCGATACGCTCGACATCGTGCTTCAATGCCTCAGCGACAGCGTCCAGCATGTCCTGATCGCGGAAGGGTTTTGGAAAGAAATCGCGCGCGCCTGCTTTCATCGCCCTGACGGACATTTCGATGTCGCCATGCCCGGTGATGAACAGAACAGGAATCTGCAGCCCGGTCTTCGCGATCTCCTGCTGGAAAGTGAGACCACTCTCCCCGCGCAGCCTGACGTCGAGAATCAGACAACTCGGGCCGCGATATTTAGGAAACGCAAGGAAATCCTTGGGTGATTCGAATGCTTCAACGCGTAATCCAACTGAACGCAGCAGCCCACTGAGCGCAATTCGCATGGACTCGTCGTCGTCCAGAATATAGACCACAGGTGAATTGTTCGCGTTGCCGGTGTTGCTACCGTGAGGCGGAGTCGAAAGCGCTCCCGAAATCATCTCGTACTCCTTTGAACATTAATTCTATGCGGCAAGATCCGCTTTTTATAGCCCGGATTTTTCCAGACGCGCTGAGCCGTTCTGCGACGGCAGCGTTAGCTGCCATTATGGCGTCGCCAAGCCATGTGGCGCAAACGAATTACGTGGGAAATCTCCACATAAAGTGATGTAAAAAATCAGAGCGTCTATCGTCTGATGTTTGCATCCGACCTCGCAAGTCCGGGTTACTGCGATCACTCAGAAAAAAGCCATTGCTCCGACCCGACTCTCTACAAAGTATAGGTCGCGAGGCGTCGACCATCGAGCTATCCGCAACGTCACATTTCTCGTGCAGACGAAGCATTCCCCGTCAATTGCGGCACCGAAAAGCGAAAGCAGGCACCGCTACGCACCGTGAGGTCCGCCACGATATCGCCGCCGTGCGCCTCGACGATCGATTTACAAATCGAAAGGCCCATGCCCATGCCCGAATCTTTCGTGGTGTAAAACGACTCGAACAGCGCCAGCGCCGACTCGGACGCAATGCCAGGTCCTGTGTCCGACACCGTGGTCCACAACGTATGGTCTTTGTCGACCCGGGTCTTGATTTCGATGATCCTTTCCCTGCCGTCGATTTCGCTCATCGCCTCGCACGCGTTGACCACCAGATTCATCAGCACCTGCTGCAGCAGAATCCGGTCCCCTCTCACGATCAGGCATGCCAAGCCATAATTTCCACGCACGACGACGCCGGCGCTGCGCAACTGTCCCTGGATCAATCCCAGCACTTCACGTATCGCCTCATTGATGTCCATCCTGTCGAGACGGGGCTGTGACTTTTTCGCCATGGCACGCAGACTGGTCACGATACTGGCTGCCCTCACACTGTCAGCCGATATCTGCTCCAGCATCCCTCGCGCTTCCTTCAGATCCGGTATGTCGCGATCGAGCCATCGCAATGCAGCCCGCGCGCAGGTTCCGATCGCGCTCAAAGGCTGACTGACCTCGTGCACGATGGAGGCAACCAGTTGGCCCATGGCGGTCAGCTTGGCCACCTTGTCGAGTTTCTCCTGGGTCTCACGAAGATGGCTTTCAGTGGCGGCACGCATGAAGTTTTCTGTTGCCAGGTCTTCATAGAGCCTTGCATTCTCAAGCGAGATGGCCGCTTGCGAAGCCAGTACTTCGAGCATCTGTATCCTGTTCGTCGTGAAAATGCCTGCTGTCAGGCCATGCTCCATGTAGAGCAATCCCGCGAGGGTGTCCTGCTTGATGAGCGGCACGCACAGCACCGAGCGACACCGATACTGCGCGATATACGCATCGCGCCCATGGTGTGGGTCCTCTCTTGCATCTTCAAGCACGAGCGATTCTTTTGTTCTGAGCGTGGAGTACGCAACGGAAGAAGGCAGAACCTCCGCTAAGGCCGCCCCGCTCTCCATGTTGACCTCGACCACGCCGCGCGAACACGTTGCCTGGGCCGTGACATTCAGGACCCCATCACGCAGCAGACACAGCACGGCGCGATCGGAACCCGCGTACTGCAGCGCGTTGTCGAGAAGCACGCGAATCAGTTTGACGAAGCATATTTCGCTCGACAACGCCTGGGCCGTCCGCAGCACGGCACGTACGTCGAACGCGTGCTCGCCAGCTGGATGTGCCGGTGCCTGTTCTATCTTCGGCATTCGCATGACCGGTGCGAATTGCGCAATCTCTTGTCTCTGCGCCATCGTCACCAGGTTTGCACGCCATTCGCGTGAAACCTCGTCGTAGTCCAGAACATTCTCGTCGATGAGGAAACGCAACAGTTGCATCACAACCTGTGGATTGCCGCCGGTTTGCGCGTGTACTACGTCGGTCAGTTCGTCGATCTGAGCGACGTTACCAGTCAACAGCGTTTTCAGAAGCGTCTTGACGGCATCGCTCGATAAAGCGGCCAGCGGAAATCGCCGCACCCAGTCGTCACTCGGAAATGCCATTCCCTGCACGTGCTTGGGATAGGTTTCATTGGACTGCAGAGCGCCAATCAACAAGACGCATCTGTTTGCTCCGTGCCGTATGGCGTATTCCAGCACTTCGACGGTGTCCTCGTCGACCCATTGAAGGTCGTCCAGAAACACAATGAGCGGTCGGCCCCGGGTGGCGAACGCGCCCAGAAGTCGCGCCATTGTCTTGAGAAAGTGGCGCTTTTCCGTTTGAATCGAAAACGTCGCGCTGGGTTCGAACACACCAAGGCTTGGTTGCAACGCCGGAAATACCCGTGCAACCGTCGATACGTCATCTGCCAGCGCGTCCTTGATCCGCGTCTGGATCTGCTGGAATTCCTGCGGAGGATAGCCAAGGATATTTCGCTGCAAATAACAAAGCGCACGAGTCAGACCCGCATACGGTGTCGTGCGCTCTGCCTGCTGGCACGCTCCCATCGCAAACTCATAGGCAACGTCGGATAGTTGCGACCGCAAGTGTCGAATCACTGCTGTCTTACCTATGCCCGCCGGTCCTTCGAGCAGGATCAGACGGTTCGAATCGTCCATCGAGGCTTCAAGCACCGCGCGATGAAGCGCGGCGACTTCGTGGTCGCGATGCAGCAGCAGATCCGACGCATCCAGCACGGATTGCGCACGCGCCAGCTTTGCACAAGGCGCATTGAATGCTCCTTGCGCATCGCAAGTGAGCAAGTCCGTCACGACATCTGCTGCTGACCTGTAGCGCTCCTCCGGTTGCCGCGCCATCAGGCGGAAAATGATCGCTACCAGCCGCTCGGGATAAGTGGCAGACAGTTCCGCGTGATCGGTCGGCCACCGGCCGATAGATACGGGCGCATTTTCACCGGACGTTAAATCTGGAACAGGAACGCGCCCGGCCAGCAACCGATAGAAAATACATCCGAGCGAGTAAAGATCGGTTCGGTAGTCGATTGCGCGATCGATACGACCGGCCGCCTCCGGTGCGATGTATTGCAATAGCTCAGGTTCAAGCTGCGATTCCAAAACGTCCGCCGTGGATAGCGTGTCAATATCGGCGTTCAGAACTGGATGAAATCCCGTCAACCACACACGGTGACGTCCCTGCAGGATCATGATGTTGTGCGGCGTCAGCCTCCCGTGGACGAGATTTCGGGCGTGTGCCGAAGCAACCGCCAGTGCGATCTTGACGGCAAGATGCAAAAACTCCTGAAGAGGCAATGCCGCATTCGAAAGATCGTTCGACATTTCCCCGTGCAGATCTCTCGTGATTTCCTCAGATAGCGTACTCAGCATGTCCTTCCCTTACCATCATGGATCGTGTCGCAACCGACCAGGCGGCTTAAGTCGCAGGCGAAGCAGGGGTCGGCTAGCCCCCTTCTAAAGCGTGCCTTTGTCTTTGACGCAGACAATCGCTATGACTTTTTTATAGACTTCCCGGTGATTTTTATATTTATTTGATTTCGCTTTGACCGGATATACAAGCACATCACATCCCTCAATTCTTCGGACTGCGTCACACGTGAATCAAGCAGAGCGCGTCCAGCAGGACGAGTGCTCGCCATCTCACGCATCGGCTATGTTCTCCGACCAGGGCAAGCGGAGCAAGAGCAACTATGTTCACGGCGGGTTGCTTTGCGAGCAACAGCCCGTTATATGAACAGCCGCCCAGTGCATGAGATATCAGCAATTCGATCCGCTATGAAGAGGTTTTCAAGATAGCATTCGCACGATGCGTATAACGCGAACGTATTATTGCTGCAGAACTCAAGCAAAGATACGTTCGGGTTGCGACCAACGTAGTCGCTGAAAATCCTCTTCGCGTGGGCCCCTAAAAAATGACACTACACTCGCGTTCTGCCGTTATCGCCGTGGTTGACGATGATGAGTCTGTCAGGCTTGCAATAGCCAGTCTGCTGAGATCATGCGGATGGAGCGTATCCACTTACGCTTCCGGTGGCGAATTTCTGGAGGATCTCGATGAGCGCGAGTTGTCCCTCGTCATCGCAGACGTTCAGATGCCCGAGATGGACGGCTTCACGCTAGTCAGGAAGCTAACCGAGCAGAGATCCGATATCCGGGCCATTTTTGTTACCGCTCATGCAACCCCGGACATGGCGGAGAAGACCCTCGCGAACGGTGCCGTCGGGTTCTTTACCAAGCCGTTGGATGATGTCCTGTTCCTGCTTCGCGTCGCAGAGATTGCCGGCCACGTGCCCCACTAAGTGCATCCAGCACGAACGGCGGATATGAGATCTCACCATCGACGCCGCACCGGTCTTGTGTATTACGCGTCCACCTGTATGCCATAGCTATCATACAGCGCTAACACGACAACGCCAGCCTTATGAATACCCCGCTGGCGTTATGTCCATCTTCAACGGCGCTCCCAGCGTCAGTTCACTTCGACAACCATCTCGATCTCGACGCACGCACCCAACGGAATCTGCGCCACGCCAAATGCCGAGCGCGCGTGTCTGCCGACTTCACCAAATACGTCGGCGATAAGGTCAGAGGCGCCGTTCGTCACCAGATGCTGCTCAACGAAATCGTGAGTTGAATTGACGAGGCTGACCACCTTTACCACTCGCGTGACCCGATTCAGATCGCCGATGTTCCCATGCAGCGTTGCGAACAGATCGATCGCGGCTGCACGCGCGGCGCGATGCCCGTCTTCGGTTGTCAGCGCATCGCCCAGTTTCCCGACCCACACCTTGCCGTCTTTTTTGGCGAGATGACCGGACAGATAAACCGTGTTTCCGCTCTGTACGCTCATCACATACGCGGCGGCGGGGGCGCCGGCGCTCGGCAATTCAATGTCGAGTTCTTTCAGCCTGGCATAGACGTCGTGGTGACTCATAAGGTGCTCCGCAAATAGTAAGGACTGTTGGGGATGATCGGTTGGGTCTGGCGCTAGCCAGCCACTTCAATGACGGCTTCGGCAAAAGCCTGAGGTGCTTCCTGGGGAAGATTGTGGCCGGCACCCTGAACCAGCTTGTGCGAATACTTGCCCGAAAACTTCTTGGCATACGAAGCCGGATCGGGATGCGGCGCACCGTTGACATCACCTTCCATGGTGATCGTCGGCACGCTGATAAGCGGGCCGGCAAACAGCCGGTTTTCCAGTGCGTCGTACTTTGGTTCGCCAGCCGCGAGGCTCTGCCGCCAGCGGTAGTTGTGAATCACGATGGCAACGTAGTCCGGATTATCGAAGGCAGCCGCGGTGCGATTGAACGTGGCGTCGTCGAAGGCCCATTTCGGCGAGGCGATCTGCCAGATGAGTTTGGCAAAGTCGTCCTTGTATTTGGCGTAACCCACTTCGCCATGTTCAGTGGCGAAATAGTACTGATACCACCATGCATACTCGGCCTTCGGTGGCAGCGGCATTTTGGTGGCTTCAAGATTGGTGATCAGGTAGCCGCTGACGGAGACCAGACCGGTGCACCGCTCGGGCCACAGCGCCGCGAGAATGCAGGCGGTTCGCGCTCCCCAGTCATACCCTGCGACGGTCGCCTTATCGATCTTGAGCGCATCCATCAACGCGATGATGTCGACGGCAACAGCGGCCTGCTGTCCGTTGCGCATCGTGGCATCCGAGAGAAAGCGCGTCGTGCCATGACCGCGCAGATAGGGGACGATCACCCGGTAGCCGGCCGAAGCGAGCATTGGCGCCACATCGGCATAGCTATGAATATCGTAAGGCCAGCCGTGTAGCAGGATCACCGCCGGGCCATTTGCGGGACCGGCCTCGGCGTATCCGACATTCAGGACTCCCGCATTGATCTGCTTCAACGACGCGAACGACGTGTTTGTACCCGGTTTGATGGTGGGCAGACTCGCCAGCTTGTCCGTTGTGGATTGCGCGCGTGCAGAGCCAATCACGCCAAACTGGGCTGCGGCCAGGGTCATGGCCGCAGTACCCAGAAAGCCGCGACGGCCCGGGTCGATCTTGTCCGACATTGCTATCTCTCCAATTGAGGTTTGGGTGCAGTCGCCAGCATGCGACTTACATACCGCACTAGCGATGAGTTGAGCATACGTGCACGCAGATCGAATAGGAATGATACATACCGGTGCCGAGGCCAGTGCTTACGCGTGTGCCATTTATACGTGCGTATACCCATGCGGACGACCGACGCCTTTTGGATCGATACTGCTGCTAGCGTAGTAATCGTTTGCACAAGCCGGGCCGCGCCTGGAAGTCACCACAAATCGCTCTCGAGGTATCCAGTCATGAAACGGAACATACCCGGCGGCTTACTGCTGGCCTTTGCGGCGGCGTCGGTCATGGCCGCGACGCCTTCATCATCTGGCGACTCTCATGCCGCAGATGCGTCGCCAATCTACGGGGTCACCATCCCCAGCGGCTACCGGCAATGGGAACTCATGGCGCCCGCCGAGGAAGCCGCGCCATTGAACGAGCTGCGTGCCGTTCTCGGCAACCCTGTCGCTGCGAGGGCGATCCAGGCAGCGACGCGGCCCTTTCCTGACGGAACCGTCTTCGTCAAACTCGCCTATAAGCGCGTTCGCTCCACCGAATTCGGGCCCGCCTCTGTACCCGGATCGCCCACCACGGTGCAAGTCATGGTTAAAGACGCCAAAAAATACGCGGCCACAGGCGGCTGGGGATTCGGTCGATTCATAAATGGCAAACCCACTGATCTGGCGCAGCATCAGACCTGCTTTGCATGCCATCAAGCCAACGTCAAAAACCACGATCTTGTCTTCACGCGGTTTGCTCCCTGATCCATTCGGCGCAAACCAGACCGTCCTGCTTTAATTCCCATGTCTTATTACCCTTTATATGTCATACCTCGGTATATCGGATCGACACGAAGATATGTTGCAGGCCCGGCGCCACGCCGCCTATTCTCAGTACCGGGCAGATGAGTCGATTAGGTTCATAGCCACCCTCAGTTTCAAACACACGGTGCCTTTAATACGGATTCCATCATGACCCAACTCGAGAAAGTCATATACACCGGCAAGACTCACACAACCGGAGGCCGGAATGGTGCATCGCGCAGCGCCGACGGCCGACTCGACATTGCACTTTCGTTGCCCGGCAGTGCGGGCGACGGCACCAATCCTGAGCAATTGTTTGGCGCCGGTTGGTCTGCCTGTTTTATCGGGGCGATGGGGTTGGCGGCCGTAAAAATGAAACTATCCCTGCCCGTTGACGTAGCTGTCGACGCCGAGGTAGATCTGGGCAAGACGGAGGACGCATTCTTCCTCCAGGCTCGTCTGAATATCAGCCTTCCCGGTCTGGAGCATGATGTCGCTCAGGCACTGGTGGACGCCGCGCATCAGAACTGCCCGTATTCCAAGGCGATCCGTGGCAATATCGACGTTCAGATCAAGCTGGTCTGATCGACACCGATGAACCGTTTTTTCCCTAAGGAGATTCCGATGAAAACGCTAAAAAATATCACGACTGTTCTGCTGGCTACCGCCACACTGATTGGAACCACGCATGCAAGTGCCCAAACAACCGACGCGGCCACTGACAGCACAGCGCGAGCGTCTAAAAAAGCGTTGCACACGCAAAATCACAAGCTTGAGATGGCCGTGCGTCGCGCCTTGACCCACACGAAAAATCTCGAATCGTCGGGCATCACCGTTCTCGCGAAGGCAGGTGTGGTTACGCTCGACGGCACCGTGCCAAGCAACGATCAGATCCAGCGTGCGGCCGACACTGCGACCGGCGTAGCCGGTGTCAGCAGCGTCAAGAATAACCTGATCATGCGGGAAACCGGTCACTGAGCGCGAGGCACATGCTCCTGGAGACACCCGGCATGCGCGAGATCGCTCAGTAACGCCAACGGTATTTTCGCGCGGTGATCAGTCACGGCACGATCCGCGCGTAGCTGAGAGTTTCAACACTTCGCCTTTCGTCGTCACGCGGCAGATCTCACATGCCGTCGTTCTGCTGGTCCGAAACGATTATCTGTTAGCGTTGTGCGGAAAACCTGCAGGCATTGACGACCTACCCGCTTGCCGCGATGCCGTCTACGTACGGCATCGGGCTGTTCGCAAAGATGAACTTGTTTGCGGCAGAAGCCGACGTCACATAACAAACAGCCTGCGGCCACTCTGGCCCACATGGCGTCGCTCCACTCCAAACGTCACTTCATCGCACGCGTCTGCACGAATCATCACGTGCGCGCTCGCGCCACCCTGCCTCTCTCTCGCTCTCATCAGGGATGTTTCCGTACGAAACGGGGTGTGTCCTCCGCACGTTTCTGGTATCCGGTATCGGCGGCGGCAAGACAATAGCCAAGCCACTCAAAAGCGTGCAGAATCGGCGCTGAACGGCGCACGCTGCGAGATAACAGAGACCATGGATATCACTGGATGCAAACTCGAACCGCTGCGCGAAGACGGGGACTTCTCGCTCTATCGCGCGCGCCCGCCTGGCAATTCGGTTTCCGTACTTGTGCTCGTGGCAGCCAGCGGCGCGCCCAGATGTATCGCGCGCCTCGAACACGAATATGCCCTCGCGGGCCAGCTCGATTCCAGCTGGGCGGCTCGACCACTCGCGCTCCATGGCCACCATACGCCGCCAGCTCTCATCCTCGATGACAACGGCGGCGAGCCCCTTACCGGCACGCCCGGTCGCCCGCTCGAACTGGCGCGCTTCCTCTCCCTCGCCACGAACCTGGCAGGGTCGATCGGCCACATGCATCGATGCGGCCTCATTCACAAGGACATCAAACCATCCAATGTGCTCGTCGATGCTGACGGCAACGTTCGGCTAACCGGCTTTGGCATTGCAACGCTGCTGCCCAACGAACGCCAGCCACCCACGCCACCGGAAGTGATGGCAGGAACGTTCGCCTATATGCCGCCCGAGCAGACCGGCCGCATGAACCGGTCCATCGACGCCCGCAGCGATCTCTATTCGCTCGGCGTCACGTTGTACGAGATGCTTACAGGCACCCTGCCATTCACGGCAACCGACGCGATGGGCTGGATCCATTGCCATATCGCGCGCAAGCCGGTACCGCCTGGCGAACGTGTCAGCGGCATTCCCACGCCCGTCGAAGAGATCGTGCTGAAGCTGCTGGCCAAGACCGCCGAGAATCGCTACCAGACGGCGGCAGGCGTCGAGGCGGACCTGCGGACCTGTCTTTCCGCATGGCGTACCCATCAACGCATCGATCCTTTCCCGCTGGCGATGCACGATGCCTCCGACCGCCTGCTGATTCCCGAAACGCTCTATGGACGTGAGCCACAGATCGAAGCGCTGCTCGCCGCCTTCGACCGCGTGGTGCAATGCGGCACGACTGAAATGGTGCTGATCTCTGGCTATGCAGGTATCGGCAAGTCCTCCGTCGTCAATGAGCTGCACAAGGTGCTGGTTCCGCCACGAGGCCTCTTTGCCGCCGGCAAGTTCGATCAGTACAAGCGCGACATTCCTTACGTCACGCTTGCACAGGCTTTCCAGTCACTGGTGCGCAACCTGCTGAGCAGGAGCGAGGCAGAGGTCGTGCCGTGGCGCCAGGCGCTGCTCGAAGCACTGGGTTCAAACGGACAGCTGATGATCAATCTGATCCCGGAGCTGGCACTGATCATCGGCGAGCAGCCGCCCGTGCCCACGCTGCCGCCGCAAGACGCACAGAACCGCTTCCAGATCGTGTTTCGCAGGTTCATCGGCGTGTTCGCCTCGGCGCAGCATCCGCTCGCGCTGTTCGTCGATGATCTGCAATGGCTGGACACCGCCACGCTCGACCTGCTCGAACACCTCGTCTCTCACCCCGATATCCGGCACCTGCTGCTGGTGGGTGCCTATCGCGACAACGAGGTCGGTCCCTCACATCCCCTCACGCGCACACTGAAACTGATTCGCGACGCTGGAGGCAATGTCCAGGAAACGGCGCTCGAGTCGCTCATGCCTGAACACATAGGACAACTGGTTGCCGATTCGCTTCACTGCGACCGTGCAACGGCACAACCACTCGCGCAACTGGTGCATGAGAAAACCGGTGGCAATCCTTTCTTTTCGATCCAGTTCCTGATGGCACTCGCGGACGAAGCGCTGCTCGCGTTCGATCACCGCACCCTGATGTGGAACTGGGATCTGCAGCGTATCCGTGCGAAGGGTTTTACCGAGAACGTCGCCGATCTCATGGCCGCAAAACTGGGCCGGCTACCCGACACGACGCGGATTGCGCTGGGACAACTCGCGTGCCTGGGCAACATCGCCGAGATCGCCACGGTCACACTGGTCAATGGCGAACCCGAGCAGAAGACTCACGAGAAACTGTGGGAAGCGGTGCGGGCGGGGCTCGTGTTTCGTAGGGAGAATGCCTACGCGTTCGTGCATGATCGTATCCAGGAAGCCGCCTATGCACTTATCCCTCCCAGCGAGCGTGCGGCCGTGCATCTTCAGATTGGCCGCCTGCTCGCCGAGCGAACCGCGCCGGGAGACATCGAAGAAGCGATCTTCGATATCGTGAACCATCTCAATCGCGGCGCAGCGCTCATTGCGCAGCAGGACGAGCGCGAACGGGTCGTCACGCTGAACCTGCGGGCGGGCAAACGGGCCATGAATTCGACGGCCTACGGTTCTGCCTGCAACTATCTGACGCAGGCCGCCGGCCTGCTGTCGTCGGACGCGTGGACCCGGTGCTACGAGGAGACATTCGAACTCTATCTCGCGTTCTCCGAGTGTGAATATCTGGTTGGCAACTTCGCCACCGCGGATGCGCTGTTCGACAGGATCCTCGGACGCGCGCGTTTGAATCTCGATCGTGCCAAGGTGTATAGCCTGCGCATGAAGCTCTACCAGGTCGCCGGGAAATATGACGATAGCTTCGCTGTCGCGCTCGACGCGCTTCGAGATTTCGGTGTAACCATTCCCCAATCCGACGAAGCGATTCACGCTGCGGTGGACGCCGAGTTTCGCGATGTCCCAGTCAACCTTGCTGGCCGCGCCATCGCCGAACTTCTCGATGCACCCGCGGCGCGAGATCCCGCCACGCGGGCGATTGTCGACCTGCTCGTCGAAGCCATGCCCTGTGCGTATATCGGGTGGCCCGCGCTCTTTCCGCTCATTACCCTGAAGGCCGTCAACCTCTCGCTGCGACACGGCAATACCGATCAGTCGAGCTACGTTTACGGCAACTACGCGGTCATGCTGGTTTCGCTGATGGGAGAAATTGCCAGCGGCGTGCAGTTCTCCGAAATGTCCCTGCTGCTGAATGAGAAGTTCAACAATCAGCGTTTGCGGGGGAAACTGCTTCATCTGCATGGTGACCACATCAACTTCTGGCGCAGCCATATCGCGACCGACCTGCCGATCCTGGAGCGCGCTATCCACGCCTGCCTCGAAGTGGGCGACCTCGTGTTTACGGGTTACCTTGCGTTCGAAACGCTCTGGCAATTGATAGAGAAAGGCGATGTGCTCGAGGATGTGCGGACGGTGTCGGCGAAATATGCAGCATTTGCACGGCAGAGCCGCAACCAGGCCGTATGCGAAACGGTGCGACTCGAGCAGCAATTCATCGCCAGCCTGCAGGGTAGCGTGACGAACCCGTTGACGCTCGAAGACAGCACGTTCGACGAAGCAGCCTGTTTCGCGGATATCGTCAAGGCGAGCTTCGGCTGCGGCATCGTCTTCTATCACATCATGAAGCAGATGCTCGCGTTCCTCGGTGGACGGTACGCAGAGGCGCTGGAAAGTGCAGTACAGGCAGAGTCCGTGCTTGGTCCCGCGATGGGGATGCCGATCGAGGCGACGTTCCATTTCTTTCACGCTCTCACGCTCACGGCGCTCTATCCAGATGCATCAGCGGAACAGCAGCAAGAGTATGAGCTCATCCTCCGCGCGGACCTCAAGAAGTACGAACTGTGGGCCGATAACTGCCCCGATAACTACCGCAACCGCCATGCGCTGATATCCGCGGAAATCGCTCGTATCGAGAGCCGGGATCTCGAGGCCATGCGCGCTTATGAGGAAGCGATACGATCTGCCCGCGAGCACGGCTTCATTCAGAACGAAGGCATAGCGCACGAACTCGCCGCGCGATTCTATCTGGCGCGCGGCTACGACACGATCGCCGACACCTACTTGCGCAACGCGCGTTCATGCTACGAACGCTGGGGCGCGGATGGCAAGGTGCGGCAACTCGAACACCTTTATCCGCAACTACTACGCAAACCATCGCATGAGGACAGCATCGTTGCGACTTCGGCAGACCAACTCGATCTGGCAACGGTGGTCAAGGTATCGCAGGCGATCTTCAACGGCGTCGACCTCAATGAACTGATTCATACGCTGATGGTTCTGGCGATCGAACATGCCGGCGCCGATCGCGGTTTGCTGGTCCTGCCATGGGCTGACAGTTGGCGCATCGAGGCGGAAGCAATCATGCTGCGCGACGCAGTGGAGGTGCGCCTTCCGCGCACGCGTCTGACGCCTGAGGAACTCCCCGAGTCGGTATTGCGCTACGTTCTCCGGACCCGCGAGAGCGTCTTGCTGGACGACGCTGCGGATCCGAGTCCGTTCTCCGACGACGAGTACATCGGGCGCCGCCAGTGCCAGTCAGTGCTCTGCCTACCGCTCATCAAGCACACGAAGCTGATCGGTGTCCTGTACCTCGAAAACTGCCTGGCCGCACAGGTCTTCACACCCGCGCGCATTGCCGCGCTCCAGCTGCTGGCCTCTCAGGCGGCAATTTCGCTTGAGAACGCACGTCTTTATGCTGATCTTAAGCATGCCGAAGCGTTGCTGGCGGACGCGCAACAGCTTAGCCACATGGGAAGCTTCGACTGGCATGTCGCGAGCGCGGAGATCACCTGGTCCGAGGAGTGCTTCCGGATCCTTGGTTACGACCCGGATACCCGCCCCACGATCGAACTGCTGCTCGCTCGTACCCATCCCGAGGACGCCCCGCTGGTCCAACGGGTCATCGCGGAAGCGGTGAACGACAGGCGGGGCTTCGACATTGAGTATCGGCTATCGATGCCGGACGGAGCGATCAAACATCTGCACGCAGTGGCCCACGTCGTCGTGGACGAACCCGAGCGGTTGCGGTTGGTAGGAGCACTGATGGATGTGACCGTGCGCCAGCAGGCTCACGCTGCGCTGGAACGCAGCGAACAGCGCTACCGCAGCCTCTTTCGCGATATGCCGGTGGGCCTGTGGCAAGTGGACGCCCTGCCTCTCATGGCGATGATGATGGAGCTGCGGGCGCAGGGCGTGGAAAACCTCTCGACGTACATCGATGCGAACCCCGAGTGGCTGGACCGCGCCCGGGCGATACTCGCCATCGAAGAGGTCAACAATTACGCGGTCACGATGTTTGGAGCGCGCGATCGAAGCGAGCTGATCGGCCCGCTGTCATGGATCTGGCGGGAGAGTCCCGGCACGCTCCGGCGGGTTCTCGAAAGCCGCTATCGCGGCGAGGATCACTTCGAGGAAACGACCCGCATGCCGACGCTTGATGGCCGGATCATCAACGTTCAGTTTTCCGTAGCACGTCCGCGCACGGCCAACGATCTGGGTATCGGCCTGATCAGTCTGGTCGACCTGACCGAACGCATTCACGCGCAGGAGATGCTGGAACGGTTGCAGGCGGATTTTGCACACGCCGCGCGTATCTCTGTGCTGGGTGAGCTGACTGCCTCGATTGCTCACGAGTTGAATCAGCCGCTGGCCGCGATCGTGACCAACGGTCAGGCCGCGCAACGCTGGCTCGGCAGGCCAGAGCCGGATTTCGCAGAGGCGCGTGGGGCGAACACCCGCATGGTTGCCGACGCGCGCCGCGCCGTGGATATCGTCAGCCGTATTCGCGGCATGGCGACCCGGCAGACGCCCGAGCACCGACTGGTGTGGCTGGATGAACTGATCGACGGCGTACTCGTATTTCTGCGTCATGAAGTGCAGATGCGCGGGGTCGCGGTATTGCATCACCCGGCTCCGGGCGCGCCACGGGTGCTAGCGGATCGCGTGCAGTTGCAGCAGGTCATCGTCAACCTGGCCGTCAATGCCATGCAGGCGATGGAACAGGCATGCAGCGAGGAGCGCAGAATCACGATCCGCACGATCGTGCCGGATGTCACGACTCTGCGTTGCGCGGTCGAGGACAGCGGCCCCGGCATTGCCCCCGATCATCTCCAGCGCCTCTTCGAAAGTTTCTTCACTACCAAGCCAGACGGCATGGGGATGGGCCTGCCTATCTGCCGCTCGATCATCGAAGCCCACGGAGGTCACATCGCGGCCGACAACGAGTCGATTCACGCTGGGGCGCGGTTTTATTTCGAGCTCCCGGCTGCTTGATGCACGCGCCGCGTTAGTCCTTCGGTTGCCGCACACTCATACGATGACCGATGCCGATGACGACGTTTGTCGTCCGATGCATCCGCTATAAGCGCTCAATCGGCGCCGAATCATTAGTGGTTTACCCCGTATTCATGCCATCACCTCAGCGCGATTACATCCTCTGTTATACGATGACACATAACTTTGAGTGATCACCGAGGAGACGCTGTGGATCACATAGACGAAGCGGCGCGACGAGCCTCATCCCGCCAGCCGTTGCGCGTATCAGGAGCACGACCCGCTGTCATCAACCTGACGTCCGTTGCAATGCCGGTTCGCAACGAGCGCGCTACGCGTGTGCGCTGGCTGATTCTCTTCATTCTGTTCACCGTCACGACGATCAACTACGCAGACCGCGCCAGCCTGTCGATCGCCGGCAGCGCAATGCAGCGCGCGCTGGGGTTGACGCCGGTGACCATGGGCTACGTGTTCTCCTCGTTCGGTTGGGCCTATGTAATCGGGCAGTTGCCCGGAGGGCGCCTGCTGGATCGCTTCGGCACCAAACGGGTCTACGCGGTCAGCCTGTTCGCATGGTCGATCTTCACGTTCGCGCAAGGTCTCACGGCAGGATTGACGGCAGCCACCGCCATCGCGGTCGTGTTCTGTCTGCGCTTTGCGATGGGTCTCGCCGAAGCGCCCGCTTTCCCCGGCAACAGTCGCCTCACGTCATCCTGGTTCCCGCGTTCTGAACGCGGCACAGCGGCGGCCATCTTCAACGCCTCGCAATACTTTGCCGCAGTGCTCTTCACCCCGATCATGGGATGGCTCGTGCATGCGTTCGGCTGGCCCTCCGTGTTCTATGCGATGGGTGCATTAGGCATCCTGATGACCGGCATCTGGCTGAAGACCATTTACGCGCCGAAGGACCATCCCGGCGCGAACGCCGCGGAATTGCGCTTTATCGAAGCGGGCGGCGCCCTTGTCGACCTCGAAACCCGCGAAGCCGACGCCGGTGCGAAGGCACACCAACCCGCCAAAGTCGCGCTCGGCGCATCGATTCGCGAGATGCTCGGGAGCCGCATGTTGCTTGGCATTTTTATTGCGCAGTACTGCATAAACGCCCTCACCTATTTTTTCCTCACCTGGTTTCCGATCTATCTCGTGCAGCAAAGGCACATGTCGATCCTGAAAGCCGGCTTCGTGACCTCGATTCCGGCGATCTGCGGTTTTCTCGGCGGCGTACTGGGCGGCGTGATTTCGGACGCAATGCTCAAACGTGGCTGCAGTGCCAGCATGGCGCGCAAAACACCCATCGTATTCGGCATGCTGCTGTCCACCTGCATGATTGCCTGCAACTACGTCGATTCGGAAGTGCTGGTCGTCGCCATCATGGCAGGCGCATTTTTCGGCAAGGGCATCGGTGCGCTCGGCTGGGCAGTCGTATCAGATACGGCGCCAGTGGAAGCCGGCGGCGTCTGCGCTTCGCTCTTCAATGCGTTTGGCAACCTGTCGAGCATCACCACGCCTATCATCATCGGCTATCTCGTACAGCGCTCGGGCTCGTTCAACTCCGCGCTGGTTTTCATCGGCGCGAACGCAGTGGTCGCAGTGCTTTGCTACGTATTCGTGGTCGGCGATATCAAACGCATGGTACTGACGCGGTCACTCGCAACAGACTCAACCGAAAGGATCTGATCAACATGAAGAAACTGATTCTGTTTCTCGCGACCGGCCTCGTCTGCTCGGCGGCATGGGCCAATGCCGCAGATGAAACAGCCGTCAACGACGCGACGAACCGCCTCAGCGCCGCCATGATCGCAGGCGACGCGCAGGCAATGAAAGACCTTACCGCCGACACGCTCACCTACGGCCATTCAAATGGTCGCGTCCAGGACCAGGGTGCGTTTATCGACACCATCGTCAGCGGCCAGACACGCTACAAGCGTATCGACCTGAGCCATACGGTGACGACAGTGACCGGCGACAACGCCGTCGTGCGCGATCATTTTTCAGGCACAACGGAGTCGGCCGGCAAGCTCGTTGAAGTGGATTTCGACGTGTTGATGGTCTGGCAGAAACAGAACGACGCGTGGAAACTGCTGGCCCGGCAGGGCTACAAAAAACCGCTTGCCGATCCCGCCAGCCACTAAAGTGAAGCCGATCTACCCACGCGCGGTGCTGCCATTCAGTAAGCGAATTTGAGGTAACTCTCGCCGTTCTGGATCGCACCAGCTTCGTCGACCTGCGGCATATATCGCAGCAAGCGCTTTGCTCGTGCGCCGAGTTGCTGGTACACGTCGCGCGGGACGTCGATATGAACTTCCGGCCTGAAATACCAGCTTCTGCTGTACCCGATGACGACCATGGGACGCGGTATATCAGTGTGATTGGGTGTACCCCGATGCAATGCTCTCACGTCACGAATCATGACGTCGCCGAGTTGCATAGGAATGCTGTGTAATGGAATTCGCCCAGCCCGATACGCCTCTAGAGCCTCTTCCGAATTCATCCTGTGCGTGCCGAGGGTCGTTTCGAACGGTCCGTTATCGGCAGTCACATCGCAAAGAGGAAAATTTACCGCGAGTTGAAACGACGGCGTTTCAGGCTGATTATCGAACAGGGCCGGGGTATCGCGATGCACGTCCTGATACGTGGATCCGCGCAGTGGCGTGTCGGTCGCAAGCTGGCACATGACCGGGTCTTCACCGGCCACCCGTTCGACAATTGCCAGCACGTCAGGGTCGCAGAACACGCTCTCGTCCGCAAAGACGCCGGCAAATGGCAGCGTAATGTAGTGTCTGTTGGCACCGCGCACAGCGGTTGTGTTTTCGTGCAGTTTTTGGGCAAGGATGCCGTCGAAGGCTTGCCGCCACGCTGCGAGCGTTTCTGCCCGGAAGTGCTGCTTCAGGATGACCATGCCGTCGCGCTCGAATATCCTCGCGTAGGCATCGTGTTCTTCGTTTGAGTAACGCATCAAATTGTCCCCAGGTAGTCTCTGCAAGACTAGCAAGCCAGCCTGGATAGATCAATCACGTGCGCGCAGTCCCGAAGTGTGGCCGCATTCGCCTCTGTGAAAATTTAAATGCCGCGCCTTTCTCGGTACGTCTGCGAGAACGACTAAGAAAGCGATTGAGAAAGTACCGCATCGCAGCCGCGCTCAGCAGGCAATCGGGTGCCCCCGATTGCCTTTCGTCATCGTGCGCCCGCAACGGCTGCTCGCGAATAACGATGTGAGTCTTCGTTAGAACTTATGACGAATGCCGACGCGAACGGCGAGTTGCGTGTCCGCGCCAGCAGCGGGCAGGTAGCTGCTCGCGCTCGAACCAATCTGCGCTTGCAGGTCAGCATTCTTCGCGGTCTTACCCGAAGCATCCTGATAGATGCCGAGCAGGTACACATCAGTGCGCTTGCTCAGTGCGTAGTCGACGCTTGCGTCAACCTGGTTCCAGTGACCGTTGGTCTGATCCTTCGCCTGCATGTACGTGTAGCCCAGCGCGCCCGTCAGCGCCGGAGTGAACAGGTACTTGCCGCCTGCTTCGTAGGCGTTGAACGTGGTCATGTGACCCGTCAACTGCTCGATGTTCGTGTGCGTCCACAACGCCCAGACGGTCGCCGCGCCGAGCGAGTATTTGGCGCCGACGCCGGCCGTAGCCAGGTCCTTTGCCACGCTCGTGCCCGTCAGGGCCGATGCATTGGCCAACGTCGTCGAGAAGGCCGGTGCTGCCGAACCCGGGAAGCGGATGTCCGTGTACGCTGCGCCGATACCGAACGGACCGTTCACGTAGTTCAGGCCGAAGCTGTACGTCGACGACGAGCCGCCCGTGCCCGGTGCGCCCGCAAATGCGCCCGCTTCGTTCGAGAAGCCGTACATCGCGCCGAACGTCAGGCCTGCGAAGTTTGCGCTGTTGAACTTGACCGAGTTGTTGATACGGCTCGACGTGAGCTGGTCGACGTCGTTGATGTGGAAACCGTAGTTACCCGCGACGGTCTGGCCACCGTTGGTGTAGGAGCCGCCCAGGTAGTCGGTCGAGAACGAGTATTGACGACCCAACGTTAGCGAGCCGATACCGTCTTTCGTCAGGCCGACGAAGGCTTGACGGCCGAACAGCGCACCACCTTGTCCCAACGCACCGGTGCCGGAATTAAAGCCGTTTTCCAACGTGAAAATAGCCTTCAGACCACCACCGAGATCTTCCGAACCCTTCAGGCCCCAACGGCTGCCCTGAGCGACACCGTCACCGTACTGGATGAGGTCTTGTGCCTTGGCGTTGGCGTGGTTGACATACGTGATACCTGCGTCGACCAGGCCGTACAGCGTGACGCTGCTTTGCGCGTGGGCGACACCAGCAAAGCCGGCCAGGATAGCGGTGGCCAGTATTTTCTTGTTCAATTCATTCTCCAGTTTGCAGACAGTTGCGAATCGCCATGCCATTGCCGCCGCGCTGCGTTCGACCAGCGGATATGCAATGCACGTACGCGAAACGAACGTGACTGTAAGGGGATTTGGAGAATGTGTGTAAGGTGTGTCGTGCGCACGCGACAACGGTCTTGCAACGCGCTCGACTGGGCCACAAAGCCACGCGAGCATTGGTTTTCACCCAATACTCAGGGTGCTTTTTCCTGTCTATTCTCGCGATTTTTCACGCGGGATCTCTTTCGAATTTTTTTCAATATCCTTATATCGACGAACGATATTCGATTCCGCGCACGCGCTGGGCGACACCTTCCCTCTTTTTCAGCATCGTTCCAGCGCTATACCACCTGGGACACTGCACCTTGAATGAAGGCATGCGTCTTCATACATCCGCCAGCACCCAGGCGTTCCCGATGCCGTGCCGCCTATTTGACCTTTGCAGCAGCGGCAAGCTTGCGCGCCCCTTCTTGCGGGTCCTCGGTGGAGTTCATGAAATTCGTCACGGAGTCGGTAATCGCGCCCGCGGTAACGGACGACTGAAGCTCACCAAACGCCAACGACGGCAGGAACCCGCCCGATTTGATCGTCGCCTGCTCATCCGCGCGTGATTTCTTCGCGCAGCCGTCGAACTTGTCCATGGGCACATCCAGCCGGACGGGGATCGAGCCTTTGTAGAGACTGAACTGCTGCTGGAAATCCGGCGACATGATCGTCTTGGCAAGCGCAAGCTGACCCGGCGTTGCGTCCTTTTTGCCGTTCTGCTGGAAGAACACGAATGCGTCGACGGTGTAGGTGAAGGCATTCGAGGTGCCTGGCGCGGGCGCGCAAACATAGTCCACGTCCGACGTCTTGTTCGCATTCGCAAACTCGCCTTTCGCCCAATCGCCCATGAACTGCATTCCGCCCGATCCGTTGATTACCATGGCCGTCGCGAGATTCCAGTCGCGGCCAGTGGCACCCTTGTCGAAGTAAGTCTGGATCTTGCGGACAATCTCGAACACCTGCACCATCTGCGGCGACGTCAGCGTTTTCTGATCGAGATCGATCAGGGCTTTTCGATAAAACTCCGGCCCTTGAGAGAGCACAACCGTTTCCCAGATGGTCATCTCTTGCCACGGTTGGCCGCCATGTGCAACCGGCGTGATGCCTGCGGCGCGAAACTTGTCGGCCAGTGCGAAGAATTCTGGCCACGTGGTGGGTGCCTTACCGCCGACCTTGTCCAGGTCGGCCTTGTTGATCCACAACCAGTTGATTCGGTGTACGGAGAATGGTGCTGCCACATAGTGCCCGTTCGACTTCATGGATTTATCGATTAGCGCCGGCGAGTTCGCTTTCCAGTCCGTGGCGGACTGATCCAGGTCGACCAGCACGCCCTGGTCGGCCCAGTCCTGAATCAGCGGCCCCTTCACCTGTGCAGCCGACGGCGCATTGCCCGAAATAACCTGTGCCTTGAGTGCCGTCATGGCTGCGGCGCCCGCCCCTCCTGCAATGGCGAAATCCTTCCACTCGTAGCCTTGTTTGTTCATATCGTCCTTCAGCACCCTGATCGCCTTCGATTCGCCGCCGGAAGTCCACCAGTGCAGCACCGAAAGTTGTTCGGCAGCAAGTACAGAATGGGTTCCAGCCACGAGCAGTGCAATAGCCGTTGCAACCGATGTCAGTGATCGTTTCATTGCAGTCTCCGAATTTTCGTTATGAGTGCGAGCCGCCTGTTCGCGGCCAGCGCGAATGCTAATGCGCGCTCGCTTTAGTTCGCGTATGACGTTTTGTTAAACTACAGATCAAACCCTAGTTGCGCCTTGCCCAGCGGTGTCAGATCGTCAGTCGTGGCGCGGCCTTTGAAATCGACTTCAAAATGGTCTGTGGGGAAATCGGGCGGGCTTTCGCCCTTCAGGAAGCTTGGCAACTGGCGCTTCAGATAAGCATCGTTTTTAGCGCATGCAGGTGCGGACGCGATGTACATCACATTGCTGTAGCCCGCGCCTTTGTGCTCGTCTTCAACCGCATGAATGACATCGCTATGCCAGAACACCGTGTCGCCCGCTTCCATCTTTGGAATCGACGACAGCGCCTCGAACAAGGGCGCGTGAAATTCCCGCTTGATCGATAATGCCCGCCCTGGCATCGCGCCACACAGGTCATCTTCGGCGACATCGTCCTGAAGCGCACGCAGCAGGATGTACACCATCGAATTGGCGATGGGCACAAGCTGCAGCGTGCCGTCGCCTGGGCCTTGCGGCGTCAATGCCGTCCAGCCCTGAAACGTGCGGAACATCGAACACACGGCGGGCGATGCGATTTCCTCTACATCGGTTCGGAATGCCGCGTCGAATGGGTCGTAATCACGCCAGTTCCCTGCGAACACGTGGCGATATACCTTGCGGAAATTGGTTTCGATCCAGCGCTCGACCGAACCGCCGTCGCAATGCGCCGACAAGCCGAGCGACGCAGAGCCTGGCGGCCTGCGACGCAGACGATCGGCGTACGCAGGCACGTGTGCCGGATCGAAGTGCACGCGCCCTTCGCTCTCGTTGCGCCACAGCCGGTTCAGGAACACCCGCGCCGCGCTCAACGATTCCGACTGGCGGGCCAGCACTTGTGGCTTTGACCAGTACACACCATAAATCTGCGGTTTGCTTGAGGCCAACTGGCCGAAGTATTTGTCTTCGGCGCGGTTTTCGAGGCGCTTGTCGAGGTTATTGAGTTCGACGTAGCGGGCAATATCCTCATCCCAGCTTTGCACCAGATCACGGGGAAATACCTTGCGGATCACGCATGCGCCGCGTTCCTTGACGAGTGAGATCTGGTCCGGCGTAACGCGTTGTCCGACGATGTCGGCAAACTGAAGTTCGGGGATGACGTCTTCGCCACGATCGCGCTGCCCGGCGATTCGCCTCGCCTCGGCAGTGATCGCTTCTTCGACTTCGGCGAACACCTCCCGGTAGTTCGGTAACGCCGCGCGCAGCGATTTTTTCGCCTGCCGAATTGCGCTGGGCAGATCCTCGATGATTAACGCCATGGTTGTCTCCGTTGGTGTTCGATATGGCTGAGGATATGACGTGTACGCGCCTCTGAGTGATACTATTCAGGCGATTTTTTTGCGCATTCAGCCATCAAATGGCCAGGGGGCATGGCGTGTCTGGCGAGAACTGTTCGTTGCGGGATTACCAGCGGCGGCTTTCGCGCTTCCCATGCCTGACGGCACAAGATTAGTTCGTTTAATTAAACATTTTTGTCGGACTCATGGCCCATCTATCGGCCGATCCCCTCCCCCAGGGCAAGGTCGTGACGACGTCCCAGCCCCCCCGGCATCGCACGGTCGTACGAATTGCGAGTCATGCATCGCGATCGCCTGCCGCCATCAAACTTTCACCCGGTGTTGTGCGCCTTCAGTGGCACGCTGCCCCGGTCAGCTCCGCCAGACGGCCGTGCCAAGATTAGACGAGAAACCGAAACAGTGATGTCGGCCCAACCCGGCTGATCTTCTCGAAGCCGATGTATAGAGTAGCTACATCGACGTAGCAGACACACCACCTCCCAGCTGTCGCGACGTCATCCTGAACCGAAGTCGATACCTTTTTGGAGTTCATCATGAAGAGCAAAATCGTTGCCGCCCTGCTGGTTGCTGCTACCGCTACACTCGCCGCCCCGGCTTTTGCCAGCGGCTACGGCCCTGCACCGTTTTATCGTCCGAACGTCGGCGCACCTGCATCCCAACGTGGTGACAGCGCACAAACCGTTGCAGCCGAACGCGCTGCTGCGGATGGCAACACCGCCTACGGCGGCGTGAACGATCAAGCGTCGGAATCCGGCCATCTGCATTTCGCCAAGTTCGCCGCATTGTTCCACCGCAGCAACTAAACTCGTTTAACCGGCTGTACTGGGTTTGCTCAAGTCAACCGGGAAGCAGCAGCGAGGCCGGCCTGATCGTATATCAGGCCGGCCTCGTCATTTCCGGGCGTTAATTCCCGACGTCGCAAATAGAAGCACCCGCCCATCATTGCCACCGGAATCGAAATCGCACCGTTGCGCAGCACGTCCTTAGACACTCGCATTCGTGCGACGAATTGACAGTTGACCGAAAGCACTGCGGACACCGAACGGATTCCGTTCAGCGCGCCGTGGCTTTCGTGGGCGCTGAAACGGGCTCGTCACCGCCATCCGGAAGAATCACGATCAACACCTGAGCGCGCGATCCCTTCGTGCAAGTGACTTTATGTGGAATCCCCGCATTGAAGTGCGCGCTGTCACCTGCCTCCAGAATTTCTTCGCGTCTTGCGAGGCGTAAGGTTATCGAACCGGACAGCACGAATAGCAGTTCCTCTCCCGAATGATGACTCATCGGATGCGCGCCGATGCCTTTCTCGGTTGGATTCAAGACGAACGCCATCATCTGGTGGCCCGCCGCCATCCCCGAGACGACGTGCGGCACCCGGGCATCCACATCGCGCTGATCGCCATCGCGTTTGCGCACGATAGTGACCGGATCGGACACCGGGTCGTCGCCAAACAGGGTTTCGACAGGCACCTTCAAGGCACGCGACAGTTTCAGTGCGCTTGCTATCGACGGCACAGACACACCACGCTCGACCTTCGAGACATAGCTTCGCGTCAGATCGCAGGCCTGCGCCAGTTCTTCTAGCGTCAACCCTGCCTGCAGGCGCAATATTTTTAATCTTGTGGACATCAGGACACTTGTGTCATATAGTTTGTTTGAGTCATATGAGACCCATGTTAACGCTGCCATACCCGCGGCGCAAGTATGCCACGCACGATTTAAGCACCCCGACACACGAGGAGACGTAACGTGACCAACACGTTTGATATGAACAAAGCCCAGTTGATACAACGTTCGAACGAGCAGATGGATGGGCTCCTCGACGATGGCGAATACACGCTCGAGCAAAAGCTTGCGCTGACGTGCCGGATTCTGTTCGACAACGGTCATGATTCGGGCCTCGCGGGTCAGATAACCGCTCGTACGCCGACCCCAAACACCTATTTCACACAGCGTCTTGGGCTCGGCTTCGACGAGGCCCGCGCGGACAACCTGTTGCTGGTCGACGAAAATCTCAACGTATTGCGCGGAACCGGCATGGCGAATCCCGCCAACCGGTTTCATTCGTGGGTATATCGCGCCCGTCCCGACGTGCAATGCATCATCCACACGCACGCGGTTCACACCGCCGCGCTCAGCATGCTCGAAGTGTCGCTGGATGTCTCGCACATGGACAACTGCGTGCTATACGACGACGTGGCGTTCGCACGTAGCTGGCCGGGTGTGCCCGTGGGCAACGAAGAAGGCGAGTTCATTACGCAGGCATTGGGCGACAAGCATGCCCTGCTGCTGCCCCACCACGGCATGTTGATCGCGGCGCGCAGCGTCGAAGAAGCTTGTGTGCTCGCCCTTGCGTTCGAACGCACGGCCAGGATGCAGTTGCTCGCAATGTCAGCAGGCGAAATCCAGCCCATCGACCCCACGCTTGGGCGCGAGGCTCGCGACTGGATCAGGCGTCCCAAACGCAACTCGGCCGCCTTCGCCTATTACGCGCGGCGGACCCTTCGTCAGCATCCCGACTGTCTCTAGGCACGTGGCGCGCTTCACGCGCATCGATTCGAATCCAAAATTTCTGGAGAAGCCATGCTCGATGTGACGGTGGCGGATCAGCACGAGTCCGCCCAGACAATTAGTTCGCATACCAAAGTATTACTCGCGAGCATCGTCGGCTCAGTTGTAGAGTGGTACGACTTTCTGGTCTACGGTACTGCATCCGCGCTGGTGTTCAACAAGATCTTCTTCCCGTCGCTTGCACCCGAAGTCGGTATGCTGGTGGCCTTTGGCGCTTACGCGGTCGGCTTCGTTTCACGCCCGCTTGGAGGGGCGATCTTCGGCCACTTCGGCGATCGCGTGGGCCGCAAGGCAATGCTCAGTCTGACGCTCGTCATCATGGGAATGGGGACGTTCGCGATCGGTTGCCTGCCCACTTACAAGGAAATCGGTCTCCTGTCGCCAATCCTGCTGGTACTCCTGCGTTTCGTTCAGGGAGTCGGCATGGGCGGCGAATGGGGTGGCTCGATCCTGCTAGCGGTCGAACACGCACCCAGGAAGGGACGCGGGCTATTCGGCAGTCTGGTGCAACTAGGCTATCCGATCGGCGTTATCACTTCGGCCGGCTCATTCGCTTTGCTCTCCTTGACAACGACAAGCGAACAGTTCGTCGAGTGGGCGTGGCGGCTTCCGTTCCTCGCCAGCATTCTGCTAGTCGGCGTCGGGCTTTTCATCCGCTTGCGGGTGGCCGAGACGCCGGCCTTCCAGCACCTCAAGGATCGTGCGGACGTCGCCCGGGTACCGCTCCTGGAAGTCCTAACGAAGCATCGCCGTGCGTTTCTCGTCGCGGTGGGTTTGAAGCTTTCGGAGATTGGCTGGGTCACCGCTGTCACCATATTCGGCATCAGCTACGTCACCAGGCATCTGGCGATGCCTAAGTCGGTCGTGCTCAATGGCATCTTGTTGGGCGCGTGCCTGCAACTCGTCTTTGTACCGTTGTTCGGTGCATTGTCCGATCGATTCGGTCGCCGAAAGTTGTTCGTCGCCGGGTGTGCGCTGGTGATCGTCAGCGCGTTTCCGTTGTTTGCATTGCTCGACACGCGTAATCCCACGGTCGTCGTCGCCACCATCGCGTTTGCGATCGGCTTCGTACACGCAATCATGTTCGGCCCCGAGGCCGCGTGGATCGCCGAACTGTTTCCGGCCCGGCTGCGCTATAGCGGCGCATCGCTGGGATTTCAGCTAGGCGGCGCGTTGAGCGGCGGATTCGTGCCGCTCGCCGCCGCTTCGTTGTTGGTCGCAATGGGCGGACGCACCTGGGGCGTGTCCGCGATGTTGATTGCGATCACGATGTGCACGCTCTGGGCCGTATTCGCCGCGCCCGAAACGTCCGGTGAAGAGGTCGATTGAGAGAGTTGCTGGCGCTCAAGGCCGCGGGTGAAGCGTGCAACCACCCATCCTCTACGCATCGTTCGATGAATATGAAAATGCGACGCAACGAAAAAGCACCTTGAGTTAGCTGCCCGCCCGCAGGTTGGCGACGTGCGCCTCGGCATTCATTTTGGTTGCGGCCAACGCCACCTCAACCGGTACCACCGTCTTTCCGATGGGCATCAAGGCCAGCCCGCCAAGCTTGAAATGCTGAATACCGAAAGGAATGCCGATGATCGTGACGCAGCAAAAGGCACCATAAAGAGTATGTGACAGCGCCATAATCCAGCCGCCTGTTACTAGCCACACAATATTCCCGAGCGTGCCAAGCGCCCCCGTTCCAACGTCTTCCTTTTGGTTCAAGTCCTTGCGTGACATGACTGTCTTGCCGAATGGAGCGAGTGAGAGTTTCGCCATCACGAAACACGCGCGGCCCCAAGGTATCCCGATGATCGAAATAAAGGCGATGCAGCCAATGATCACCCATGCGAGGCTTGCAAAAAATCCCCCGGCGATGATCCACAAAAAATTTCCAAGCGTACGCATCTATAGTCCTTCGTTATATGTTTTTTGGCGGCCCAGCGACCCAGTTCGTTTTATCGACATTACTGTGTAAAACTTTAGAGCGGCATGCAGCCAACGCATATCTTTGCCGTTGTAGCCACGATTGTCGACACGGTTTTACTTTCATCCCCTAACGGCAACCGGCGATCGCGTTCACCGGCCGGTCCCTTTCAAGTAGCCCGTATAGCGCGCTGTCCGACACCTCATCGCCAACAATCCAACGCTCACGCAACAGCCCTTCGCGGATAAATCCAAGTCGTTCGAGAAGGCGCGCCGAGGCCACATTGCGAGGGTCGATGTCCGCCTCGATACGGCGAAAATTCAGCGTGCCGAACGCATGTCTGATCAGCGTGGAAGCCGCCTCACTCATATATCCGCGTCCCCAATGTGCGCGCTGCAGGCAAAAACCTATCTCCGCGCGCCGGCATTGCTCGTCCGCATGAAAGAGAGCGCAATCGCCGAGCACTTCGCCGGTCGCGCGCAATTCGATCGCGCAAACGAGATCCTTGCCGTCAGCAGATGTCTTCAATTGACGCGCGACGCGGTCCATTGCCTGATCGAAACGCGTCATCGCCGGGAACGAGAAATAGCGCATTGCGTCAGTGTCTGACCAGATCGCGAACAATGCGTGCGCATCTTCATGACAAAGCGGCCGTAAAACGAGCCGTGGGGTGGTCAGCGTTATGGGCTCAAATAGTGGCATGACAGAAGGTGACATCAAAATTAGGCACGCCAATTAAACCATGCGAACCATTAACCAACAACCGTGGGCATACGATATGTATGACAGAGTTACGTTTGCGCGGCTGCTTTAGCCATTCGCTTCCACCGCTTGCGCGTCAATCCAGAGCAGCGGCCGCCGGCCCAGATCAGATTCTTTGTCACTAAGCGTCAAGCAGTGACAACGTGGACCTGTATCATTTGCCAGCTTAAGACATAGGCCAATATCCATGCAGACAACTAAAGTCATCTTGCTCAACGACGTGGGCAGTTCGGGAAAAACCTCTCTGCCCGAGCGCTGCAGGCAGCATCGAAGGACGTGTTTTTTGCATGTCCAGATGGATTCGTTCCTGGCCATGCTACCGGCTCGTCTGCGGCAAGAGACTGCTATATATTCTCCAGAATATCCGACGATTTTTTTCGATGACGTCGTGATGGTCCAACACTAAACGGAGCCGGATTGATGTCCATAGACATACGTGAAGCCACGATCGAAGATGCTGAAGCGATTGCATCCGTCCATGTGATCTCCTGGCAATCAGCCTACCGCGGAATCATGCCGGAACAGTTCCTGGCCGAGCTTTCCGTCGAGGCGCGCTCCGACAGGTGGCGAAAATCACTTCTCTCGGGAAAGCTCAGGGTGCTGGTGGCATACGTGGACAAAGCCGTTGTAGGCTGGATCGCCTTCGGACCCTGTCGGGATGCCGACAAAGACAGCGCATGGGCCGAGCTGGAGGCGCTATACGTATCGCCTGAATTCTGGAGCCAAGGCATTGGCAAAAGCTTAAGCAACTCCGCACGTCAATTGCTGCGTCTTGCCGGGTACGCGTTTGTCGCACTTTGGGTGCTGTCGGAGAATCAGCGTGCCAGAGGATTCTATGAGCGAATTGGTTTCGTTCACGACGATTCCAGCAAAGTCATCTCCATTGGCGGTCTTTTGTTGACGGAAATTCGATACCATAGCTCTTTAACGAGCTAGCTGGCAGAGCACTCGAATGAGACCGAGAATGAAAAACAACGATCGCTGGCGACACGTTCTAGTCCCACTTGCACTGTCCTTGTTGGCAGCATGCACGGCTGCCGGCCCTGACGCACGCAGCCAATCCTCGCTACCGTCGTCTGGTGAAGTAGCGAGCCTTTGCCTCGCGCGCGCTGCAGTCAGCAATGAGCCCACACCAGCGGTGGACCATCTAACAGGCTCGCAATGGCGTCGCTACGTGAGTTGCGCGCTGACAAGCAATAAGTTCGTCGACACAAGCAGTGTTCTCGACAATCCGGAAGCGATCGTCTCGCTCCGGCTCAACCCTGACGGTTCAGTCAACTCAGCCACGCTGCTGCGCACAAGCGGCAATGCGGCGTGGGACGCTGCTGTTCAACGCGCGATCACAGCGGCTTCTCCCTGACCTCCCGCACCGCCCAACCAGGACGTTGCAAGGCTCGATCTACATTTCCGGCCGCGACATCGTCCGCTCGGAATTGGAGGTAGCACGGGAATCTCGGGCGAGAGCCATTGGTCGGTCAAGCATTGTACGACGGTGGGGAGTGCCACCACGTGTGAATAGCGCTTCTGTGCGTCACCCGATTACGGAGATCAAGCATGCGCCCAGACGAACCGCAGCAGTGCTTGATGACCACATCAGTTTTAGAAAGGTCAAGATGGACCAGTGCGTAATGTACAGAGCGAAGCTGGCTTCACCCAGTACAACTAACGGCGGTCTCTCCAGTAGATAGGTAAATACTGTTCTTCCCTTAGCGAAGGCAACGCCCAACAATCGTTGCGATCAGCGCATTGATCACTGCGCGCGGGCTCCTGAGATATCTGACGATCGCGCGCACCGCAAAGGGAAACGTCGCGTAGAAGAAGAATTTAGCGGATAGACTCCACGAAGGCGTGTTGAACATCATGGCGTAAGGTGTTGCGGGCACCCACGCTTGCAGCCCGCACAGGTTCAATAACCATGAGGCCCAGAACTCAGGGCCGGAGTTTGCCAGCTCGCCAACTCTCGCACGTTCAATCAGGTGCCACGGTGCGTCGAGCAGCATCCCCACGACATACATGGGGTCATTTCTTGCGAGACACAATCTAAAGAAGCTCCAGACGCGCGTTTCATCGACTGAGTTGCGAAACCAGTGGAGATAGTTGTACGTAAGGATGAAGCCACTCAGAACGAAGAAAAACGTGACGCCGTATTCGCCGGAGATCAACGCACGTGACAACCACTCCGGAAGCAGCCCGAACATGTCCCGATAGTGAAGGGCGAGAATCCCAAACGCAGCGAAGAATCGCAGACTCGTCAACGAATCTATCTTGGGCTTGAGTGAATGACTCTCGGTAATGGTGTCCGGCGCCCAGGTTAGAAGGAATCACATCTACGCAATTTGACTTTGGAGCGCCCCTTCAAGCAGGTTTGGTGCCATGTGATAACAAGCCGAATGCGCACCCGACGCGCTCAATATCTGGGCACATGTCAACGCGACCCCGATCACGTTACGCCGCTCGAGGTCGTAACGGTACGCCACACCTAGAGCGTGCGGGCGACGCGCATTTTTGCTCGACAACCCCATAAGCCACTTGCCTCGTTGAGTGCCACTCAAATCTCTCTTGCAATAGATTACTCTGTCGTATAGAGTTATCTACACAAACACAGCAAGGAGGCCAAGTCATGTCAATTTCATCGGAACAGGCAGCACAGGCATTGCGTGAGGTAGAACAGATCCGTGCGCTGAGCAGCACACTCTATGGGTATCAAAAGGCCTCGCCCCATTGTTTCCTGTGGGGTTGTATCTGGCTGGTGGGTTTCAGCCTGAATGATTTCTTCCCTAACCATATCAATCTGGTTTGGATTCCGTTGGATATCCTCGGGATCGCATGCGCCACGTATCTCGTCACCAGAGGCCCTCAAACGCGAGACGAGCGAAGCGCCAGCAAGTTGAACCAGACCTGGCGCTGGCTGGGCTCGATCTTCACCATCATGGCCTTCTTCATCGCCGTCCAACTGGTCATGCAGCCCACGGCCGAGCGCCAGGTCGTGTCGCTGATCATGTTGATCGTCTCGATGTTTTACGTACTGCGCGGTGTATGGGGCAGCCCGCGAATGGGGTGGACCGGCATAGCGTTGGCAGCGCTGACTGCATTTGGCTTTTATGAGGTGCATGTGCATTACGATTTGTGGATGGCAGTGGTGGGCGGCGGATCGCTGATCCTCACCGGCTTCTGGCTGAGGAGAACCTGAATGACCCAAATGGACGAGACCATTCACCAGCCGGTCCGGCTGAAGATCATGGCGGCCTTGAAAGCATTGCCCAAAAACGAGCACATTGAATTCGTCCGCCTGCGGGAAATTGTCGGTGCGACGGAAGGCAATCTCGGCGCGCACATCGCCACACTGGAGAAAAGCGGTTATATCGAGGTGCTAAAGGATTTCAACGGCAAGAAGCCACGCACCCGCGTTGCGATGACCACGGCCGGGCGGCGGGCCTTCCAGCAATATGTCGATCACTTGCGAAGCATCCTCGACGGCGACGCCTAGAGGATCTTGCCGGGCTACATCTCACCAACCCAAAAAACACATGACAGCACCTGCTATCGACATATCAAACCTCGTCCTTGAATTCTGGACACTCATGCGCTCAAACGATTTCGCGTCAGTACAGTCCGTACCAAGCGAGCAAATCATCCTTGAATGGCCTCAGTCGAACGAGCGCATCTTGTCGAGCCCATCAACCCGGAGACTTCAAACGCGGCCTAACCCCAGTGATCATGGATACAAGAGATAACGCCACCCAACCCACCTGGATGTCCTTAGCGATTGCCGAAAGCGGCGTCCGACGTTTTCCTGTTGGCGAGGTGAATCCAAGGATAGTTGAATATAACAACCAGACCAGCCTCGCCGGCTATGACGACAAAATCTCCTGGTGTTCGTCATTCGTCAACTGGTGCTTCGCGGGCGCCGGGGTTCGCGGCACCGGGTCAGCCTTGGCCCGTTCCTGGCTTGAATGGGGCATGCCCCTTGATAGCCCGCAATACGGCTGCGTTGCCGTCCTCACGCGCGACGACCCAACCGGCTGGAAAGGCCATGTTGGCTTCTATGTCCGGCACGACGCTGAATTCGTCTACCTCTTCGGTGGTAACCAGCTGGATGAGGTTCGGGAATTAGCGTATCCGGTTGCCTGCGTGCTCAGTTATCGGTGGCCGAGTCGTTCTAACTCTCTCCAGGAACAATCAGGAGCTAAAGCGCTGAAGGTGTAGGGTTAGACTTTTAGCGTGAATATCCATCACTTCGACATGAACAGCCTACTGATTCGCAACGTGCGCACGGCCGCGGGCGGCCCGCATGATGTCCTCGTGGAGGACGGCCGTATCGCCCGTATCGGCCCGGCTCTCGATGCAAAAGACGTTGGCCTCATCGAAGACGGTGCAGGCATGCTCCTGTTACCCGGCCTGGTGGAGGGGCATACGCACCTGGACAAGACCCACTGGGGCATGCCTTGGTATCACAACACCGTCGCACCGCGCCTGATCGACCGCATTGAAAACGAGCGTCGTTGGCGCGCGACGACGGGTCACGATGCCGGAGCCCAATCGCTCGCGTTAGCGCGGGCGTTCCTCGCCGCGGGCACGACGCGCCTGCGCACACATGTGGATATCGACACCGACGCCGCCCTGCGCCACCTGCACGGCGTCCTCGCAACCCGCGAGACGTTGCGCGCGCAGATGGAGATTCAGATCGTCGCGTTTCCGCAATCGGGCGTACTGAAGCGGCCCGGCACCGCCGCATTGCTGGCGGATGCGCTGCGTGCAGGCGCCGATGTCCTGGGCGGACTGGACCCGTGCGCAATCGAAGGCGATGCGGTCGCGGCGCTCGATCTGCTTTTCGAGCTCGCTGACCGGCATGGCTGCGGTCTCGACATTCACCTGCACGAGCGCTCGACGATGGGCGCGTACTCGCTCGACCTGATTCTCCAACGCACCGCCGCACTGGGCATGCAGGGGAAAGTCGCGATCAGCCACGGGTTCTGTCTCGGCGATCTCGGGGACCGTGAACGTGATGCGCTGCTCGCGCGCATGGCCGCGCTCGACGTCGCGCTGGTGACCACCGCGCCCGCGTCGGTCGCGGTGCCGTCCGTTTCAGCCTGCCGCGCGGCGGGCGTCACCGTTGTAGGGGGCAATGACGGGATTCGCGATACGTGGACACCTTATGGCACGCCCGATATGCTCGAGCGCGCGATGTTGATCGGCTTGCGCAACGATTTCCGCCGCGACGACGAGCTCGAAATCGCCCTCGATTGCGTGACGCACAGCGCGGCGCGCGGTTGCGGCTTCGCGGATTACGGGCTGCTTGCCGGCCATCGAGCGGATCTCGTGCTCGTTGATGCGCAAACGCTCGCCGAGGCCGTGGTCGCGCGGCCGATGCGCAAGCTCGTCGTCGCGGCCGGAAACATCGTCGCGCGAGATGGAATGTTGGTCTGAACGAAGTCCGCTGCAGCCCATTGCATAGGACACCCCATAAAAACAAAAGCGGCAACCTCCGCTCGTTATTGATCACACTGACATGCACGATTTTCCCGAGAATCTGGGTCTCGCAACCGATTTATTTCTCCACAGAGAGACCGGTATGGTCGAGTCGCGGGATGGCTATCTCGTCGTCCGCACACCCGACGCGCCAGAATACTTTTTTGGCAACCTGCTTGTTCTTGAGCGGCGACCTTCGGCAAGTGACCTGAAGCCACTGGAGCAGGCGTTTGCGCAACTCATCGGAACACCGCCGCTGATCGCACACCGCACCTTTACGTGGCCAGAAAGTGCCAATGCCGACAGCATCGTCACCCTCGACGCATTCGTGGAACGCGGCTATGACGCGACCGTCTACCGTGTGTTGGTAGCGACTCCTGATGACATTCGACCGGTTGCGACAAACGCCCTGATCGAGGTGCGTCCGTTTGACATGCAGCGGGATTGGGACGATTGGTCCCGAATGCAGCTTGCCGACATGGCCGACCCGACGGCCATCACCTCGCAGCGGTTCATGGCGCATCAACAGTTGGCTTACAAGCGCCTAATCGAACGCGGTCTGGGAAACTGGTGGGGCGCTTTCATCAATGACGAGCAGGTCGGGAGCCTCGGTCTATTCTTTCTTGATGGGATCGGGCGCTTCCAGTCAGTCATCACCGGGCCAGAACATCGAAACCAGAATGTCTGCAAGACCCTGATGAGCGAGGTGATCAGGCGGACCGCCGGACGTTCTGACCAGCTTGTCATCGTTGCGGACGAGGCGTACCACGCCGGCAATATCTATGAAGCGATCGGTTTCCGGCAGCGCGGACGCCTCGCCAGCTTGTGTCAGGTGCCGCGCAATTTAACCGCGCGCTGAGTCTGGATTGTGTGCAATGCCGTAGTTGTCCAGCCGGGACGCCGCCCGCACAGAATCAACAAACGTGCATGCTGCTTCCAGCATCGAAACGCGCCGCTCGTCGCGGCCCGTTGCATTTACGAATCAGCGCGCCAGGCGGCGCATTTAGGTAACGCCGCCTACTCCCATCCCTGATACCCGGCCGGTTGTGCCGAATTGCCGTAACCGGCAGGGTACGGTCGCCGCAGTTCAGGCGGCGTGTACCTCTGGTCATCTACCGGATAGGCAGGCGGCCGGGCCACGATGACGACCTGCTGCGTCGTAGCCTGAGCAGGCGGTCGAGGCACGTAGCCGGACTGCGCGTAGACCGGCTGGTACTGCGCGGGCGCGTACTGATTGGCCTGAATGGTACGAGGCGGCGGGGGCGGCGGCGTGTATTCCCGCCCGGCGTACCGGTCCGACTCCTGCGACCCTGCAGGCTCCTGGTTATAGGCCCGTGCTGCCGCATATTGCTGAGGTTGCCGATTCGGATTTTCCCAAGGTTGCGCGCTCTGCGCTGCTCGAGTGGCTGGAGCCGCCTGAGTACCAGAGTCCGCTGCGTCTTGCTGTTCCTCATCGGCCTGCCGGTACTGCGGCACTGCCCGCTGAGCGCTCCGCGAATCGCGGCTTGGTCTCACCTGCGCGTCGTCGTCATTGTCCGACTTTGCTTCCGGCAACGCCGTCACGGCTTGCGTCGGAATGAGGATGGGCGGTTCGGACTCGGCGGCAAACAGCTTGGGCGGCGGGGTGCGCGTCGAAGCCTGTTTCAGGGGCACCGGTTGCGCCTCAACCCGCTTCGGCGGCGCGATCTGCACCGACGCCTGCTTCAATGGTGCGGCCGGCGCAGCGACCCGCTTCAGCGGTACGGACTCGACTTGTGCATAAACATGCTTCTGCGGCACAGGCGCGACTGGCGCGGCAACATGCCTCGGCGGCACGGGCTCGGCCTGTGCGACGACCTGTCTGGATGGCGCGGCGCGCGCAACAGCAACCCGCTTCGACGATGCGACCGGCGCGGATACCTGCTTCGTCGGCGCGGCCAGCGCAGCGACTTGCCTCGGCGGCGCGGCTTGCGCGACCACCCGCCTGGGCGGCGCAACCCGCTCGACAACCGGCTTGGGCGTGGCGGGCGATGCAGGCGCAGCCGCCGCGGCAAGCGGCTTCTGCGGATGCTTCACCTCGTCACCCAGGGTCGCGTAGGATTTCGAATCTTCCCTGGCGCGCGCGTTGTAGCCGATGAAATACGCATAGCGCAGATCTTTCAGGCGCGCCTGATTATCGGCATCGGCGGAGACGCGTGCTTCGCCGGGATCGAGCGAAGCGTCGACGGTCGAATCCTGGTAGGCCGCCTCTGCGGCGTCAGCGGCATGGGCAGAGTCGGGATGCAGCGCACCCACAGAAGACATCAGCGCGGTGGCCACCGCGACGAGCACTTTTTTTTCCATACTTTCACCTCGGAATTCCGTGCGACAGGCCGCGTGGGATTCTCCAATCTCCGGACCGGACTTTTAGTCGCGCATCCGTGATATCGGCTATTTTTAGCACGTCCTGAACGGCCCAGGATAATGTCTCCGGGTATAACCCAGGCGAAAGACGCTAAACCGAACAACGATAGGCCTCGCGACGGTGTCGGTCCGGAAAATATTGCCTGCTCCAACGGCTATTTCACACGTCCAACGCGTGACGTTCGTCATGCCGTCGTAGTTTTCTCGCGACAGCGTATAGAGGCATAAGACCACGCCGATTACCTGCCCAAATACTTACAGTGGGTTACGATACGCGCTCAGGCCAGAGAGCCACTACCGGGGGGAAAATTGAAAATAAATCGAAGCGTTGTGGTGGGATTGGGTCTCCTGCTACTGGTCGGGGTATTCGTTATTTCGCGCACCGAAGATTTTGGTGACGAGCAGGCAGCAAATGATCGCCAACTCGTGGACTGTCTAACGAATCAATTGACTCACGAGGAAAAGCAGCAAATCGCGCAAGATACAGCCGTGCACGACTCAGAAGCGATCCGGTCAATTTACGTCGGTCTATTGCCCCGTTGTGTCGTGCGTGACGACCAATGGGAGCGCAAGGGAATATTAATCACCACGGCGCGGCAGGCTCTCAAATCCGATCCGGAGTTTCAGCGCATGGTGTCGGCTGCGTCATCGGCAAAATCGGCGAACTGAATTGCTGTAATCGTTCTCACCCGATCGGTCAGTGTTTCCTTCGTGGAGGCGTGCCATGCGTGAAACCCCACTCCAATTCAAACGATGGATCTTCACTTTCGCCTTCATCTTTTGCGCCATGTTTTGCGTGCACCCTCTCATCGTCCACTACTCGTCAATGGGCATAACGGGTTTTTATTAGCGGCCTTTGTGCATATGTCGGCATTGTATTAGCCAAGGTGATTATTCAGGAATGAAAAGGCGGTTCTGCCAATCCGGGCGCTATCAGGCGCCCGTGAGACGACAGCAAACTTGATCCCATCGGGCGCGAAAATCAAAGACTTGCGCTCGCAACCGACAGCATTGGTGAGATCGGAAACGTCGATACTTGAGATTTTGCAGTATTTGCGCAGCAATAAATGAGATTATGAATTATCTTGCGACCCCATTTTATTGATCTTATGCGGTCTGATTTCCACTGTAAGCGGCTGGGGAGCGCGCCTTGACGAGGTACGCTAATCGACGGTCACGGTTGGTTGCCAGCGATGCGGCAGCAATGCAGAGATGTCGCTGGCCTTGTGGGTCGGCAATCGCGTGAGGATGTCCTTCAGGTAGGCGTGCGGGTCGTGGCCGTTAAGCTGTGCCGACCTTATGAGGCTCATGATGGAGGCAGCGCGCTGGCCTGCGCGTAGTGAGCCGGCATAACGTCATTCATGCCGCTAGCGGCATGACACAGGTTGTTGTCTATAGGCACGTGCCCGTCGTCGAGATAACGCGTGAGCGCCTCCCAACGCTTGAGACTGTAATCAAGCGCTTTTGCAATCGCTGAACCTTCCGAAACCAGCTTACGCTGCGCCACCATCCATTCATAAAGTGCGTCACACACCGGTTTGGCCCGGCTCTGCCGAAGTTTGCGCCGCTCTTCGGCATCCAGCACTGCAGTGTCGCGCTCGATATCGTAAAGCGCAGCGAAGAACGGCATGGCCTGTCCAGCGACGTGGCTGCTGTGATTGGCATGCAGGTCGAAGAACTTGCGCCGTGCGTGCGCAGCACATCCGATTTCAGTGATGCCCTGCTGGAATCCGGCCTTGTATCCGCCATAGTCGTCGCACACCAGCTTGCCCTGCCAGTTGGCGAGGAACGTGCGGGCATGCTCGCCTGCGCGGCTGTCTGCGAAGTCGTAGACCACAGCGCGCAGATCACTGAAGTGCGTGGGCGTATACGCCCACAGGTACGCCCGGTGTGTCTTCCCTTTACCTGGACTAAGCATCTGTACCGGTGTCTCATCCGCATGCAGCACACCCTGCTGCAAGAGTTCCTGATGGAGGGCATCGACCAGTGGCTGCAACTGTGCGCCGCACGCGCCGACCCAGGCACCCAGTGTCGAGCGCGGTATCGCCAGACCCGCCCGCGCAAAGATCTGTTCCTGACGATACAGGGGAAGGTGGTCAGCGTACTTGGCAACCAGCACCGAGGCCAGCAGCCCCGTGGTCGGGATGCCCTTGTCGATGACATGTGCGGGCACCGACGCCTGAACCAGCGTTTCGCACTTCTTGCAGACCCACTTGCCACGGATATGCCGCTCTACCGTGAACACGCCCGGCGTGTAGTCCAGCTTCTCGCTGATGTCCTCACCGATGCGCACGCGCTCGCAGCCACACTGACACACGGTGCTGTCCGGCTCGTGGTGGATCTCCGTGCGCGGCAGTTGCGCCGGCAGCGATGCGCGCTTCGGTTGCCGGGGTGACGGGTCGGCTGCTGCTTGTGGCTGAAGCTGCTCGAGCTCCAGTTCGATGGCGGCCAGATCGGCGTCGACGGCTTCGTCCAGCAGGTTCATCTGCTCGCTGCTGAGCTGTTCGCTGCGCCGGCCAAACTGCTGGCGCCTGAGGATGGCGATCTCGTGGCTCAACTGCTCGATACGGGTCTGCCGGTAACGCAGCTCGCGTTCGTTCTCCTTGACCTCCCGCGCCTTCTCTTCGATTTCCCGGTCTCTCTCCTGCACCTGGGCAATCAGCTGCGCGGCGAGCGTGCGCAACTGTTCCGGGCTGAGGGCGTTGAGGTCGGCGGGCAGGTTCATGCAAACCAGTCTGCCAGAACCCCTGGCACCGTGGAAGCGCAACAGTTTACGTCCCTGTTGGCCTTATACGACGCGGATCACACCGTTCGGGCCGATGCGCTGCCACGGCAAACCGATTACCAGACCCGCGAGCTGCTCCTGCGTGAGTGCGTGTTGCTTCGGTTCGCTGCCAGCGTGAGGCCAGACGAACTGTCCCTCGTTCAACCGTCGCGCTGCCAGCCAGATACCGATTCCGTCGTGAACCAGTACCTTCAGGCGGTTGGCTCGCCGGTTGGAGAACAGGTAGGCATGGTAGGGATGCGCAGCGCCGAACACCTTGACCACCCGCGCCAAAGCCGTATCGAAGCCGGCCCGCATATCCAGCGGGTCGACTGCCAGCCACACCTCATCAATGCGGATCACGCAAGCCACTCGCGCAGCCAGGCGGCGCACTGTGCTGCCTCTGATGTCGGCCAGCTAACCGTTATCGACTGACCTCCACGGCGAACCTCAATGCGGATCTCGGACGAGTGCGTATCCGGTGTTCCCAATGGTACTGGCACAAAGGCTGGCAGCGACGGTGGCGTGGCAGGTGGGCGGCCCAACGGCCTCCTGGGAAGTCGACCTTCTGCCTGATCGATCCAGCGCCGAAGCAGATTCGCATTGAGCCTGTGTTCCAGTGCAACTGCCGCAACCGATACGCCGATTCCCTGGCAGGCCGCTACCACCTGGGCCTTGAACTCCTCGCTATAGCGTTGCCGCCGACGACGCTCTGGGAGTGATTCCGATTCTATAGTGTTCACGTGTCCGCTTATTCGTGTAGTGGACACGATACTCCCAAGCGCCGCAGCCAGATTCAAGATGGGTTTGCTGGCCGCTTACTTTCCACTGATGCGGGGTAGCGGAAATTCGACCGGCGAGGAAGCTTCGGGTATCGCGTTTTGAGTAAATCTGTGACTTGTGCCGTCGCAGACCTACGATCGTACCCAGAGGTTTCCAGACATTCGCTTGACAGGGGCGCGAGAGAACCCGAAGACCAAGTCAAAATGTGCATGAACTCCCGCTCGTGCCAATGTTTCCAAAATGTGTTGGCCGAGCGTATGCAATGAAGCAGAATCGTTCGGGGACACCTCCACGCCGGAGCGATGTTTTCGGCTATGCAGATCCGAAAGGGTCCACAGAAACGCATTGAGGCTGGCACGCGTAAATGTATGGCGATTCTTCTCGCTTGAATGGCGGATAAGACAGCACCTCCAAATCGCATTAAGTTGGCTATCACATGGAAGACCCAAGACCGCCTTTGTCATATGCCACGAGACTACGCCGCTCGGGGAATCGAAGACCGTGGGCGGACCTGTGCTCAGTCCTGTCAGCTGCGCAAGCGCTTGCAGCGCACGCTGACGTACGTGATCCGTACGCACGAGGAATCCGCCTAGCGTCAGGCGAGGATGCTCGCGCTGCGAACTACGGCGAACTAGCTCCACCAGCATTTTCACGCTACGCGCCTCATCGCGGTGTAACGCGACCGCAGCATCGCACCAATGAATATCTTGAGCATTTCGAGTAATGTCCGCTTCCTCTAGCAGCAAAAATAGCTCTCCGATGGCCTTGATCTTCTGGTGATAGCCGCGTCGGAGCGCCTCGTGCATATATAAACAACCATCAGCCGCTGGCGTAGACTCAACGGAACGCAAATCACGACCGCATGCACACAAACACGGCCCAGGCCGCTCAGCGTTTAAGAGTGACTGGCAGTCGGGGCAAACAAACACCAACGAGCATTTGTGGACACCGCAACAGCAGATTAACCGCAGGCACCACCATTGCCTGATATACCCTCTTTCCTGAAGGCACAGAACGCAAACGGGCACTATGCTAGTTCTGAGCTGACTATTTGGGAGCGATATTCCGCTCCCTAGTCGAAAATTTCCTCGTGCGTCCCCCGGTGAAAAAACAAGTTCTTTTGCAGAGTGAGCAATTCCGAGTAAGTCAAAAATTTTCTGGAGACGGAGAGAGTCTATATGAATTGCGCGATTAGGATCTATCCGATACGCCTTTAGCAGATCTGATGTCGTTGCCCATCCGTTGATATAAGCGGCCCGAAGCAAGACGCCTATCGGGGCTTCGTCGGAATAGGGAATTGGTCGCACTAGCAGATGACGATCGCTCATTTTTTCTTTTTCCTTGCAGGTAGGATTGCTCGTAATACTTCATCGTCGGACATCAAAAACGGATTTTTCTCGATGAGAGATACGGCATCTGTTATGCCCAAATCGAAAGCCAAAGCGAAATCTTTTCGAGCGACCTCCTCACGCTCTGCGTATAAAGCTGAAAATATTGCCTCTTTAAAAAGAATTGAAATGAATGATGGATTTCCTCTAGTCGCCAACTCTACCCGCAGCACATCAATAAAATCGTCGAAGGATAGCAATTCCTTCAGACCCAGTAGCTGCTTGGACCGTGATGACAGTGTACGAAGATAAGCGCAAAGAGGGCCCTCATCATCGCGGGTCCCGGCGTTCAAATTGGACAACTGAAACTTCCGCGCAAACCGTCTCGACAGCTCCTCTTCCCTACTTACTAATCGGAAACAATCCTTTTCGCCGATCAAGCAGACCATGACTTTCGATTTATTAATCAATGTCTTAAGCCACTTGCAAATTTCTTTCTGCGTCTTCTCCTGCCCTAACGTCGAAAGATGGTGAAATTCGTCAAGCAGAATGATCTTCGTCTCACATTCTCCGAGCAGCTTGACCAGTCTTTCCGTTGCCGCATACGCTGATCCGCGTTCCGGGAAAGGATCCCCGAGTCCCTTGAGAAGATCCGTTATCGTAGATCTGAGAGTCGTTGGCGACGGTATTGAAGCACCGTAAGCCGGAACAATTCGAACGCTTTTGTCGGACTTAGCCACTTCATAAGATCTGTATATGCGAAGGATAGTGTCACGAACAGTTGTTTTCCCGACGCCACCGTGTCCTGTAAGAATTGCGCTGGCGGGCTCCTTCGCGGTTTCCGACCATGCGATGCATCGCTTGATACCTTGAATGCTTAATTGAAGAGCATCATGAGCTATCACTATAGAATCGATTCTGTTGATACGCTCAGAAACCGTGCTCTCCAATACATCGTCATCGAAAAAAGAAGGCATGGTTATCCTCACATTTCATAAGAATCAAATGTGGACCGTCTTTCAGTCACACTTTGAATTTTTTCTCCGCTTGGTGGCAAGCTAGCTTCCGAACCGGCTTTATCTTCTGATTGCACAGTGGGAGCCTGATCATTTAAGCTAATGGATCCGTTATCGTCACGGCCACTTGAACAGACACTTCGTTTCAATGCTTTAACTCGCCGAATGGCCGCTTTGGCGGCGGCTCCATGCGTTTCCTGATAGAGTTGCCATCGCGAAAGTTCCCACTGGTACTCGCCAATCTCGCGGAGATCTTTTTTTTCCTGTTCCTGAAGTGACTTCTTTACTTTTTCGTGCTCGTACGCGGTGAGGCCAACCATGTAGTCCGGCCACACTGGGTCCGCGAGCACCAATTTCTCAGGCTTACCCATGGGATGCACATAAGCATGCGCCAGTGCGAGCTCATCAACGAGCACCATCACATCCCGGATTCCGGACTGCTCCAGCGCAGCCAGGGCGGCCGATTTCCAATGCAAATAGTCGACAGTTACCCGACCTTTTGAAATCGTCCGTCGATGACCGACCCGTGCGATCGCGTCAATATCGCTTACAGAATAATGAGGTATGGGGAACGCAGACGCCCGGTCGCGCCAATCCAGGATCGGTGCGCGATGAGTCTCGCCATGAATTCCTTTGTGATATATCGTGTCGACCCATTGTCTGAATTTCTCGCGTACAAATTCAATTGTGTATCTCGCGTTATCTTTGGAAGCGTAATCGCCCCTCGCGGTGGGCGACGAAAACGTAGTTCCATGCAACATATGCGAAAACTGAGTGTTGACCGTGGAATAAAACCGCTCAAGGATGGCTTTTCCATTCGGGTCCATCACCTCAGTTGGTTCGAAATGAATGTGAACCTTCGCGAGAAGATTGGTGATCGCGGCAGAAACAAGATCGCGTCCATTGTCGGGCGTAATCTTTTCGGCTCTACCACCGGGTTCCCGCGTGGGATCCCGGGTAAGCATGTCTTTGATTGCTGCAAGGGCCGTCGTCGAACAGAATGGTAACAAGCTAATGAAATAGCCGGCCAGTGTGCGCGTGCAGACATCCAGCAACGTGACCAGATAGGGACGTCCGAGGGACTCTCCGGTGTCGCCATCAATGACCTCCACATCCATTCGTTGTCCGTCCAACAACACCCACTCCATGGGCCTGCTGGCAGTGAGTCGCGTGCCAGCAGGCCTGGCAAGCCTTTCGGCACGCCGGCGACCATGGCGCTTTAGCGTACTCAGATACGGGTCGATTTCGGCGACACGTCGCTGAATGGTGCGCTCACTTGGAATTTCGTCGCCGCCCTCGGGAGAGAACGTTGGATCTGACACAATAGACCCTGCGATATTGCAATAGAGCTGAACCGCGGATATCGGTGGACTGGCCAGATAATCTTCGTGAATTCGCTTTGCAATTAGTGCCTCCGTTTCTATCGGAAATCGTTTTTTTTTAGGACCGCGCCGGTGCGTCTGAGATGCAAGGGCAGTCAGACTGCCGCAGGATTCGATATAACGCTTGGTCCACCGGGCAACCGTTGACATGGACGGCTTGCATGGCCTAGGTGTGTCCCGTTTCTGTTCTCTCCACGCCGCTTCCTCGATCATGTAGGCCTCGTCAATTGCGGCCTTGAGGTTCGGTCCCGCGAACGGATGTGGTCCGGACTTCACGACTGCATGCACATATTGGTATCTGCGATGCACCTCGTTCCGTCTGCGCTCGCTGAGCGTTGCGAACGCCACGTCCTCCTGCGCAGGTGTCGCCCCGTCTTGAGAAAGAAGATGGATTACGTTCTCGTCGACCATTTGCCAGAATGTCGCAAGTGGTAGCATTCGTGGCCGGCCGCCGTCGCATGCGGCAAACCGGACTCTATGCACGTCGACAAACGCTACCTCGCACTTTGAGCCATTCAGGTAGAACCGAGATCCGACTACTACGCGTTGACGTAAAGGCTCACTCATGATTCGCTCCTACCGGATCAAGGATTGCGCTTACGCCGGTAGTTGCGCCGCTGTAGCAGTCCTTGGTGGTAAGCAGCCGAACGGCATACACATGCTGACGCGGGTCGTCCGACACGACGTACCGAACCGCCAATTTGACGTCAGACTTTGCTTCCGGACCGAGATCAACTTTTTTTGCGATCGGGCTGCGGTTGGTGTGGTAATGGCTAGTCCGCACGGATCATCTCCACGAGGGCGTCGGGAACGATGGGCCCGTTGTCCTTAATGCGAAGGCGACCGTGGAAGAGCGCAGCCTCGAGTGAACCGCAAGGAAGGTTATCGCGGTAAAGATAAGACTGAACTGTGCTCACGGTACGTTCCTCCGCAGGGATACGTTCGAGCATATCGAGCGCAAAACTCAGCGTGACCTCCCGTGTAAACGTGCTCCCGCCACGGTTGTATGCCTGTTTGAGCCAGTCTGTCGCTGAACGAGGCCCCAGTTCTTTTTCCGTCACCAGTTCAAAGCCGACGTTGGCTGCAGACAATGCGCGGGCCATCCGGGCGTGATTGCTGAGCGTACAGGGACTAGCAGCGCGCGTCGAATGGATGACGCAGCGCACGAAAGGTTGACCAGCCGCATCCCACACCAGGAAATCCGGAAATAACTTTCTGGCACCCAGGTCGATCTCAATCGCGGCAGTTCGGTACGCCGAGACATTCGGATCTGCCTCCAAGAAGAAGCAGTATGTAAACTGCAGTCGTGTCCGTACCGGAATAAAAGCACCATTCTTAGTGCTGTAGAAAAGCGCCGAACGACCTGCCGGACTGCCGAATTTAATTTTCCGGCGTCCATGCAGTACGCCGTCGCTGGACACAACAGAGTGCCGCGCCAGATTTATTTGTTCGCGAATGTTCATCAGTTCCCCTTGACCGCCCCGCGCTCAACACCGGGGCGTATAGAATGGCGAGCGCAGTCAGCGGGTCTATAGCGAACCCGCTGTTTGCGGTTGACAATGGGATGGGGCTGGATAGAATGGAAGCATCAGGTGCCACACTTGATGCTTTACGGGCGGGAGTTTGGGCTGCAACCCGGGCTCCCGCTTATTCATTTCAGCCCGCAACTTTCACGGGTCGTTCATTTCACGTTCTCCATGTTGTGTGCTTCGTTCATGACGAACTGCCATGGCCGGGAACAGACAAGTTTCATTTCGTCTTGACAGGCGCGGATTCGCGCAGCGCCCATAACCACTGCACGACATCCTGAGTAAGTGCAAAGCGACCGGCGCGTCCGGGCACGTTGAACATTGGAATACCAATTCTTCCGCTCCAGCATGCCTGCCGGAATGCGCTTACCGAAGCGAACCCCAATGTTTCGGCCAGTGCGGCCGAACCCATCAGTTGCCCATACCGGCCCGCCAACTTGGCTTCCAGTTCAGCCAACTCGTCAGTCGTCTGTCGAAAATTCCGGTTCATTTGGACACATCTGAAAATAACGAAGTTTGCGATTCCTCGCCATCCAGCCTGTGGGATCCGGTAAATTGTCGGCGAAAACGCTGTGACATACAGATTAACGCCCAATGACGACCATGTCATGTCTCAGCGACGGTAATGAAATCACCTCGATGATTACTTTTTTTTCCACCTTTCCCGTATGGAAAATTCACCTCGTATCGAACCGTCCGATTATTTGATCCCGCGCATATTGACGCCCGCGAACTATGACGTTCAAACCCAGACAAGCCGCTTGGAGCGACTAAACGGGCTGCGTGGCATGGCATGGGCCTATGCGACATGCCACCACTTACAGAAGAAACCCTCCGCCGTATCGCTTGAGTTTTCCGCGCCAGAAAGTTCTTTCGGATCGTCAGAAGATCGCAAGATGTCCAGTAACGTGATGCGTGGCTACATCGCCGGAGAACGAGCGCCGACACGAGGTCCGCGCGGAAAATTGGGGTTCGACCTGGTCGGGGCGATCAGCGCGGACCCGCGGGGTGCGCGTGCGGAGAAGTGGCTCACACACCGGCTCTGGAAGATGCTGCACCCCGCCACGACATTGGCCCGGTTAAGGGAGCTGCTTTACGAACTACACCCTTTCGTCCGATTGGTGCTTTTCGATTCGGATCCTGCCCTCAAAGGCAAACATGTTTCGTGGCGCCGTTACCGGATTGATGACTCTGCAGTACCAAGAGCGCTTGAGGATCTGGTTCTGGCTGCGTGTGCGATCAAATGGCATCCGCGCGGGACGGCGGCGGCAGACGTATTTGCCCTGTTTGAAGCGCTGGTAGGACTCTGGTGTGAAGCACGATTGATGTGTAACGGCGCACGCATGCAGGCGTTGCATGCCCTGATCATACGTACACAGGATCTTGCTCTGGCCGACGAGACGTTCCTTTATATTATTGACCCTTTTCTGGCATTCCTTTCTTTCGATGGCCCTGACTACCCGACCGGCGACAAGCGCGTAAACTGGGATATAGAAGAATAACTGGCCTGCTGCATTGCAAGGAAAGCTTTGGCACGCTCGTCGCGACGACCCGCGTCCAGACAAGGAAGGTGACGGGGTCCCGGTCTGGGTCGACGACCGGTTCGCCTCGCTGCCGGCCTCTTCCCGTTAGCGGGTTTCCGGGAGCACCGGCGGTGCGCCTCCAAACGCGCCCTGCGGCGGGGGCGGCACGCCGTGATAAGGCCGGTTATCACCGCTTGATCGAGGTTTTCACGGCCGGAAGGCGGACATTTCAATTTGGCTCCAACAGCGCGCCTGCGACAAGAAGGTTTTATGTCTAGCTGGAGGGGCTTGCGAGACCGGTGATGTATTTCAGCGGTGGCTCACCATCGCTGGCGAACATGAACATCTCTCCGTCTGGGTCGCGTTGCGCAAGCCTCCAGCAAAAGCGGAAATCGTGCAAATCGTCGAGAAAATCCCGGTAAGTGAGGGACCCGTACACCCATAGCCATGCTGTCTTGTTGGCTGTGGCGGCCACTTCCTGTTCGGTTATTTCGATGCCGTAATGCTGGTCGACGTGATAACTGTCATTTGGTTTGATTACGGACGCGTGATTAAGACGAACTGTTTTTTGATATCTTGGGGTTTCTGGCAGTTGCGCCGCAACCGCCCAACCAATGGAAAAGATGGTTGGAAACGCAGATGTTCACCCGTGATTTTGAACTTCAAAGCGGCCGATAGCGGAGAACCGGGTCGGTGGCCCGTCGTTGACGATTCCGCCATAGGGCTCCTCGCCACCAATTAATACGTCCGTTGCGACCAAGTCCTCAGGCGGAATCATGCGAATGACAGGCAACTCCATCGCGACGGCTGCTTTGGCACTGCGCTCAGCGGCGCTTGCGGCTTTCGTTGAGTCGTTCACTGAACGCCGCATAAGGCTCAGCTGCCATACGAACAGCAGCATCTGTAGGAGGGCAACACTAGCAGTCGCTCCGGTGAAGATCATGGTCCAGCGGCCGTTGACATCTTCTTCCTGCTGGACCGCTTCAGTTTTCCCCTTTTCGATCGACGGGAGCCGTAAGGTTTCCACGCTGGGATTCATTCCGACTCTGGGATGTGATGCCTGTTTGGTGTCGGGGGGAGATGTCGTTATTGGGGAATTCTGGTTCTGTTGGGGAACAGCGGGCTGCGCAGACGCCATGCAAAAAGCCGAGGTATAAAGCAAGACGCCAAACAGGATTGATTTCATACAGTTCCGTTTTCGCTTTTTTCTGGATCGGCGCTGAAAGACACCGTTGGAGATGAGTCTTGGCAAGCGGGGCTCTTGGGAAACAACCGCAACGCGCAAGACGTTCTCCTTTATTTTTGATAACGTCCTCTATCAAATATATAGGAGAGGCCATGGCCGAGGCCGAAAAACTTCAAATCGTCCTGCGTTCGTCGGTCAACGACGACCCCTTTGCCGGACAGGACAGTCAATACGCACGAGATCTCAAGGAATTCCTGGCCGTCGCGGAGTCGCAAGGCGGCACGATCGTGCGTCCCCGGCTCACGATGGACAGCGTACAAATCCAGACGGTCGTGGAGTTTGCGCAAGTGCTGGGGCCCATAGTTGGCCCCGCGATTGCGGCTGCTGTGACGACGTGGTTGCAAGGACGTGCCGGTCGCAATGCGCGGATAAAGGTTGGCGACATAGAGATCGAAGCGAGCTCGCGGGAAGAATTCGACCGACTTTTGGCGCAGGCTCTTGCCCTGAAGGCTAGGCAGACCAAGGCTGGGCAAGATCGTGAGTAAAGCCGCGCTCACGGTCCGGTCGCCGGACACCTTACCGGTGCTGGTGGTCAACGCTGGCGAGCGAGCCGACATCCGCTTCCTTGAATTCTTCGCGTCGGCGATGCGCAACCCGCGCACGCGCCGAACGTATGACCTGGCCTGGATGATCCGCAAAAAGCCCGACGCCCTCTTGGCCCACCCGAACCGTTATCGCCCTGGCCCTGTCGCCGGCACATGCGAATTGGTCGTGAAACCCAACTACTTCGGTTACCCGGGCGTTGATTCCCGGTCGACGCCGCTTTACGATCGCACCGGGCAACAAGGAAGACGCATCCAATGACAGCAGATACACCACAGCCGAAGCTCTTTATCTCGTATAGCTGGACGACGCCGATGCATGAACAGTGGGTCATGGACCTCGCTGAGCGTCTGGCGGAAGACGATGTCGACGTGATCATTGACAAATGGGCCTTGCGGGAAGGCCATGACGCCCATGCATTCATGGAGCAGATGGTGACCGACCCGGAGATCACGAAAGTCATCATGATTTGTGATGCCGCGTACGTGGAAAAGGCGAACCGGCGCGCCAGTGGCGTGGGAACCGAGACGCAGATCATCACGGGCGAAGTCTATAGCAATACGACGCAGGACAAGTTCGTTGCCGTGATTACGGAAAAGAATGCAGAAGGACATGCACTCGTTCCCGTCTATTACAAAGGCCGAATTTACATCGACCTGTCAGATGCCGGGCGCTACGAGGAGGAATACGAGCGACTGCTTCGATGGGTCTATGATCAGCCGGTCCACGTCAAGCCGCCCAGGGGAAAGAAGCCGGCGTTCCTGTCGGAAACGCCTGGTGCAAGGGTGGGCAACCGGTCGGCGATGAAGCGGGCGCTGGAGCAGTTGCGCGACGGTAAGCCAACTGCATCGGGCGCAGTCGGGGACTATCTTTCGAGCGTTGCCGAGGATTTTGAAGGATTGCGTATTGCCAAAGAGAAAGGAGTGGAGTTTGATGACCAGGTGGTTCAGTCCATCGAGTCTTTCCTGCCGACACGGGACGAACTGCTGACAGTCATCCAGGCCGTCGCGCGATATCAGCCGAGCGACGAGAACGTTCAAGAAATCCACCGGTTTTTTGAGGCACTCCTGCGGTACTACTTTCCGGCTCCCGACGTCATGCAGTGGACGGACACGGATTTCGACAATTTCGTCTTCATCACGTACGAGCTCTTCCTGCACACGCTGGCCATCTTTATCGACGCCGAACAGTTCGGGCAGGCCCGATACCTGATCGCAACGGACCTCTACGTGGGGCGAAACCATCGCTTTGGTAATGAACCCATGGTTGCGTCAAGTTCGATTGACGGACAGCTGAAATCGCTTGAATACCGGAACAGCAGGTTGAACCTGCGCAGGGGATCCGTACAGGCGGACCTGCTACGCGATCGCAGCAAGTCTGGGGCGGTTCAGTTTGAATCGCTGGCGCAGGCCGACCTCATTCTCTATCTGTATTTCATACGCAAGCCAGACTGCTGGTGGTATCCGCTGACAACGGTTTTCCTTGGCATGAGTCATTCGGCGTTGCCCGTTTTCGCCCGCGCGAATTCGAAGAAATACTTCCACAAGCTGCGCGTACTGCTGGGATTTGATACCGCCGATCAGATGCGCGAGTGGATCAGGGAAATGGAGAGCGGGAACGCATTGCCGAAGTCCGGTTTCCATCGCCTGCCGCTTGGCAGGCTGACGGCAGCAGAACAGCTGGCGACAAAGGAATAGAGATCCCAGTGACTGCGGTACGGAGTATAGTCAGCGGTAGATCGGGTGATTCACCACCCGAAATCTCTTGCCTGCATACTCTGGTCCACGTTCGACAGCAGGGTCATGGCGAAAAATTAGAACGCAAACGCCCGTTTCCACGCTACAGTCGTGGGACAGAATCGGTCGACAGCGGACCGTCTGATAAATTCAGATCGAACAAAAACCAATCCAGTTCAAGTGCGACGTCTTCAGCTACATATGCTCACAGCGTCCGGTCGGTGAGCACCGGTGGAGGACTGGGACAACAAATAGGGGATATGATGCATTTCTATGTGGACGAGTCAGGACACACTGGTCCGAACCTTTTCGATCCGGCGCAACCAATCTGAATCGCGCCGGGAATCGTGGAGGCCGGTTGGTTTAAGTTAATGCAGGCAGGTCAACGGCGTTTCTGAGTTGCCTGTAGTAGTTTGCCTCAGCCTCAGCGGGCGGGATATAGCCGAGCGGTTCCATCAGCCGACAATGGTTGTACCAGGCGACCCATTCCAAGGTTGCCAGTTCGACAGATTCCCGAGTCTTCCACGGGGCGAGCCGATGAATCAGTTCCGTCTTGTACACGCCGTTGATCGTTTCAGCCAGCGCGTTATCGTAGCTGTCGCCACGGCTTCCGACGGACGGCTCTATTCTCGCCTCAGCCAAACGTTCGCTATACCGAATGCTGACATATTGAGACCCCCTATCGGAGTGATGTATCAAGGTCCCGTCGTCGCCCGGTTGGCGTGCATACAACGCCTGTTCAAGTGCATCAAGAACGAAGTCCGTGGTCATCGACGAACTGACGCGCCAGCCAACGATGCGACGCGCGAACACGTCGATTACGAACGCCACGTACAGCCAGCCCTGCCATGTCGAGAGTGGAGTAAGAGACCGGGCGTAGTCGAGCTATCTCCCGGCCTCTCCTCCCCGAACCGGACTTGCACCTCTCAGCGCATCCGGCTCTCCATTCAA
>NZ_JBNDMK010000014.1:0-194076 GCF_050436545.1 Paraburkholderia sp. GAS41
CCAAAAACCAAAAACCAAAAACCAAAAACCAAAAACCAAAAACCAAAAACCAAAAACCAAAAACCAAAAACCAAAAACCAAAAACCAAAAACCAAGAAACCGCCTTCGCGGCAAACGCGATCAAAACCCCACTCACCGCGAAGGCAAAAAAATCAAAATCAAACCATCACAGAAACACTCTCCCGAACCACATCTTCAAGAATGGCGAGAGCCTCGTCGAAGACACTCTCCTGCACTGTAAGCGGGAACAAAAACCGAACAACATTCGAATACACACCACAAACAAGCAACAACAACCCGCGCTCAAGCGCGCGCGCCTGCACCCGCTTGGTAAACTCCGCATCCGGCTCATGTGTACCCGCCTTGCAGAACTCAACCGCAATCATCGCCCCAGGCCCGCGCACGTCTGCAATCTGCGGAACCTCGCTCTGCAACGCAACCAGCTTCGCCTTCAACCGGTCGCCCAGCACCACAGCCCGCTCGCAGAGCTTCTCTTCATCAATGATGTCGAGCACCGCATGCGCAGAGGCCACAGCAAGAGGATTCCCCGCATACGTGCCGCCCAGACCGCCCGGCGCGGCCGCATCCATGATCTCCGCGCGGCCCACTACACCCGACAACGGCATCCCGCCCGCCAGGCTCTTGGCGATCGTCATCAAATCCGGCACGACGTCGTAATGGTGCATCGCAAACAACTTGCCGGTACGCGCAAAACCGGTCTGCACTTCATCGGCAATCAGCAGAATTCCGTGCTCGTTGCACAGCTTGCGCAACGCCCGCACGAATTCCGCCGGCGCCGGATAGAAGCCGCCCTCACCCTGGACCGGTTCGAAAATGATCGCTGCCACGCGCTTCGGATCGATGTCGGCCTTGAGCAGATACTCGATCGCCTTCAACGAATCCGCCGTCGTCACGCCGTGCAGCGGATTCGGGAACGGAGCGTGGAACACGTCACCCGGGAACGGGCCAAAGCCGATCTTGTACGGCGCCACCTTGCCCGTCAGCGCCATGCCCATCATCGTGCGTCCGTGGAAGCCGCCCGTGAACGCAATGACGCCCGGCCGGCCCGTCGCGGCACGGGCAATCTTGATGGCGTTTTCCACCGCCTCGGCACCCGTCGTGAAGAACGCCGTCTTCTTAGGATGATCGCCGGGCGCACGCTCGTTGATCTTCTCCGCCAGCGAGACGTACGACTCGTACGGCACGATCTGATACGCCGTGTGCGTGAACTGATCCAGTTGCGCGCGGATCGCCTCGACGATCTTCGGATGCCGGTGGCCGGTGTTGCACACCGCAATCCCCGCCGCAAAATCGATGAAACGCCGGCCCTCGACGTCCCACAACTCGGCATTCTCGGCGCGTGCCGCGTAAAAATCGCACATCACCCCAACGCCCCGTGGCGTGGCGGCATCCTTGCGGCTCTTCAGATCAGCATTCTTCATTGTCATCTCCGTCATTCCTGGTTTGGCAGATGCCGTCCACACGGCTCGGCACATGCAGCGACTATAATTAGATTTGGCTCCGGAGTTCAGAGCCATTTAAATAAAAATGTAGGAGCCAATTATGCGTGCAAGCGTTTTGTCAGACTGGCTGGCGCAACGCCTTGACCGGGGCAACGGTCAGCCGATCTACCGCCAGCTCCATCGCTTGCTGCAGCAGGCCATCCTGTCGCGCGAACTGCCCGCCGGCAGCAAGGTGCCGTCTTCCCGCCTGCTAGCCAATGAACTCGGGATCGCCCGCAACACGGTGACGCAGGTCTACGAGCAACTCGCGCTCGAGGGTTATGTCACCTCCACCACCGGTCGCGGCACCTTTGTGGCCGATAGCGCCCCCGACGAAATCGTCGGGGCGCCGGACGCCGCAGCGCCCGCGGCTGCCGCACCGCAGCCGCTCTCCGCGCGGCGTGCGCTGTCCACCCGCGGCGCGCGGCTGATCGCCGGGGCGGGGGTGTCGAAGCGTCAATGGGGGGCGTTCATGCCAGGGGTGCCGGATGTTTCGAAGTTTCCGGCGCGGGTCTGGAGCCGTTTGCAGGCGAAGTATTGGCGCCGCTTGCGCCCCGATCTGCTGACCTATGCGCCGGGTGGCGGTCTCGCCTTGTTGCGCCACGCACTGGCCGACTATTTGCGCACCTCGCGTTCGGTGCGCTGCACGCCTGAGCAGATCATCATCACCACCGGGATTCACCAGTCGGTCGATCTGGCGGTGCGTCTGCTGACGGATTCCGGCGACGTCATCTGGACCGAAGACCCGTGCTATTGGGGCGTGCGCAGCGTCCTGCACGTGTCGGGGCTGCAATCGCGTCCCATTGCCGTCGACGCCGAAGGGATCAACCCGTCCGCCGAGGATCTCGCCCAGCCGCCCAAGCTGATGCTGGTGACGCCATCGCACCAGTATCCGCTCGGCATGGTGATGAGCCTCGCGCGGCGTCGCATGTTGCTCGAATACGCGCGCCAGCATCAATGCTGGATCATCGAGGACGACTACGACAGCGAGTTTCGCTATGGCAGCCGTCCGCTGGCTTCGCTACAGGGACTGGATACGGCGGGGCAGGTGATCTACGTGGGCAGTTTCGGCAAAACGCTGTTCCCCGGACTGCGCATCGGCTACCTCGTCGTGCCCGAGGCGCTCGCCGAGAGTTTCGCGACCGCCAGCGCCGAGCTGTATCGCGAAGGACAGCTGCTGCAGCAGGCGGTGCTCGCGGAATTCATCGCGGAGGGGCATTTCACGTCGCACATCCGCAAGATGCGCACGCTCTACGGGCAACGCCGCCAGACCGTGCTCGATGCCGCCGCGCGTCGCTACGGCGACGCGTTACCGGCGGTCGGTGGCGATGCGGGCCTGCACGTGGTGATGCAATTGCCGGCAGGCGCCGACGATCGTGCCGTTGCCGCGGCCGCGCTGGAGCGCAATATCGTCGTGCGGCCGCTGTCCGGATATTACGCGCAGCCGCAGCATGCGCCTTCGGGTTTGCTGATTGGCTACGCGTGCGTGCCGGATGAGGACATCGCGCCGGCCTTCAATACGCTGGCCGACGCGATTGACGCGAGCTTGCTGCAGTTCGCCTGACGCAGCCGCGGGCTGGCTCAGATCACTTTTTCCCGCAACCACGCGGAGACGAGGTCGATGGCCGTGACCACCGCAATCACCATGATCAGCACCGCCGAGGTGGACGCGTAGTCGAACGAGCGGATCGCTTCGTACAGCACCACGCCGATCCCGCCTGCGCCCACCATGCCCACCACCATCGCCGAACGCACGTTCGATTCGAAGCGGTACAGTGCGTACGAGATCCACAGCGGCAGCACTTGCGGCAGCACCGCGTAGACGATCTCATCGAGACTGGTAGCGCCGGTCGCGCGCACGCCTTCTGCCGGCCGTGGGTCGATGGCTTCGACGGCTTCCGCGAACAGCTTCGCCAGCACGCCAGTGGTATGCACCCACAAGGCGAGAACGCCGGCGAACGGGCCGAGCCCGACCGCGACGATGAACAGCATCGCAAAGACCATTTCGTTGATCGCGCGACAGGCGTCCATCAGACGGCGCACCGGTTGCACGACCCACTGCGGCGCCATGTTGCGCGCACACATCAGCCCGCACGGCACGGCGCACACGAGCGACAGCACCGTACCCCACACCGCCACTGATAACGTCACATACATTTCGTGCGCATAGGTGCGCCATTCGGCGAAATTCGGCGGGAAGAAGTCTTTGGCGAACTGGCCCATGTTGCCGGCGTCCGACCATAGATCGAGCGGCCGCATCTCCGCGCCGTGCCAGCCGACGCCCAACACGGCAATCAGCACGATCCAGCCGAGCAGCGACATCCAGCTTCGCTTGCCAGCTGCTGCTTCCACCGCAGCGCCGGCGGGCGGCGCTACGTGGGCGCGGGTCAGGTCGGCGGCGCTCATTGCTTGGTGGTGTCCGCGTTCAGCGCGCTCAGCTTCGCATCGAGCGCGGCGAGCTGGGTTTTGCGCTCGTCGTCGGACAGATGCGTGTCGGCCTGGATCTTCTGCTTCTGGGCGAACAGCGTGATCTGGCGAATCGGCAGCAGCTGCGCATCGGACGAAGCCACGAAGCCGCTATAGCCGGTAATCCCCGCCATTACGGCCTTTTCGTGCGGATCGGTCTTGCCGTAGTTGATGAAGAACGCACGCACCTTGTCTTTCGTGGCCTGCGGCAAATCCTTGCGCCACACCAGCGGATCCGACGCGATCAGGTCCGAACGCCACAGCACGCGGACCTGAGCGAACTTGTCCGGATGATCCCGCTGCAACGTGTCGAGCGCGTCGGTGTTGCAGGTCGCGATATCGACCTTGTTGTTCACCACGGCCAGCAGGTTCGCCTCGTGGCTCGACGGCAACACGGCCTTGAACGACGTGTTGACCGGCGCATTGTGGCGGGCAAACAGGTAGTAGGCCGGAACGAGCGTGCCCGAGGTCGAATTCGGATCGCCGAAGCCGAGCGTCACGTCCTTGGTATTCTTGAATACATCGTCAAGCGTCTTGAAGCGGCTATTGACGTTGGTGAGCAGCACCGACCGGTAGCCCGCGTCGCCGTTCGCGTAGGTGATCTTGGCAAACACTTCGCCGTTGGCGCGGTCCACCGCTTCGATCGCCGACGCGTTGCCGAAGTAGCCCACCTGCACCTTGTTGAAGCGCATGGCTTCGATGATGCCGGCGTAATCGGTGGCAAAAAAGGCTTTGACGTGCAGGCCGGTTTGCTTGCTCATGTCGTCGACCAGCGGTTGCCAGTGCTGCGCGAGCACCGCGGACGAATCGGTCGAGATGATGCCGAGACTGAAGTCTTCGGCGTGAGCGGCGAGGCAGGCGAACGCGGCCGCGCCGGCGATCAGTGAGCGCAGGAATTTCATCGGGTTAATCCAGTAGCTGAAGAAGGGCTGACAGTAGATAGGAGTGCAATGCGGTCTCTCAGGCGGAGTGCGCCGGATCCAGCGCAAACGCGTAGAGCTGCGGCCTGGGTGCGTCCGCGTCCGTCCCGTTGATTTGGGCAAGCGGCGCGCTGCTGGTGGTTTCTTCGAGCAGTTCGCGCGCGTCGTCGCCGTAGAGCTGCTTCAGCAGCGCGGGCGTGAGCGCGGCGGACGGTCCGTCGTAGACGATCTTGCCGCGTCGCAGGGCGACGGTGCGCGGGCAATACTGCATGGCGATGTCGACCTGATGCAGCGAGACCAGCACCGTGAGGCCGTGATCGCGATTCAGGTTGCGCAGCATGTCCATGACACGCCGCGACGATTCCGGGTCGAGCGAGGCAATCGGTTCATCGGCGAGCACGATGCGGGCGCGTTGCACCAGCGCACGGGCCAGCGCCGCGCGTTGCTGCTGACCGCCGGAGAGCGTCGCCGCGCGTTCCCGCGCGTGCTCCGCGATGCCGACTTCGCTGAGCGCCGCCAGCGAAAGCGCCCGCTCGCTGCGCGGGAAGCGTCCGGTGATACGCCGCCAGAAAGGCAAGCGCGCGAGCGCGCCGATCAGCACATTGGCTTCGACGGAAAGGCGGTTGACGAGGTTGAACTGCTGGAACACAAAGCCAATGTCGCGACGAATCCGCCGGACTTCGCGTACGAGGCGGCCGTTGTGCTGGATCGGCCGGCCGAGAATCGAGATCTGCGACGGCTGCGGATCCGAGACCGTGAAGCCGGCGATATGCCGCAGCAGCGTCGATTTGCCCGAACCCGAGGCGCCGATCAGCGCCACCATCTCGCCAGGCGCGACGCGCAGATCGATTTCATCGAGCGCCTTGCGGCCATTGGTGAACGTCTTGCTCAGCCGTTCGATACGGATTGCTTCCATACGTGTCCCGTCGATGCATCCGGCAAGTGCCAGAAAGTGTTGGACATTCTAGGAAGGCTCTGTGACGGTTGAGTGAAGGTATCTCAACGTCTAGACGACTATATCTTTTGATGACCATGCGTGCCGGAACGCAAAGCCTCGAACAGTCCGCGATATGTCAGCGGCGTGACACCAGGCGAGCTCCCGAAAGCCGCCAGTTAATGATCGTGCGAAGCTCCAGGTGCTGCCACTAGTCGGTGGTAGTTCAACCTGGAGATCAAAAATGCTAGAAAACACACGTGAAGTCGGGGCAGTCGATTCGTCCGCCACATTGGCCATGCCTGTTGAGACGGTCACCCAGCCTGACGTTGCGTTGGCGGGAGGGCGCGAAGGACGTCTGCCGTTCACCGTGCGGGTCGTCGACGATGACGAAGCACTTGCCCGGGCACTCAGGATGCGACAGGCGGCTTATCATCGGCACGTGCCGGAGTTTGCCCGGACCATGGATCAGCCGGAGACTTACGATCGAGACCCGGGTGGGCTGGTATTGCTGGCGGAGTCGAAACTTGGCCGGAGTCCGGTCGGCACGATGCGGATCCAGAGCAACTGCTTCCGGCCGCTCGCGCTCGAGCAGTCGCTGGAGCTGCCAGACTGGCTATCCGGGCGCCTCGCGGGCGCAACCCGGCTGGGCGTCGAAGCCGGCGAGGCCGGCCGGATGGTGAAAATGGGCTTGTTCAAGGCGCTTTATTTATACTGCGTGCGTGAACGGATCGACTGGATGGCCATTGCAGCGCGGACCCCGCTGGACCGACAATACGCCGCGCTGCAGTTTTGCGATGTTTTCGGCGTAAAGGAGTTTATTCCGCTTGCCCACGCCGCTAACATCCCGCACCGTATCATGGCATTCGAGGTCGGTACGACCGAGCGCCGGTGGCGCGAAGCGGCTCACCCGCTTTATGATTTCATGCTGGCTACGCATCATCCGGACATCGACCTGAGCGCCGCACCCTCACTCGATTGGCCCGATGCAGCGAAGCCCGTGCGAGATCAACGCAGGCAGATGACGGGCTCCGGGTCGAATTCCGCGGACGCCATGCACCGCCAGACCAGCCTGACGCAGTGAGCGTCCCGGCGCGCCGCCAGTTGGTGCAGTGGGGCGCAACAGGTAGAGTTGTAGTGAAATGATGGAACAGGTCGCCTGCGTCTGCGGGCGCGTGCGACCTCTAATAAGACCCGCCAACTGCCTGCACGAGTGGTCTGGCGGGACAACCCACGCTATCTTGATGGATACGCTGTATGGAATGGTTTGCAGGGGCGCGGCACGGGACATGGATCCGCTCGAGGCTGTCGATACATGCATTCTCGTTGCTGTTTTCCTACTACGCTGTCCCGGTTGCCATCGGCATTCTGTCGGTGCTGGTTTGGGCGTATCCGGCCGACCAGCCTGAAGTCGATACGAGCGTGCCGCTGTCGATGCGCGTACTGAGCGATCCGGGCGGGCGCATGAGTACCGAAAGCGCCGCTGCCGCGCTGGGTGCCCAAAGTTTGCGCATGAGCTATGACACCCATTTGAGCGAGGCCCCGGTCTGGTTTTCAGTCGCGGTGCCGGATACCGGCACGAGCAGCGCGGACCAGACGGGTGGGCTGCTGGCCGGGAGCGCAATCCTCCTTCCTTCCCGCCATATCCAGCAGATCAACTGTTTCGACGGCAAGACGCTTACGCCGATCGGCAACGTTTCGAGGAACGTGGAGTCGTCCGGCAACCTGACACGTTCGGGCAGCGGCATCGCCGTGTCCAACACGACCGGCGACGTCATTTGCCGGGCCATTTTCAGCGGCCCGGCGTTTCTCAGCGCGTCCGAACTGTCGGTGGACGACCTGAAGCAAAGAAACGATACGTTCTTTAGGCGATCGGGCTTGCTTGAGGGCGGCCTCGTCACGCTGGCGGCGTTCGTGCTGATTACCGCGATCGTCAACCGTGACTGGGTGTACGTCCTGTTCGCCGCGTGGCTCTTTGGCAATCTGCGACTCGGCGCGATCTCGATGGGTTGGGACGATCAATGGCTGGGTTATCCGATTCCGCTCGGCTGGATTTCATTGATCCGCAAAATCACCGTGCCGGTTTATTACGTTTTGACCTGCACGCTCTTTCAGACACTTTTCAAGAATGACCTGCCGCGCATAGGCTACCAGCGCTGGTTCAGCGCCGTTCTGTGCCTCGGGCCCGTGTTGCTGGTCGCCTCGATCGTTCTGCCCGTTCCGCTTTACCTGCCGTTGATGTGGAGCATCGCCAGCTTCGCGATCGCGGTACTCGTTTTCATGCTGGTCCGGCTGCTGCTGGTCGCACCGTCGAGAACCGCGCTCTGGTACAGCGCAGCATTGGGTGTCGCGTTGCTGGCGAGCCTCTCGGAGGTCATTTCGGCGGTCTTCAAGACGCGCGTTTTCATGCCGGCGCTCAACAGCGTGACGGCGGCGCTCGTCTCCAGCCTGATGGCGGCGCTTGCCATTGCCGAGCAGATCCGCGCCGAACGCTCCGAGCGCGTACGTGCGCAGGCCGAATTGCGTCATGCTTATGAAGCCACGCCGGTCGGGCTGTTTACGCTCGCCCCCGATGGGCGCTTCGTGCGCTGCAACCCGGCACTCGAGACCATGCTGGGAATGGCGCGGGGCGACGTCCGCCGGCACTGGAACGACTATTTCCCGGAGGGCAGCTGGAAGCGCATTTATCGCGAGGCTTTGGACGGCGGTTCGGTCGAGGTCGAACTGTCGCGCGATGACGCGAAGGCCGCCGCTAACCCGGCCGCTGTGACCGGCGAAGGGCTCACCGCGTACGACGAAGTGGTTGCGGCGCCCCGCGGCGGCGGCGACCACCGTCGCCACTACCTGGTCAAGGCCGCCTACGCGGGTGCGCAACTGGAAGGGTCGGTTCAGGATGTCACCGAACGGCACCAGGCGATCGACACCTTGAGTTTTCTGGCAGACCACGATCCGTTGACCGGTGCCCTGAACCGGCGCGGCATTGACCGGTTCATGGCCGAGGCGGCTCGGGCGCCGCTTGGCGGGGCCGTCTCGTTGACGATTGCCTATCTGGATCTCGACCGTTTCAAGCTGATCAACGACCTGTTTGGTCATCACGTCGGCGATGAGGTGCTGAAGCAGGTTTGCCTGCGTATCGAGGCGGGGCTGCGTCCGGCGGACCGCGTATGTCGCATCGGCGGCGACGAGTTCGTCATTCTGTTCCATGCAACGCCGGTTGCACTGGCGACCACGGCCGCGCAGGCGATCATCGATGCGATTGACCGGGAGCCGTACAAGATTGGCCGGCGAGCCTTCCACGTGCGGGCCTCGCTGGGACTGATCGAGTCGCCGCCCGGATTGCGCGCGGAGGAGGCGATTTCCGCGGCCGACAGCGCATGCCGTGAAGCGAAGCTGAACGGTAACGGTCGGGTGGTCGTTTATACGCGCGAAGCACCGATGTTTGCTGAACGGGCAAGTGAACTGAGCCTGATCGAAACGTTCAGTGGCGAACTCCCGCTTTCGGGCCTGTTTCTCGAAATGCAGCCGATCATGTCGTTGAAAACACCTTACGACGCGCTCGACTTCGAAGTCCTGCTGCGCATGCGCGGTCCTGACGGCGCGGTGATTCCGCCGGTCAAGGTCGTGTCCGCCGCGGAAGCCAACGGCACCATTTCCGCGCTCGACAAATGGGTGATCGAGACGACCTTGAAGTGGATCGACCGCAATCGCACCAGGCTCACGCATACCTTCTTCGTGTCCGTCAACGTGAGCGGCGCGTCGTTGAACGACGAGCACTTCGTCGCTGAGATCGACACACTGTTCCGGCGCTACCGGCACGTGGTTCCGCTGCTTTGCCTCGAGATCACCGAGGGTGTGGCGCTCCATGACCTGAACAACACCCGGCGTCTGGTCGACAGCGTGCAACGCATGGGCGCGAAGGTTGCGCTGGACGATTTCGGCGCAGGCTATACATCGTTCCCGTACTTGAGAGATCTGCCTGCTGACGCATTGAAAATTGATGGCGGCTTCGTCCGGAAAATTCACGAGCTTTCCGCGAATGGGGCGATTGTCGAAGCCATCGTCGGGCTAGCGCGCAATCTCGGCATGCAGAGCATTGCGGAGTGGGTCGAAGACGCGCGAACTCTTGAGGTTCTGCAATCGATGGGGGTGGATTACGTTCAGGGCTTCGCGATTGCGCGCCCGCAATCGCCGGACGTTATCCTGGCGGCTACGTCAGCGGCTGATTTCATTAAAGATCCTGACATTCTTGCTTTGATTGGGCCGCGGACGGCGCTGTCGTCGCAAGATGAGCATGCGCCGCGGTCGTTGCATTGAGTAGTAGCTCTGAACTCGAACACGGTGTAGGCCGCCGAGCGGCGCAGGCGCTGCGTACCCTGCATTCGCGAACACGATGTCGAGATGGCCAGCCTCGCGCTTAATTAGCTCATAGAGGCGATCCATATCGGCGGGACGGGTCACGTCAGCCGTCACCGCCACTGCGCGCTCACCCAGCGCCCTGGTCGCTTCCTCGAGTTCTGCCTTTCTGCGGCCGGTGATGTAGACGCGCGCCGCTCCCTGCCAGTCCGATGCCTGAATTTGCGCCTGTGACAAGCGCGATTTTTCCGTTGAGTTTCATTGGTTGTCCAAAATGCTAAATAAAAAGTTGATGAATGCGCTCCGGCGCGCGGCTTGCCTCGCGTCAGTGACCGGCCGGCACACCTGTCGGGCCACCGGGCAGGAATCGACTCTGGTTCGCGCTGGAACCGGAGAGCGGCAATAACATGAGTGCTCAAGTAAAATAAGTGAGGGCTCAAGTATATGTCAGGGCGATGGGCACTTGTCAATAGTGCTGTACTCAATCATTATTCGAGCATGACAAAAAATTCTGGCGAAACGAAGATGGGGCGCAATCGGAGCAAGGCGCGAACCGAAGAGAAGGACCTGCTCGCGGAACTGACCTGTACCAATACCGCGGTGCGGCTGGCCGCCCGGCGCCTTGGCACGCTGTATGACGAGGCGTTCGACGCAGTCGGCCTGAAGGCGACCCAGGTGAGCGTGTTGGCCGAGATCGACCGGCTGACGGCGGAAAATGATGGCGCGCCGCCCACGTTGCAGGACCTGGCGATCCGGCTCGCTATCCAGATTTCCGCCGTGACGCATGCGCTTCGGCCGCTGATTCGCGACGGCCTGGTCGAACTGCGGCCCGATGAGACGGATGGGCGGGCCAAACGCGCCGCGCTCACGCGCATGGGCGCAGCGCGGGTTCGTCAGGCGTTCATGCACTGGACCGAGGTGAACGAGCGGGTCGAGGGGGTGCTGGGGCGAAAATCGGCCGCGGCGTTGCGCGCGCTCGCCGATCACATCGCGTCGGATGAATTCCTCGCCGCCTACGAAAGCGCCCGCGCAAAGGGTCCCGCCGCGCCTGGCACGTAGTACACGGCAAAGGAACGCGATCACTCGCGTGTCCGGAAACCTTGCGCATCTGGCATTGGAGAAGCGCCAGATCCAATGAAAAAATGGGGCTTTCAAGGAGTGTGACGACGATGCCCTACCTGCAACTGGACGTGAACGACCACTATTCAGTGGAAGACAAGCGGCGCCTGGCGCTGAAGATGAGCGAGACCTATGCGCGAATGATGTCGGTTGACATCAGGCGAATCAGCGTAGCCATTCGGGAGCTGGGAGAGGGCGGTGTCTGGCGGATTCCCGAAGCCGGTGAAGAGCCCACCCCGGTTGCGGTCATGATGCTCGACATCAGAAAGGGCAGGCCGCCCGAGCTGCGCATGGACGTGGCCAAAGCGCTGTGCGCGCACTGCATCGACATTCTCGGCCTGCGTGAAGACCGGCTCAACGTCGAATTTACCCAGCATTCCGGGGACGAAATGTATCACCCGGCGCTGGGCGGCTATAGCCCGGAGTGGACGCCGGGCGAGCAGTAAGGCGAACCACGCTTAAAGCGCAAGGGGCGTGACACCCGACGCCCGCTGTATGGTTTGCGGTGGCTGACCGAATGCACGCAGGAACGCTTGACGCATCCGCTCCCGGTCACCAAAGCCCGTCTCTCTCGCAACGATCTCGATGGGATGGCGCGTCGTCTCCATCATCAGACGGGCGGCTTCAACGCGAAGCCGCTCGACTGCCTTGGCGGGCGATTGCCCCGTTTCCTCACGAAACACACGGCTGAACTGGCGCGGACTGAGCCGTGCCGCTTCTGCCAGCCGTTCGACCGACAAATCGCTCGCCAGATTTTCACTCGCGAAGGTGAGCGACATCTGAACGCGGTCCGAGCGCGCGCTCATCTCCAGCAACGCCGAAAACTGCGACTGGCCGCCACCGCGACGCTGATAAAGCACGAGCTTGCGCGCGACCATGCGCGAGGTGTCCAGCCCGAAGTCGTTTTCGATGATCGCCAGCGCGAGATCCATGCCGGCGCTCATGCCAGCCGAGGTCCAGATCTGTCCATCCACGACGAAGATGCGGTCTTCTTCGAGCTGGACGTCTGGATACTGCTTCTGGAAGTCACGCGCGTGGAACCAGTGGGTCGTTGCGCGCTTTCCATCCAGCAGACCTGCAGCGGCCAGAACAAAGGCTCCCGTGCAGATCGACGCAATTCGCCGTGAATGAAGCTGCGCTTCCCGAAGGTAATCCAACAGCGCAGCCGAAGGCAGGTGGCATTCGTTGTCGCCCGCCACGATGAGCGTGTCATAGCCCTCTTTGGCAAGCGGTTCGGTATTGACCGAAAAGCCCTGGGACGAAGCGATAGGTCCGCCGTGCTCGGACACGATGCTGAATTTGTAAGCGGATTCGCCGCGCAGCAGGTTGGCGTATTCGAACACGCTCGCCACTGCGAGCGCGAGCGACTGGAAGTTGGGATAGATAACAAGTCCGACGGTATGCATGGATGCCTCGCGAGTCATGGCTTGATTCGTTGAAGGTAGCACAGAACGGACAGAAGCGCCGAAGAAGGCATGGCATAAATCCTTGCATATATGGCATTGAGGTCGAGGGGAGCGGCGGTCAGAATTCACTCCATGAACTGACGCCCTGTTGGTTCAACCACTCACTCAAAGGATTGAAAATGACTTCCTCTACTCAAGGTTTCGCTCTGATCACCGGCGCATCGGCTGGCATTGGCGCCATCTACGCTGACCGTCTCGCCAGGCGCGGCTTCGACCTCATTCTGGTGGCACGTAACCAGAGCCGACTGGACGCGCTCGCCGAACGCCTCACGAAAGAGACGGGCCGTTCGATCGAAACCATCGCCGCGGATCTCAACGACAAGGCTGCGCTGGCAAAAGTCGAAACGCTGCTGCGCGAAGACTCGCGCATCACGATGCTGGTGAATAACGCGGGCGTCGGCTCGGTTGCATCGGTTCTCGACGGTCACGTCGACTCCATGGAGTCGATGATCGACCTGAACATCACGGCACTGACGCGGCTCACCTATGCGGTTGCGCCCGCCTTCGTCGCGAGAGGCGCGGGCACGATCATCAACATCAGCTCGGTGGTCGGCATTGCAGTCGAGCTGCTCAACGGTGTCTACAGCGCCTCGAAATCGTACGTGCTGAGCTTCGGCCACGCGCTGCAACGCGACCTCGCAGGCAAGGGCGTGCAGGTGCAGACCGTGCTGCCGGCAGCGACGGCCACCGAGTTCTGGGACGTCGCCGGCTATGCGAAGCAAAAGGAAGCCGCCAGCACGATGACCGCCGACGATCTGGTGGATGCCGCGCTCGCCGGCCTCGATCAGGGCGAACTCGTGACCATCCCGACGCTGCACGACGGCGACGACTGGACGAAGTGGGAAGCCGACCGTCGCGCGCTGGCTCCCCGGTTCGCGAATGCCAAGGCCGCGCCGCGCTACGCGTCGAACGTCACAAGCGCCACGACCGCCCAGTAAGCCCACCCACCCATACTGCGATAAAGATCGATCATGAACCTCCTTAAATTCGGCGCCGCCGCGCTCGCGATGGCCACTACCTTTGCATTGCCGGTGGGCGCGTCGGCACAGTCACGCGGCAAGGTCCTCGTCGTCATGTCGAGCGCGCACGAGCTGGACCTGCGCGATGGCAAGCGCTACGAGACCGGCTACTACCTGAACGAGTTCGTCGTGCCGTATCGCAAGCTTGTCGAAGCAGGCTACGAGCCGGTCATTGCGAACCCGAAAGGCGACATGCCCGTCATGGATGCCAATTCGAACAACAAGATGTTCTTCGGCGGCGATGATGCCGCGCGCGCTGACGCATTGAAGTACGCGCAAGGCATCGCGCAGTTGAAGCATCCGAAGACGCTTGCTTCAGTGGTCGCCGAGGGAACGGACGGCTATGTCGGGCTGTTCATTCCGGGCGGCCACGCGCCGATGGTCGATCTGCTGAAGGACCGCAATCTCGGCAAGATCCTGGTCAGCCTCCATGACAGCGGTCGTCCGACGGGAATCATCTGCCACGGCCCCATCGTGCTGCTGTCCACGCTGAAAGATCCGGATGCCTTCGTCGCATCGATGATCGCCAATGACGGCAAGGCGAATTCGCTTGCCGCAGGGTGGCCGTATGCCGGTTATCGCCTGACCGTGTTCTCCACGGGCGAAGAGCAACAACTCGAAGGCCCGAACGGTCTCGGCGGCGATGTTCAGTTCTATCCGGTGAATGCACTCGCAGAAGCGGGTGCGCATGTCGATACGGTTGCGAACTGGCACAGCAACGTCGTCGTCGATCGCGAACTGATCACGGGTCAGCAGCCGATGTCGGCACCGGAATTCGGTGACATGCTGGTGGCGAAACTGCAAGCGCGCACGCACTGATCCCCGAATCCTGCGCACGCTCGTGAAAGGACTGGATGCGTCGTATCCAGTCCTTTTTTACGGGTTTCCCGATGACCTGAAAGCCCTTCCTGTCCTGGCAACGGACATTACGCCGGCACCTGAAAGGCGGCATTAGAGTTGCCATCCGTCACGCCGCAATGTTCACATTTTCACGGTATCCAGAAGCGTCTTTTTCCCCGATTTGTAGAAGTAGAGCGAGACCACGCCGTGTCGCAAGTCGCCCTTCGCATCGAAAGTCGTTTCACCGATCACGCCGGTGTAATCCGTACTCGGCATCTCAGCCAGAATCTTCGCCTTGTCGACCGATTGTGCCCGCTTCATTGCGTCGACGACGATATACACGGCGTCATAGGCAAACGGTGCACAGATGTGGATGGGTTGACCAAAACGCTTGTCGTATTTCGCTTCGAACGCGTTACCGTCAGTCATTTTCTCGAGCGAAATGCCGGCTTCCGAGCAGACGACGTTGTCAGCGGCGTCGGCGGCGAGGTCCGACAGTTTGTCGGAACACATACCGTCCCCCGACAACATCTTCGCGCGCAAGCCGAGCTGTTTCGCCTGTTTCGCAAACGGACCACCCGTGTCGTCCGAGCCACCGTACGTGATCGCGTCGGGGTTTTCTCCCTTGATTTTGGTCAAGATCGCGTGGAAATCGACGGCCTTGTCATTGGTCGCGTCGTGTGACACGACGTTCAGGCCCAGCGACTGCGCCGTCTGAGTCGCCGTGCGCGGATCATTTGCGTCGTCTTGGGCGTCTAGCTGCAGCGTAATCTTCTGACCACCGATCGTGACTGAAGAATTCTGAAATCAGACGCCACATTTCGACAGGGTTTGAGCACATGGGAAAGTGTCCGCAGGAGCCGACCCTCGCCACGCTCACGCCATGCTCGCGGAGCTTCGGCAAGTAGGAGAGCGCTTCGTTCTGTTCGCCATACATGAACATGCGGGGACAACGCAGTGACAGGAAGCGTCGCAGCAAATCTCCGTGATCGGACAACTCGACCATCGACATGAAGATGCCCCTGACTGCGGGAGCACTTACCTTATGCCGGAGGACTACGGTGGCCCTGTGGGCTTTCGTCTCTTCACGCAGCGTCCGGAGGGCGTGAACGGCTTCATCATCCAGAACGCCAACGCATACATCGAAGGCGTGGGCGACGCACCCAAAAAGGTTCTACTGTCGTTGTGGCAGAAACGAACCGCCGAGACGGAACAGCCCGCACGGGACTTTGTCAGCCTGGAAGGCACCCGGCATCAGTGGCTGGTTATCAAGTAGCGTTACCCTGCACTGAAAACCTGCTCGCAAATCCAGCTGCGCAAGCGGCTGGATGCGAGCGCCGAACGCCTGCGCGATCCGCGCTTCAACCGATACAAGATCACCAGCATCGCGTATCAACGTGGATTCAAGGACCCGGCGCATTTCAGTCGCGTGTTCTCGAAACGGTTTGGCGTGACACCTCGGGCATGGCGGGCATGCGAAGGAATGTCGATCTGAGCCGCCTCGCCAACCCGCCGCCTCGCCGGACGCGCTTCACACGAAGCAGCTATATTGAGGGGCAGCATGAGGCACTGTCCCTGGAACGGCCCCCATCGAGCGATCAATGACCACAGCCAAAGCGCTTAGTTTGTTGCCTGAAAGCTTCGCCGAGTACGACGACCTGAAGGCACTGCTCGACGAGGGTTCACGCTGGTTCGACACCCGCAGTGTGGCAAGCGTCGAAATCAGCGATCGCAGGTTCGAACTTTTTGTCGCGAGCGTCGGGAGCAAAGACCCGCGCGCCCCCGCAGTCGGCTTTTTCGGCGGAATTCATGGCCTGGAGCGCATCGGCACGCGCCTGGTGCTGGAATACATGCGGTCGCTCATCTCCCGGCTGGAATGGGACGAGATTCTCATGCGTCAGCTCGAGTCGATCCGAATTTACTGCGTGCCGATCTGCAATCCGGGCGGCATGTGGGCGGCCACACGAGCCAATCCAAACGGCGTCGACCTGATGCGCAACGCCCCGCAGGATGCCGACGAACGCGTCCCGCCGCTCGCGGGCGGCCAGCGCCTCGGTCCGTGGCTGCCGTGGTATCGCGGACGGCGCGACGCTCCCATGGAGGTCGAGGCCGCAGCCTTGCTGAAGCTGGTTGAAAGCGAACTGGCTTCACGGCCGCTCAGCTTCGCACTCGATTGTCATTCGGGCTACGGCTGGAGCGACAGCATCTGGTTTCCGTACGCGCGCACTCGCAAGCTGATGCCGCATCTGCCCGAGATGTACATGCTCAAGACCATGTTCGAACGTGCTCATCCGCATCACGGCTATGCATTTGAACCACAGAGCCATCAGTATCTGCTGCATGGCGATCTATGGGACTGCGCGTACGACCGCGCGCCCGCGGAGAACGTGTTTTTGCCGATGACGCTCGAACTCGGCTCATGGCTGTGGATCAAGAAGAATCCGCGCCAGCTGTTTTCCCGCCAGGGCATGTTCAATCCCGTGAAAGCGCATCGTACGGCTCGCGTGCTGCGGCGCCACGCCAACCTGCTCGAATTCCTGACCCGCGCCGCGTTTGCCTCGCAGCGCTGGCTGCCGCAGGGCGGCGGCCGCCAGCAGCTGCTGGATCACGCCATTGAGCATTGGTACCGGGCGGCCAGCGTATGAGTACGTGGATCCTGCTGCGTGGACTGACACGCGAGACGCGTCACTGGGGCCGGTTTCCCGCCATCCTGCGGGACGCGGTCAGGACCGACAGCGTGCTGCAGCTCGACCTGCCGGGCAACGGCGCGCTTGCCGATCAGCGCGCGCCGGCCGACGTGGCCGCGATGGTCGGCTTCGTGCGGCTCGCGGTATCGCAAAGCAGCGTGCCGGGTCCGTACCGGGTGCTGGCGATGTCGCTGGGTGGCATGGTGGCGACCGCATGGGCGCAACAGTATCCCGACGACATCGAGCGGCTGGTGCTGATCAATACGAGCATGCGGCCGTTCAGCAGCATGACAGAGCGCCTGCGTCCGCAGGCATGGCCCGGACTACTGCGGGTAGCGCGTGACTGGCGCCGCGCGTCGGAGGCGGAGGCCGGCATTCACCGCTTGACCTGCAACAACCCGGCCGGCCTCGCGGACGATCTCGCGGCGTGGCGCGCGATTCACGAGAGCGCGCCGGTGAGCCGCGCCAATGCGCTGCGTCAGCTATGGGCGGCAGCCCGTTTTGACGCAGGCACGACGGCACCGCGCTGCGGCACCCTGGTCCTTTCCTCGGCCGCCGACCAGCTGGTCAACCCGGTATGTTCGACACGCCTGGCGGCGGCGTGGGGCGCGACGCATCTCCAGCATCCGTCCGCGGGACACGACTTGCCGCACGACGACCCGGTCTGGACGAGCGAGGCGGTCGGCGCATGGTTGCCGGAAATAGCGGACGCCGCCGGCAACAGGTTTTGAAACGACGTGTCCTGAAACGGTGCGATTAGAAATCGCACGCTGCCATCCATGCCTGTGAGGAGATCACTAAATGTATTCGCGTTTTGCGTCGCGTCGCACGTCGGCGCACATTTTCACCCGTCTAGCGCTTGCGCTTGCCTGCAGCGTCGCCGCGGTTGGCAGCGCGTTGGCACAAAGCGCGGTTCCGGCCGCGCTTACCCCAGCTGACGCCACGCACGTCGTCGCCACGCTCAAGGCAGGCGGTACGCAGATCTACCTCTGCAAACGCGATGCGAACAACGCACTCTCGTGGGTCTTCAAGGCACCGAGCGCCGAACTGTACGACGCGTCGGGCGAGCTGATCGTCACGCACAGCGCGGGGCCTACCTGGGCCGCCGCGGACGGCAGCAAGATCACCGGAGCAGTCCTGCAGCAGGCGCCAAGCGCCGATCAACCCGGCAGCATCCCGCTCCTGTTGCTGCGCGCCACCAACGGCGCTGGCCCCGGTTTGCTGGCTACGGTTCGCTACGTCCAACGGCTCGACACGCACGGCGGCGCAGCGCCCAGCGGTTCTTGCACGCAGGAAGGACAGGAAGGCCGCAGCCCGTATATTGCCGTCTACCGTTTTCTGGACTAGGGGCGCGCGGCCGCAACGGGGGATTGGCAAGCCGGCTTGCGATGTGGGGTTGTGCGGGCATGCGGGGTAGCACGCACAACGCCCGGCCCCACTGTGGCGTAGCGAACCGAATTCGCACCCGGCGCCGGACAAACTGGTTTCATGAAGCAGATACAGGAATTCGCTTTCGAATAAAACAAGCCACGTCGATACACATACCGTCAGTTACTAGTCTCACGCAGACAATCTGTGCTGGTTGATTAAAAGTCAGTTCCGTTAATGTCGTAATATCTGCATAATGCAAATGCTTAACAAGCCGGTGCGGATTCATTGAAGTTAGCGTAATGTGGTGTCAAGGTTTTATATCTGTTTTATACTTCGCGAAACGCGTTGAAAGACGTTGAGATTTCAGAAGATCGGACCAGGTAAATTTGACTGTTTCGATGCTGCATTTACGTTTTTCAAGCTAGCGAAAAGGTGTGCTTCGACCCCCTGTGAAACGCGTGTTTGATCTTGAGAAGGTAAGCTGGGAAAGGGTTTGCGGCCGATTCGCGCGATGCGACGTCATTCTATCCGGTTTCTTCTCATCAATTACGTATGTCAAAATAGAAACGTTTTTAATTTTATTGTCTTGCATTAAGGATCGCGTATAACAGTTTGAATTAAAATGTTTGTGCGAACGCACATAGACTTTATACCTGAGTGATGCGGCTTTTGGGCGTTGCATCCGAGAAACAAAATATACAGGTAAAAACCCCAAGAAAAAATTCCCACGCTGTCACAACGGCAAATTCTCCTTTTATTTCAATGCGTTACGTGCATGGCATCGCCTATGCATCGTGGTGCGGCGGATTGGTGCAGTCGGCCAAGCCCACCCCCGATTGACCCATCAGGAGGATTTCATGCGAAAGACTTTACTGGCGACCGCTGCGGCCTTGGCTTTAGGGTTCAGTGGCTACGCGATGGCAAATCCATGTAGTGACACCCAGTCGTCCTGTGATCAGAAAAGTAGTACGGGTAACAACAGCCTCGAGAGCACCGCAACCTCGGCTCAAACGAGCACAACTGGCAGCAACGCCAATGAGATTGCTTCTGGTGCTAGCGTCTGGCAGGACTCCGGTAACACGACCAAAGTAGTTGCACTGAGCAAGCTCGACGGCTACGTCAGTAACGTCGGCGTGTCCGGGATCGGCAACTACGCCACCAACTATGGCAACGCAACCGGCGGAAGTGGCGGCAAAGGTGGTTCCGGCTGGGGCGGCTCCGCGGCTGGTGGCAGTGGCGGCAACGGCGGCGCTGGCGGCAGCGGCGGCAGCGGCGGTAACGGGAACAATGGCAGCGCGACGGCAGGCAGTGCAACCAACGGCAGCGCAACGGCCGGCAAGGGCATTGCGGGCAACGGCGGCACAGGCGGCTCAGCGCATGCCGGCGGCACGCAAGGCGGCAGCGGCTCCGGCTCGGGCGGCTACGCAGCAGCAGGTAGCCTCGCAGGTGGCGGCTGGGCTGCGGCTGGCGGCGGCGGGGTAGGCGGCAGCGGCGGCGCAGGCGGCAGCGGCGGATCCGGCGGGCACGGCGGCGGCGGTTCTGCTGGCGACAGCTCGATGGTGACGGCAACGTCGGCAGGCGGTGCGGGCGCAGCAGGCGCAGCAGGCGGCGCGGGCGGCGGCACGGGCGGCGCTGGGTCGGGTACCGGTGGCGCAGCAACGACTGGCGCGGTTACGGGCACCGGCGGAGCAGGCGCTGGCGCTGGCGGCAATGGCGGTGCAGCAACCGCCACGGCGGCGGCAGGCGGTGCAGGCGGCACGGGCACCGGCGGCAGCGCGACCAACGGCGGCGCGAGCACCATGGCATCGAACGGCAGCGCAACCGGTGGTGTGGGTGCGGCTGGCGCAGCTGGCGGTGCAGGCGGCGCGGGTGCCACGGGCACGGGCGGCGTGGGCAATGGTGCCGTCGGCGGAGCCGGCGGCGCGGGCGGAGCCAACGCTGTGACGGCAGGTACGTTCGACATGGCTAACACCATGACGGGCGCAGCTCAATCGGCAGCCGGCATCGTGGTCATGAACCAGAACAGCGGGGCGGCGTCGCTTATACAGCAGGCCGTTACTGTTCAGGCAAATCTGACTGTCGGCCACTAGTCCTCAGGAGGCTGTAATGCGAAAAACTCTAATGGCGACCGCTGTAGCCCTGGCGCTGGGTTGCAGTGGGTACGCAATGGCCAATCCGTGTGCTGACGGCACGAAGTCGTGCGATCAGTCGTCTACCAGCGGGGCCAACAGTCTGACCGCATCCGCAACCAACACCCAAGGGTCGACGACCGGTGACAACGCCAACGAAGTCGCTGCGAATGCGAGTGTCACTCAGGACTCCTTCAACAACTCGACGGTCGTTGCGTTGAGCAAGCTGGATGGGTCGGTGACGCACCTCGGCGTATCGGGTATCGGCAACGTTGCCAGCAACTGGGGTAACGCATCTGGTGGTAGCGGCGGCAAGGCCGGTAACGGTTATGGCGGCGATGGCTACGGCGGCAATGGCGGCAATGCCGGCAACAGCGGCAACGGCGGCAATGGCGGCTCAGCCAAGAACGGCAGCGCAAGCGCAGGCAACGTCAAGAACGGCAGTGCCACGGCTGGTACCGGCTATGGCGGCGACGGCGGCAAAGGCGGTTCAGCCAGCGCCGGCGGCACGCAGGGCGGCAACGGCTGGGGCGGTGGCGGATCGGCGCTTAGTGCGAGCGCAGCCGGCGGCGGTTCCGCTATCGGTCTGGGTGGTGGCGATAGCGGCAACGGCGGCAAGGGCGGTGGTGGCGGCGGCGGCGGCAATGGTGGTTCCGCGAACGCTGGCAAGACCTCAAGTGCGGCCGCGAACTCGGCAGGCGGCGCAGGCGGAGCAGGTGGCGCAGGCGGAGCGGGCGCTGGCGCTGGCGGGGCCGGAACCGGCACTGCCGGTGCTGGGACGACTGGCGCCGTCGCGGCGACCGGCGGCGCAGGTGCTGGTACGGGCGGGGCCGGCGGCGCAGCGTCGGCGTCGGCGGGCGCAGGCGGCGCGGGCGGCACGGGTACCGGCGGTAGCGGTACCAATGGCAGCTCGATGTCGACGGCCAGCAATGGCAGCGGGACCGGAGGCGCAGGTGGAGCAGGCGCGGCAGGTGTGGCAGGCGCCGCAGGCGCGACCGGAACCGGTGGTGTTGGCAACGGTGGTGTAGGCGGAGCGGGAGGCGCAGGCGGTGGCAACAGCGTCAATGCGGGTTCGTTCGATATGAGCAATACGATGACGGCGGCAGCACAGTCGGCAGCGGGCATATCGGTGATGAACCAGACCAGCGGTGCTGCGTCCTTCGTGCAACAGGCGGTTACTGTCCAGGCCAATCTGACTGTTGGACATTGAGTCAGCGTGACCTGTATGTGATTGCCCGGGGGAATCTGCCGTGGGACGTTCACCGACGTCACACGGCACTTCCCCACCGTCAGGAGGATCAGGCGGCCAGGTTCGACACCCGGCCGCCCTTTCGCCCGGCGCCGCTCGAAGATAACCAACGGATATCCGGCCTTCGTGCAGTTGCTGCTGACTGCCCGCAGACCAAGGAGACACCCATGCAAGCGCGAAAGAGCATTTCGCTGCTGGTACTACCCGTCGTGATGGTGATGGCCCCCTTCGCTGCGCAGGCTGCTGACGAACCGGCTTCTCCACCGCCACCGGCGCAAGCCGTCGCAACGGCTGAGGGACCGGCGGCAACCGCGAGTGCGCATGTGTTCGTCATACCCGCGCCCGCTTCCACGACCGCCACCTCTGCGGCCGACGCTTCTGCAACCCCGTCCGGGACCACCGCCAGTGCAACGGCTGTGCAGCCGGCGTCGCAGAATGGCTTTGGGGTCGCCATGTCGAATGATCAGCTCGACGAACATCGCGGTGGCGATGCATTGATCGGGCAGAACTATCTCACCGGTTCGGTTGCCAGCAACTCGGCCTACAAGGTCGAGACCGGTTCGAACTCGATCAGCGACGGTTCGTTCACCAACTCCAATGGGTTGCCGACGGTCATCCAGAATACCGGGGCCAACGTGCTGATCCAGAACGCAACCGTGCTGAATGTACGCTTTGGGAATTGAGCGATGAAACCCCTCGCTCTGTGCATCGCGCTTTCGCTCTCGTGCGGGCTGGCGACGTCGGCCGCTATCGCGGATCCGATCGATGTCGTCGACGCGTCGGGCAGCTTTTACGCATTGCACGTGACGAGCCTGAAGGAGGCGCGCTTCAAGCGGACCATCAGGCAGCAGTACGACTTCAGTTGCGGCTCGGCGGCGGTGGCGACGCTCCTCACCTATCAATACCATTTTCCGGTGACCGAGCAGCAGGCCTTCGGCGAGATGTACGAGCACGGCAATCAGGCGAAGATCCGCAAGGAAGGGTTCTCTCTGCTCGACATTCGCAACTTTTTGCTGGCGCACGACTTCGCGGCCGATGGCTATGAGGCGCCGCTGGAAAAACTCGAGCAGACCAAGACGCCGGCCATCGTGCTGATCGTCGAGCACGGCTATCACCACTTCGTCGTGATCAAGGGCTTGCGCAATGGACGCGTTCTGATCGGCGATCCGGCCACCGGCACACGGGCGATGTCGAAAGAAAGTTTCATGGAAAAGTGGCAAGACCGTGTGCTGTTCGTGATTCACAACAGGCATGAGCAGGCGACGTTCAACGATGCGAGTGACTGGCATGTCGCGCCGGATGCGCCGTTATATACGGGCATTCCTCGCGAAGGTCTGTTCACCGTGGTGGTACCGAAACTCGGCCCGGGCGAATTCTGAGAACCATGATGAAACCTGAACACCTGAAGCTCGCGCGCATCGTTACGGTGGTGTGCGGTGGAATGTCCTCGCTGGGCGCCGGTGCGATGGGCAGCGATTCGCCGATGGTCACATCTGGGCGGATCATACCGTTGCTGAGTGCGCCGCAGGGCTCCGCGGTGGATGTAACGGATGTGACGTTGCCGGATAAGGCGCCCGTGACGGCGTATGCCATGTTGGACTCCGCGCCTGCGCTGGATATCGCATCGGTGCCGGTGGAGTCTTCCGGTGGGCCGGCGGTCGCAAGCGCAGAGTCTGACGATGCGCATGCGGTGAAGGCGAGTATCGCGCTCTCAGGCGATGCTACGCCGGTGACGGTTAGTCTTGCATCGAACGTGGCGGATGTTGCGGATACCATGCACGTGGCAGATGTGGCTGATGGTGTAGATGTCCCGCATGTGGCGAAAGCAGCGGATGTTGTAGACGTCCAGGACGTTGCGAAAGCAGCGGATGTTGTAGACGTCCAGGACGTTGCGAAAGTAGCTGATGTTGCAGACGTTCCGCGCGTGGCAGCGGTAGCGGATGTTGTAGACGTTCCGCATGTGGCAGAAGTGGCGGATGCTGTAGACGTCCCGAGCGCGGCAAAAGTGGCAAAGGTAGTAGAACTCCCACACGTGACACCTGCCGCACCCGTAGCAGACGTACCCACCCCACCCGCAACCGCTCAAAGGCCGCGCGACCAGGCGGTATTGAAACTCGGCAGCACTGTCGATGTCATCACGATGGCGGCGCATCGCATTCAGTCCGCGGACACGGGTACTCAAACACCTGACGTAGCCGTCGAACACCAGGCAGACGCGGTCACGCCGCGCGCAGCGAAAATAGATGATGCCGATCCGGCTTGGGCCTCCGCTGATCTCGTTGCAGTCAACGAAAACCGTCTGGACGATATGCGCGGCGGCTTCGACGCAGGCTCCGGCCTTGTGGTGTCGTTCGGCATTACGCGGGAGGCGTTCGTGAACGGCAATCTCGTCACGTCGACGAGCTTCAACATTCCGAACATTGCGCAGATGACCCCGCAGCAGGCCCAGATGCTCATGAATGCCAACGCCGGCGCGCTGGTTCAGAACGGACTGGGCAACACCGTGCAGCCGGGCGGGCTGCCTGGCGTGACTGGCGCGGTCATTCAGAACACGTTGAGCAATCAGCAGATTCAGGCGCTGACGACCATCAACACCACCGTCAATTCGCTATCGGCGTTCAAGTCAATGAATCTCGGTCAGACGCTGAACAGCGCGCTGATCGGCGCCGTGCGCACCCGATAGCGGTTCAGGGTCCGCGTCTGCTGCGAGAAAATCACTCAGGATGACTTAGAAGAAGGACATCGGCACGCGCAGAGTGAGCGTCACGTCAGGCGTGTCGCGTGTCAGCCCGGCGCCGATCGAAAAGTTGAGGGTGGTTTTCGGCGTCAGCCGATACGAATAGCCAATCAACAGGGTGCCCAGAATTTCCCGTACCGAGCCGACCACGGTCTGGCCGTTCTCCGAAGTGGGCTGAACGATGTCCATATCGTAACCGAGGCTGACCGAGGCCTTCTCATTCAGCGCGAGGCCCATGCCGACGCTGAAATCCCAGATGTCGCCCGGTTGGACGTGACCGAGGTTCTCCTGCACGCCGTTGACGAGCGTGAGACTCTCGCCTTTGCCGAAGTTGTGCAGATAGCTGAAGTTGCCGAAGAACACGACCGGGTCGGTCGGGAAGAGCCAGGTGAGACCTGGCTGGACCGCCCAGAAGCCCGATCCGGTCGGTTGCTGCAGCGGCAAACCGGTTCCGGTTGTATTGGCCACGCAGGTCGTGACGCAGTCGGTCACGACGTCGAACGGACTCTTGCCGGTGGCGGTCTTCACGCGCAGCCAGCCGACATAGTAGAACTTGTCGGGGCCGCCTTCGTTGAGCTGATAACGCATCGTCATTTCAACGTCGCCGATGCCGTTACCGTTACTGCTGATCACGCTGTTAGCCGCGGCGCCGGTGAAGATCTGCCGGGCCACCGTATCGTTGGTCTGGTACACGTAAGGTACGCGGACTTCGAATTCCAGACGATTCGTCAGGCCATAACGAAACGCAAGGCCGCCCGTCAACGTGGTCGTTTTCACCTCGCTCACATTGATGAGCCCGATCAGCAGCGCGGGAATGATCGTGTACCCGACCAGCGAAAGCTGATTCTCCGACGAGTACGCAAACTGGAAGTATGGTTCGACGACCAGCGTGCCCTTTGGTGTGAGCACGCCCGGCTGGTCGAAGATCGGTGCCACGGCAGGCGGACGCGAGTCCTCGATCGGTGCTTCGCCGACCGGCTGGGCAGGCTGCTGGGCAACATTGGTGGGATTCTGCGCGTTCTGCGCGTTCGCTGCTGGAGCCGCCCCCTGGGCCGCTGGCGCTGCGTTGCCAAGCGGTAGCCCGTTGGCATCTTCTCCACCGGTGCCACGCTCCGTGTCGAGCTTATTTGGCTCGAGTGCATGACTCAGTCGCGCGAAGTTCGCCTCTTCGTCGGCGAGCTTGCGCTTGATCGCATCGAGCTCCTGAATCCGTTGATTGAGTTCGTCGCGCAACGCGTTGATGCTGGCCTGGTCGGCCGGCGAAGCCTGGGCAGCCTGCGCGGCTTGTGTCTCAAGCGATTGCGCGTGCGCTTCTGCATTGAACAGCAGCAGCGCTGCATAGCTGATGGCACCGATGCGTCGATATGGCAGGCTCTTCATGGTTCCCTCTCCCATGATCCGGCTTGAATATCCCCCGGCAAAGTTTCGACAACAAGCCAGGGAGGGACATCAGATCCCTGAGCGCTGCGGCACGAACGGGCATCACCATGAGCACCACGGTCCAGCTTCATCGTGGAGCGCCTGACGAGACGCATGGAGATATAGTCGGTTTTACTAAATACCTGACTTTTGTTATCCGCTAATCGCCTCTGAGGCTGGCCATAAAAGACTAGCGTATCCATCGCATGGACGCTAATGAGGCGAACCCTGGGATGTGACATTTACGCATCATGGGCTGTACATTATATAAACTGCTTTGGACTCCGTTACGTTTAAAAGGCCGAAAAAAATCTGTTCGATAGATCACATTACGGTGCATCGGAATCGATAGAGGAGGGTGCCGCCGCACCGCGTCATGGAACCCGTCGGCACGCCTCGGCATACGCCGGATTCATCCGGCGCGCGGCAGGTGTTGTGCGCGCGCACAATGCCTTTTGGGCTAGCTGGCGCATAATCCGGTTGTGCCATTTCCGTTGATTGCCGCCCGTCGTGGAGGAGATCATGCAAGCGAAGAACGAAGAATCCGTTGCGCACCTGCTGAACGATGTCGTCGAATTCGCTCATGGACGATTGCCAGAACCGGCATTTGCCATCGTCGAGCCTTTCCTGCGTCACTATTACGACTTCGTCGACGCCGACGATCTGCAAAGCCGGGCGATAGCCGATCTGTATGGCGCCGCGCTGGCGCATTGGCAAACGGCGCAGCGTTTCGTTCCCGGCAGTCAACGGCTGCGCGTCTATAACCCCATCCTCGAACAGCACGGCTGGCATTCCGATCACACGGTGATCGAAATCGTCAACGACGACATGCCGTTTCTGGTCGATTCGGTCTCGATGGCGGTCAACCGGCTGGGGCTTGCGCTGCATTCGGTGGTGCATCCGGTGTTTCGCATCTGGCGCGGCGCGGATGGCAGCATCGTGCGGGTCGGGCAGGGCGCGGAAGATGCAGGCGACAAGCAATCGCAACTGGCTTCGTTCATTCACTTCGAAGTGGATCGCTGCGGCGACGCTGCCAAGCTGGACGGACTGCGGGACGATATCGCCAAAGTGCTCGGCGACGTGCGCGCGGCGGTGGAGGATTGGCCGAAGATCGTCGAGATCGCGCGCGCCACCATCAAGGATATGAAAGCGCGCGAAAGCGGCGTGGAAGCTGCCGAAGCGCGGGCCTTCCTCGAATGGATGGCGGACGACCACTTCACCTTCCTGGGTCAGCGCGACTACGAACTGGTGTCGCACGATGTGGGCTTCGGTCTGCGCGCGCTGCCGGAATCGGGTCTTGGTATTCTGCGCGACACGTTGCGGCCCATTGGCGCGGCCGACGTGACGCCGTTGCCGGCCGCGGCCGCGCAGATCATCACCGGCGCCTCGCCGATTTTCCTGACCAAAGCGAACTCGCGCGCCACCGTGCACCGCCCCGGCTATCTCGACTACGTGGGCATCAAGCTGACCGGCGCGGATGGCAAGACCATCGGCGAACGGCGTTTTATCGGCCTGTATACGTCGACCGCCTATTTTGTGTCCGCGGCCGAGATTCCGATTGTGCGCCGCAAGTGCGCGAACATCGTGCGGCGGGCCGGTTTCTTGCCGAAGGGGCATCTGGCGAAATCGCTGGTGACGGTGCTCGAAACCTATCCGCGCGACGAACTGTTTCAGGCCGAAGAGGACCAGCTCTACGACATCGCGCTCGGCGTGCTGCGTCTCCAGGAGCATCAGCGCACCCGGCTGTTCGTGCGGCGCGATCGCTTCGACCGCTTCGTGTCGTGTCTGGTGTTCGTGCCGCGCGACAAGTACAACACCGACTTGCGGCGGCGCATCGCCAATCTGCTCACCGAAGCATTCAACGGCGCGAGCGTCGAATTTACGCCCTTGCTTTCGGAGTCGACCCTCGCGCGGATTCACTTCGTCGTGCACGCCGAACCGGGCGCGATGCCGGACGTCGACACCCGTGAACTCGAGGCGCGGCTGGTGCAGGTGACGCGCCGCTGGCAGGACGATCTGGCCGACGCGCTGCTCGATGCGTTTGGCGAGGAGCAGGGCAACCGGCTGCTGCAGCACTACGCCGATTCATTTCCCGCCGGTTACCGTGACGATTATCCGGCCCGTACGGCGGTGCGCGACATCGAACTGATCGAACGCCTGCAAGGCAGCGAACGGATTGCGATGAACCTGTACCGTCCCATCGAGTCCGGACCGCGTGCGTTTCGCTTCAAGGTGTATCGCGCAGGACATCCGATCGCCTTGTCGCGCAGCTTGCCGATGCTCGAGCATCTCGGAGTGCGCGTCGATGAAGAGCGGCCCTACCTGATCGAAGCGCTCGACGCGACGCCCGCGTGGGTTCACGACTTCGGCCTCGAACTCGCGGACGATACCGAATTCGACATCGAGCGCGTGAAGAAGCTCTTCGAAGACGCCTTCGAGCAGGTCTGGACCGGCGAGATCGAAAGCGACGATTTCAACCGGCTCGTGCTGCGTGCGCAGCTTGGGGCTCGCGAAGTGACGATCTTGCGCGCCTATGCGAAGTATCTGCGCCAGGTCGGCTCAACGTTTAGTGATGCTTACATCGAGCGCGCGCTGACGGGCAATCCCACGATTGCCCGCAAGCTGGTCGAACTGTTCGTGGCGCGCTTCGATCCGGCGCTCGGCGCCAGCCGCGAAGCGCACGTGGAGTTGCTGCTCAAATGGATCGATACCGCGCTCGATCAGGTGCCGAATCTCGATGAGGACCGCATCCTGCGGCAGTTTCTCGGCGTCATCAAGGCCACCCAGCGCACCAATTACTATCGGCTGGATCAGGAAGGGCGTCCGAAGCCGTATCTGTCGCTCAAGTTCAATCCGGCCCAGGTGCCGGGCCTGCCTGAACCCAAACCGATGTTTGAAATCTGGGTATATTCGCCGCGCGTCGAAGGCGTGCATCTGCGCGGCGGACGTGCTGCGCGGGGCGGCTTGCGCTGGTCCGACCGGCGCGAGGACTTCCGCACGGAAGTGCTCGGCCTGATGAAAGCGCAGATGGTGAAAAACGTGGTGATCGTGCCGGTTGGCTCCAAGGGCGGCTTCGTGGTGAAGAACCCGCCGCCGGCCAGCGACCGCGAAGCGTGGCTGCGCGAGGGCATCGCCTGCTATCAGACCTTCCTGCGCGGGCTGCTCGATCTGACCGACAACCTGGCCGGCAACGAGATCGTGCCGCCGCCCGACGTGGTGCGGCACGATCCCGACGATCCTTATCTGGTGGTGGCGGCGGACAAGGGCACCGCGACGTTTTCCGATTACGCCAATGCCATTTCGCAGGAATACGGCTTCTGGCTCGACGATGCATTCGCGTCGGGCGGCTCGGTCGGCTACGACCACAAGAAGATGGCCATCACGGCACGCGGCGCCTGGGAGTCGGTGAAGCGGCATTTCCGCGAGATGGGCGTCGATACCCAGGCCACGGATTTCAGCGTGGTGGGTGTCGGCGACATGTCGGGCGACGTGTTCGGCAACGGCATGCTGCTGTCGCCGCATATCAGGCTGGTGGCCGCGTTCGATCACCGGCATATCTTTCTCGATCCGCAACCCGATCCCGCCACCAGTCTGGCCGAGCGCGGGCGCCTGTTTATCCTCGAACGGTCCAGCTGGGCCGACTACGATCCTGCCTTGATTTCCGCTGGCGGCGGCGTGTTTCCGCGCACGGCGAAAACGATACCGGTGTCGAGCGCCATGCAGGCCGTGCTCGGCATCAATGCTGCTGCGCTTGCGCCGAACGAACTGATTCGCGCGATCCTGCAGGCGCCGGTGGATCTGCTCTACAACGGCGGTGTCGGCACCTACGTCAAGGCGAGCCGTGAGACCAACGCGCAGGTGGGCGACCGCACCAACGACGCGCTACGCGTCAACGGCGCGGAGCTGCGCTGCAAGGTGGTGGCGGAGGGCGGCAACCTCGGACTCACGCATCTGGGACGTATCGAGTTTGCATTGCGCGGAGGCCGTATCAATACCGACGCCATCGACAACTCAGCCGGCGTCGATTGTTCGGACCACGAAGTCAACATCAAGATTCTGCTCGGCCTCGTGGTGAAAGACGGCGAGATGACCGAGAAGCAACGCAATGCGCTACTCGCCGATATGACCGATGAAGTCGGCCTGCTGGTGCTGCAGGACAACTACTATCAGACCCAGGCGCTGTCGATTGCCGGGCGCTACAGCGTCGAACTGTTCGATGCGGAGACGCGCTTCATGCGCTGGCTCGAACGCGCGGGGCGTTTGAATCGCGTGATCGAATTTTTGCCGACCGACGAGGAAATAGCGGAACGGCAAGCCGCAAAACAAGGCTTGACCTCGCCGGAGCGCGCGGTCCTGCTCGCCTACAGCAAGATGTGGCTATACGACGCGCTGCTGGAATCGGACATGCCGGAAGACCCGTTGGTGAGCAGCATGCTGATCGACTATTTTCCGAAGCCGTTGCGGCAGCGCTTCCGCGAGCCGATGCATCGTCATCCGCTGCGGCGCGAAATCCTTGCCACGTATCTGACCAATGCGCTGATCAACCGGGTAGGCTGCGAATTCGTCCATCGGCTCATGGAGGAGACCGATGCGCAGCCAGGCGATATCGTGCGGGCCTGCATCATGGCGCGCGACGTGTTCGATCTCGACGACGTGTGGCGCAACATCGATGCGCTCGACAACCGGGTGGCCGACGATGTCCAGGCAAGCATGTTTGTCGAGGTGGCGCGGCTCGTCGAGCGCGCGGCGCTGTGGTTCCTGCGGCAACTGCAATCCGGCGCCGTCAGCGACACCACGGACCTGCTGACGCGTTGCCGCGACGCGGCACAACGGCTCGCCTCGCAATGGCCGGCGCTGTTGCCGGCCGCCGATCTGGAAGCGCTGTCGGAGCGTCAGCGAATCCTCGTGGATGCGGGCGTGGATAGCGAACTCGCGGTGCGGGTGGCGAGCGGCGAGATCTCGGCTGCGGTGCTCGACATTGCCGAGGTGGCGGCCCGCTGCGGCAAGAATCTCGAACGGGTGGCAGGGGTGTATTTCGAGCTCGGCACGCTCCTCAACTACGGCTGGATCGGCGAGCGGGCGAATGCGTTGGCCACGCCGACCCATTGGGACACGCTGGCGCGTGCCGCCGCGCTTGCCGAACTGGCCCGCCTCAAACGGGCCCTGACAACGAGCGCGCTGGCCGGGGCCGACGAAGCCTCCACGCCCGATCAACTGGTCGAAACGTGGCAGGAAAAACGCGCCGCGCCGCTCGAACGCTATGCGCGTCTGCTGGCCGATCTGCGTGCATCGGGTGGTTCGAGCCTTTCGGTGCTGCTGGTGATCGTGCGGGAAATGGCGTTGCTCGAACGGGCTTGAGCAGGTTGTGCAGGTTGGGCAGGGGACGGCGCCGGGGCTGACGTGGCGGGCGCCGTCATGGCGCCAGTTGGACGGATGAGGCAAGGATTGCCCATAATGCTGACTATTGCCTTCCGGCTCAATCCGCACTTCACCACTCCGTCCTGACTCGCCATGACCGATCACGTTGCTTCAAATCCTGCTGTGCCGCGCCTCACGAGTCTCTCGCATGGCGGCGGCTGTGGCTGCAAGATTGCGCCCGGCGTGCTGTCCGATCTGCTCAGACGCAGCGTGCCGCTGCCGGCCTTTCCCGACCTGCTGGTGGGCACGGAAACCGCTGACGATGCCGCCGTCTATCGCCTGAACGACGAGCAGGCGATTATCGCCACCACCGACTTCTTCATGCCGATCGTCGACGATCCGTACGACTTCGGCCGCATTGCGGCGACCAACGCACTGTCCGATGTCTACGCGATGGGCGGCAAGCCGATTCTCGCGCTCGCGCTGGTCGGCATGCCGATCAACGTCTTGCCGCACGATGTCATCGCCGCCATCCTGCGCGGTGGCGAAGATGTGTGCACTCAGGCGGGCATTCCCGTGGCCGGCGGTCATTCGATCGATTCGGTCGAGCCGATCTATGGCCTCGCCGCACTGGGCCTGGTTCACCCGCAGCGCATCAAACGCAATGCGTCGGCTCGGGCCGGCGACGTGCTGGTGCTCGGCAAACCGCTGGGCGTGGGCGTGCTGTCCGCGGCGCTGAAGAAGAACCAGCTCGACGACGCGGGCTATGCGGCGATGATCGCCAACACCACCAAGCTCAATCGTCCGGGTACGGATCTCGCCGCCTTGCCGGGCGTGCATGCGCTCACCGACGTGACCGGCTTCGGCCTGCTCGGTCATACGCTGGAACTGGCGCGTGGCGCGGGCTTGAGCGCTCATTTGCGCTACGCGGATCTGCCCTGGCTCGCGGGCGTCGAAGCGTTCGCCACGGCCGGCGTGATTACCGGCGCGTCGGGACGCAACTGGGCTTCGTATGGCGAGAGCATTGCGCTGGGCGCCGGGCTTCCTGCAATCGCCCAGGCGCTGCTCACTGATCCGCAAACCTCCGGTGGCCTGCTGGTCTCCTGCACGCCCGATAGCGTCGACGACGTGCTGGCGATTTTCCGCGCGGACGGCTTCAATAGCGCGACCGTGATCGGCGAAATGCGGGACGGTGCGCCGCGTGTCGAGGTCGCGTAAATGACGGAGACGAAAGAGGAATCGCCGAAAGCCATCCTTTACGCGCTCGCCGCCAACCTCGGGATCGCAGTGTGCAAGTTTGCCGCTGCGATCTTTTCGCAGTCCGGTTCGATGTTCGCCGAGGCGATTCACTCCACGGCCGACTGCGGCAACCAGCTCTTGCTGCTATTCGGCCTGCGCGAGGCGCGCAAACCGCCGAGCCCGCTGCATCCCATGGGCGCCGGTCGCGAGATCAACTTCTATTCGCTGCTGGTGGCCTTGCTGCTGTTCTTTGTCGGCGGGGCTTTCTCCGTCTATGAGGGACTACACCGTCTGTTCGAACCCGAGCCGCTTTCCCATGCCTATGTGGCGTTGATCGTGCTCGGGGTCTCGGTGGTGCTCGAATCGTTGTCGCTCGCAGGGGCGGTCAAGGAGATACGCAAGACCCATCCGGACAAGTCCATGTGGCGCTGGTTTCGTGAAACGCGCGAATCGGACCTGCTGGTGGTCGCGGGCGAAGACATCGCCGCATTGTTCGGCCTTGCCATCGCCTTCGTTGCGGTGCTGCTGACCATGATCACCGGCAAGCCGCTGTACGACGCGCTCGGTTCGATCGGCGTGGGCCTGCTGCTGATGGTGATTGCGTGGCTGGTGGCGCGCGAGGTGAAGTCGATGATCGTCGGCGAATCGGCGGGTCCGGAAGTGCGGCGCGCCATCGAAGCGCATTTGCTGGCGCGTGCCGAGATTCGCAGCATCATCAATATCATCACGCTCCAATGGGGCCGCGACGTGGTGGTCGCGGTGCAGGCGGAGATGATCGAGTATCCCAGCGGCCGTGCGATGGTCGACGCCATCAACGTGGTGGAAGCGGACTTGCAGGCGACCTTCCCGCAAGTGCGCTGGGTGTTCTTCGAACCGGAAGTGCCGCGCGAGCAACGCGGCACTTCGTCACCTGACGCATGATGCTGCGGGGGCCTCGCGTGAGCGTATTGACGCGTTGACGCTTGACGAGGCCCGCGACCCTGCTACGCGGCCGGGTGCTTATTTGAACCCTGTTACTGCATGCGGCACATACAGTTCCTCTAGCTGCTTCACTTCGTCCGCGCTGAGTTTGAGCGAAAGCGCCGCGACGGCATCGTCCAGATGATGCGCCTTGGTGGCGCCCACAATCGGCGCGCTGATCACGCTCTTTTGCAGCACCCACGCGAGGGCAACCTGAGCGCGCGGCACACCGCGACTGGCTGCAATTTCGCTGACCCGTTCGACGACGCGGCGATCCGCGTCTTCCGTCTGTGCGTACAACGAACGACCGAATTCGTCGGTCTCCGAACGGGCGCTGCTGGTGTTCCAGTCGCGCGTGAGGCGGCCGCGCGCGAGCGGGCTCCAGGGAATCACGCCGATCCCTTCGCTTTCGCACAGCGGCAGCATCTCGCGTTCTTCTTCGCGGTACAACAGGTTCACGTAATTCTGCATCGTCACGAAGCGGGTCCAGCCGTGTTGTTCGGCCACATGCAGCGCTTTGGAAAATTGCCACGCGTACATTGAGGACGCGCCGATATACCGCGCCTTGCCCGCCTTCACGACGTCATGGAGCGCCTCCATGGTTTCCTCGATTGGCGTGGCGTAGTCCCAGCGGTGGATCTGATACAGGTCCACGTAGTCGGTGCCAAGTCGCTTCAGACTCGCGTCGATCTCCGCCATGATGACCTTGCGCGACAGGCCCATGCCGTTCGGACCGGCATGCATGCGGCCGTGGACTTTGGTCGCAAGCACGATCTCGTCGCGCTTGGCCATGTCCTTCAGCGCACGGCCGACGATCTCTTCACTGGTGCCGTCGGAGTAGACGTTGGCCGTATCGAAGAAGTTGATGCCGTGATCGAGGGCCTGTTTGATAAACGGACGCGATTCGCTCTCGCCAATCGTCCACGGATGGTTGCCGCGATCGGACGCGCCGTAACTCATGCAACCGAGGCAAAGTCGGGAGACATCGAGGCCCGTGCGGCCGAGTTTCACATAGTCCATGGTCCTGCTCCTGTGAGTGATGCAGATTGCAGATCGCGTTGATCAACGCGTCTTCGATAATCGGGCGCGATGCGAACGGCGTGAATCAGCCATGGCGCATACGGTGTTGAAGCATATTCGATATTGGAGCAGACTTCACGGGCCAAGGGGAACGTGCCGCTCCACCAGGCTTTGCGCCGGTCCGCTCCGCAGGCAGTGAAGCCCTCCCAATCCGTGTAACCGAAAAAGGAAGGACACCGATGCTGACTCGTATTCTTGCGGCAAGCGCCGCGTTGACATTTGGGGCGTGCGCAGCGGTATCGACTGCCCCGGCCCAGGCTGATGACGGCACCTTGACGCCAGGCGCAGACGCCTCGCATGGACGCCCCGTCAAGGTCGTGATCATTTCGATGTTTGGCCCGGAAGGGCAGGTCTGGCTCGATCATCTCGGGCCCTGGCAGAGTATTCCGGTTGATGGACTGTCGCCTGATTATCCCGCGGTTAACTGCAACAGGCAGGACGTCTGTGTGATGACCACCGGCATGGGACATGCGAACGCCGCCGCGTCGATCATGGCGCTGACCTTCTCGCCGCGCTTCGATCTGCGGCACACCTATTTCATGGTGGCCGGGATCGCCGGCATCGATCCGATGCGCGGCACGGTGGGGTCGGCCGCGTGGGCGAAGTATCTGGTCGACTTCGGCATTCAGTGGGAAATCGATGGTCGTGAAATTCCGCCGAACTGGAACACCGGATATCTCGGCATTAATACGCAGAATCCCACGCAGAAGCCACCATTGGACTATCGCACCGAAGTGTTCCAGCTCAATACGCAACTCGCCGACGCTGCGTTTGCGTTATCGCGCAACGTCACGCTGACGGACAACGCGCAGGCGCAAGCGGCGCGTGCCCGCTATGGCTACGCGCCGGCTGATTTGCCGCCAACGGTGATTCAGTGCGATACGCTCGCGGGCGACACGTGGTGGTCGGGCACGCTGCTCGGCGAGCGCGCGCGCGACTGGACCAAAATTCTGACCGACGGCAAAGGCGTGTATTGCACGACGCAGCAGGAAGACAACGCGACTTATGAAGCGCTGACGCGCGCGGCGAGCGTGCATCGCGTCGACCTCAACCGGGTCGCGGTGTTGCGCGCGGGCTCCGATTTCGACCGGCCGTATGCGGGCCAGACGAGCGCAGATAATCTGCTGAACTACGCAGCGCAAGGGGGTTTTACGATTGCGATCAGCAACCTGTTTCTCGCCGGCAATCCACTTGTGCAGCAGATTGTGACGCACTGGAACCAGTGGCGCGAAGGCGTGCCTCAACAGTGATTCGTAGCACGAAACACGCGGGCGCGCGCGACGATCCACGATCGCCACGCGCGCCTTTTTTCACGCCGCTTGTCTGTCCGCTTACTGCTGCGCCGGACGGAATGGAATCCACACAGGGGTGTCGCTATTCCAGTGATCGAGTTCTGATGGGCTCATGATGTACTCCTGCATTCTTCAATTATTCGCCACGCGCGAGGCTCGCTGTGCCTTCGTTGCTTTGGCCATCGGCGGCAAAACGTGCGGCCTGGCGCTGGCCTTCGAGACTCAGGTTCGGATAAGTGGTCTTGTTCAGTGCGGGCAGCGTGCCTTCGCGATACGACGCAGCGATTTCCGCCTTCACGTCCGCACGCGTCACGTGGCTGCGGCCCACTGACGTCTGACCATATGTACCGGCATGGCCGATTCCACCGCCACCGCCTGCAAACGCCGGTGCGCTGACGGCGAGCGAGAGAACAACTGCTGCGAAGAGATTGCGTTTCATGATTCACTCCTGTCGATTCGTTTGCGGCGCGTAGCAGCGCTGCGACAGGGTGAAATGTAGGCTTTGACGACCGGCGGATAAATCGTCGTTCAACGAAATGAATTATCGTGATTTCAGAACAATCGCGGCACACGGGCCGCGATTGCAGTACTTCGTATTGCGGGGCGGATCAGGCGACCCACTCCGTAATTACCGGTGTATCGAGCCCCGGCGCCGATTCGCGCTCCTCGAAAGTGCGTTTCGAGCAAGGCGTATCGAGGCTGCAGCGACCGCTCAGCAACGGGCAACGGTCGAATAACTCCGCAATCCAGTCAACGAACACGCGCACTTTGGGCGACAGATGGCGGCTGTGAGGATAGACCGCCGAAATCGGCATGGGCAGCGGTTTGAGTTCGGGCAGTACCTCGACCAGTTGGCCCGACTGCAAATGCGGCAGCACCATAAAAAGGGCCGGCTGGATCAGGCCGAAGCCTTCGAGACCACAGGTGACATAGGCGTCGGCGTCGTTGACCGACACCGTGCCCTTCATTTTCACCTCGATTTCCTTGCTGTCAACCATGAAGGACCAGTCCATGATGCGCCCTGTGCGGCTCGAAAAATAATTGACGGCACTGTGCGACTGGAGATCTTCGAGCGTTTGCGGTGTGCCGTTTTTCTGCAGATAAGCCGGCGCCGCGCACGTCACCCCTTCGAAGATGCCGATGCGGCGCGCTACCAGCGACGAATCCTGCAACGCCCCGACGCGCACCACGCAATCGACACCCTCTTGCAACAGATCGACGGGCCGGTCAGTCAGGCCGAGTTGCAAGTCGATATCCGGGTAACGCGTATGGAATTCACACAGGGACGGGATCACCAGCAGCCGCCCAATCGAGCCCGGCATGTCGATGCGCAGCTTGCCATGCGGCTTCTTGTTGCCGCTCTGGAAACTGGCTTCGGTCTCCTCGACATCCGCCAGAATGCGCACGCAGCGCTCGTAGTACGCGGCGCCGTCCGGCGTGAGCGACAGGCGGCGCGTCGTGCGATGCATGAGACGCGTGCCGAGGAACGATTCGAGATTCTGGATGATGGTGGTGACCGAGGCGCGCGGCAGATCGAGCGTTTCCGCGGCACGGGTGAAGCTATTCGTGTCGACGACACGGGTGAACACTTGCATGGCCTGAAGACGGTCCATGGCTGACCTCCAAAAGGGGCGGGCGGCCCGCAATGCCAATCGACTGGGCGAGGATTAGCCCGGTTTGACCGGGGCGCGGATTCGATTGTTGGGGCATGCCGAATTGTGTTGCCGGATTATAGGCATTTATTTAGGAGTCTGCCGAAGCCACAATTCGCACCATTCCAGTAATGAAGCTCTTGCGCTGTCCGATATGAATGCATTCAAACCGCCGTACTCCTCATTTGTGCCGTCTGACGTCGTGCAGGCGGCGGATGCACCGGCGGCACGCGCGTCACTCGACGTGACCGACGTGACGATCGAGGGGCACGCGCAGGACATCATGTTGCGTTTGTATCGCCCGGCCGCAAAAAGTGCGCTACCCGTACTGCTTTATTTTCATGGCGGTGGCTTCGTGCGCGGTTCGCTCGCCGACGCCGACTTCGCCGCGCGCTATTTCGCAGAGCATTTACCGGCGCTCGTCGTGTCAGTGGGTTATTCGCTGGCGCCGCAGTTTCCGTTTCCCGCCGCGCCCGAAGATGCGCACCGTGCGGCGCTGTGGGTACAGACCCGGGCACGGGCGTTCGGTGGCAATACGAAACATATTGGCGTCGCGGGACACGACGCGGGTGGCCAGCTTGCCAATTGCCTCGCGTTTATCGCGCGCGATCGCGGCGACGTCCGGATCGGCGCTCAAGCGTTGTTCGGACCCATGCTGGACCCGAGTCTGACGCGCCTTGGCGACGAACAGCGGCTCGGCTCCGATATCACCGCGAAGGAGTGCGCGGCCTGCTATCGCGCGTATTTGCCGCAGGCTTCGCAGCGCATGCATCCGTATGCCGCGCCGCTCGAATCGTCGCGTCTGGCGGGCTTGCCGGCCACCTTGATTGCGACCGCGCAAAACGATGTGCTGCACGTCGAAGCCGAAAAATATGCCAGCAACCTGATCGATGCAGGCGTGCTGACCCAGGTGGTGCGTTATCCGAGCGTCTCGCATGCGGCGCTGGCCGATCATGCGCCCGCGCTGCAGGAAGCCGTGCGCTTCTTCCAGTGGCGTTTCGACGCCCGCGCCCACCGATAAACCGATTTCAATCCTACTAACTATCAAAACTCGGGAGCTGTTCATGTCTATTTTTTCTACCAAGCGCCATCGTCTGGCGCTAGCCGTACTGACTGTTGTCGTGATCGCCGGGCTCGGGACCTTCGGCGCAATTCGCGTCGATGCCAGCGCGCCTGCCCAGGCCGCGCCGACCATCGTGCCGGAAGTGGACGTGGCGGCGGTGATCGAGAAAACCATCACCGACTGGCAAAGCTATTCGGGGCGCCTGCAGGCGGTGGAGAAAGTCGAGGTGCGTCCGCAGGTGTCGGGTACGATCGTTTCGGTGGATTTCAAGGACGGTGCGCTCGTCAAGAAAGGCGACACGCTGTTCGTGATCGATCCGCGCCCGTATCAGGCGGAAGTGGACCGCGCCGCGGCGCAACTGGCGGCGGCGCAGGCGCAGGCCGGTTATACGCAGAGCGACTGGGAACGCGCGCAACGTCTGATCGGCGATAACGCCATCGCCAAACGCGACTATGACGAGAAGCAGAACGCCGCGCGCGGCGCGAGCGCCAACGTCAAGGCCGCGCAGGCCGCGCTCGAAACCGCGCAGATCAACCTGGGCTATACCAAGGTGATCGCGCCGGTGGCGGGGCGCGTGTCGCGGGCTGAAATTACCGTGGGCAACGTGGTCTCGGCGGGCGCCAGTTCGCCGCCGCTGACGACGCTGGTGTCGGTCTCACCGATCTACGCCTCGTTCGATGCCGACGAGCAGACCTATCTGCAATACATCGGTCGCGAGAAAGACGGCACCAAGGTGCCGGTGCAGTTGGGTCTTGCCGACGAAGCGGGCTATTCGCGCACCGGCGTGATCGATTCGGTCGACAACCAGCTCGATACCTCCTCCGGCACGATCCGCGTGCGCGCACGTTTCGACAATCAGGACGGCATGCTGATTCCGGGCCTCTATGCGCGTATCAAGGTGAGTGGTAGCGCGCCGCACACGGCGGTGCTGATCGACGATGCCGCGGTCGGCACCGATCAGGACAAGAAGTTCGTGTTCGTGGTCGACAAGAGCGATCAGGTCGTTTACCGCGAGGTGTCGCTGGGCGCGATGCAGGGCAATTTGCGGGTCGTCAAGTCAGGCCTGCAAAGCGGCGACCGGATCGTCGTCAACGGCACGCAACGTGTGCGTCCGGGCGAGACCGTGCGCGCGCACGCGGTGCCAATGAACGGCGACGACGCTGCGGACAGCGCCTCGGTCGCACAGACGCAGGGCCATGCGAAAACGCAGAAGAGCTCGTGAGCCGCGTGCTTAACGGTTGCTTTTTGCGCGTCGCTTCCCCGCGCTTCAATTTCAAGAGCCTCTCATGAACATATCTAAATTCTTCATCGACCGGCCGATCTTTGCGGGCGTGCTATCGGTCCTGATCCTGCTGGCGGGCGTGATTTCGCTCTTCAAGCTGCCGATCTCCGAGTACCCCGAAGTGGTGCCGCCTTCGGTGGTGGTGCATGCGCAGTATCCGGGCGCCAATCCGAAAGTGATTGCCGAAGCCGTGGCGTCGCCGCTCGAAGAGCAGATCAACGGCGTCGAAAACATGCTGTATATGCAGTCGCAAGCGAATAGCGACGGCAACCTGACCTTGACGGTGACGTTCAAGCTCGGCACCAATCCGGACCTCGCGACGCAACTGGTGCAGAACCGCGTCAATCAGGCGTTGCCGCGCCTGCCGGACGACGTGCAGCGTCTGGGCGTGACGACCATCAAGAGCTCGCCGACGCTCACGATGGTGGTCCACCTGATCTCGCCGAACAATCAGTACGACATGACGTATCTGCGCAATTACGCGCTGCTGAACGTCAAGGACCGGCTCGAACGTATCCAGGGCGTGGGCGAAGTGCAGTTGTGGGGCTCGGGTGACTACGCCATGCGCGTCTGGCTCGATCCGCAAAAGGTGGCGCAACGCGGCCTGACGGCGACCGATGTCGTGAATGCGATCCGCGAGCAGAACATTCAGGTGGCCGCCGGCGTGATTGGCGCATCGCCTTCGGTGCCGGGCACGCAACTGCAGTTGTCGGTGAATGCGCGCGGCCGTTTGCAGACCACGGGTGAGTTCGGCGACATCGTCGTCAAGACCGCGCCGGATGGTGCCGTAACCTATTTGCGCGACATCGCGCGCATCGAACTGGCTGCATCGGAATACGGCCTGCGTTCGCTGCTGGACAACAAACCGGCCGTGGCGCTCGCGATCAACCAGGCTCCGGGTGCGAACTCGCTGCAGATCTCGGATCAGGTGCGCGAGCAGATGAAGGAACTGAAGGAAGACATGCCGGCGGGCGTCGACTACAAGATCGTCTACGACCCGACCCAGTTCGTGCGTTCGAGTATCGAGGCCGTGATTCACACGCTGCTCGAAGCGATCGCACTGGTGGTGATCGTGGTGATCGTGTTCCTGCAGACGTGGCGTGCATCGATCATTCCGTTGATCGCGGTGCCGGTGTCGATCGTGGGGACCTTCTCGCTGCTGCTCGCGTTTGGCTTCTCGATCAATGCGCTGTCGCTGTTCGGGATGGTGCTGGCGATCGGGATCGTGGTCGACGATGCGATCGTGGTGGTGGAGAACGTCGAGCGGAATATTGAAAGCGGGCTCAGTGCGCGCGATGCGACCTATAAGGCCATGCAGGAAGTGAGCGGGCCGATTATCGCCATTGCGTTGACGCTGGTCGCCGTGTTCGTGCCGCTCGCGTTCATGACCGGTTTGACGGGCCAGTTCTACAAGCAGTTCGCCATGACCATCGCGATCTCGACGGTGATCTCGGCCTTCAATTCGTTGACGCTGTCGCCGGCGCTGTCTGCGATGCTGCTGCGCAGCCATGGCGCGAAGCCGGACTTCCTGACACGGGTGATGGATCGCGTGCTGGGCCGCTTTTTCAAGGGCTTCAACAAGGTGTTCCACCGTGGTTCGAGCGCCTATGGGCGAGGTGTGACCGGCGTGTTGCGGCGTAAGGGCGGCATGCTGGCGGTCTATGCCATCTTGCTCGGCGCGACGGTGTTGATCACGCGTATCGTGCCGGGCGGCTTCGTGCCGGCGCAGGACAAGGAATACCTGATCGCGTTTGCGCAGTTGCCCAACGGTGCTTCGCTCGACCGGACCGAGAAGGTGATCCGCGATATGAGCTCGATTGCGCTGAAGCAACCGGGTGTCGAAAGCGCGGTGGCGTTCCCGGGCCTCTCGGTGAATGGCTTTACCAATAGTTCGAGCGCCGGGATCGTGTTCGTCACGCTCAAGCCGTTCAAGGAACGCGGCAACAAGGCGCTTTCCGCTGGTGCGATTGCGGGTGCATTGAACCAGCAGTACGGCGCGATCAAGGATTCGTTCGTGGCCGTGTTCCCACCGCCGCCGGTGTTGGGTCTCGGCACGCTGGGCGGCTTCAAGATGCAGCTGGAGGATCACGGCGCGCTGGGTTACGCCGAGTTGAACAAGGCGACGGAAGCGTTCATCAAGAAGGCCGCGACCACGCCCGAACTGGGACCGACCTTCTCGAGCTATCAGATCAACGTGCCGCAACTGAATGTGGATCTGGACCGCGTCAAGGCCAAGCAACTGGGTGTGCCGGTGACGGACGTGTTCGACACCATGCAGATCTATCTGGGCTCGCTGTACGTGAACGACTTCAACCGTTTTGGGCGGGTGTACCAGGTGCGCGTGCAAGCCGATGCGCCGTTCCGTCAGCGTGCCGACGACATCGGGCAACTGAAGACGCGCAATGCGGCTGGCGACATGGTGCCGCTGTCGTCGCTGGTGACGGTGACGCCGACCTTCGGTCCGGAAATGGTGGTGCGCTACAACGGCTATACGGCGGCCGACATCAACGGTGGACCGGCGCCCGGTTTCTCCTCGGGGCAGGCTCAGGCCGCAGCCGAACGTGTAGCTGCAGAAACCTTGCCGCGTGGCGTGAAGCTCGAATGGACCGACCTGACGTATCAGCAGATCATCGCCGGCAATGCGGGTATGTGGGTGTTCCCGATCAGCGTGCTGCTGGTGTTCCTGGTGCTGGCGGCGCTGTATGAAAGCCTGACGCTGCCGCTCGCCGTGATCCTGATCGTGCCGATGAGCTTGCTGTCGGCGTTGACCGGGGTCTGGCTCACGCATGGCGACAACAATATCTTCACGCAGATTGGTTTGATGGTGCTGGTGGGGCTTGCCTCGAAGAACGCGATTCTGATTGTCGAGTTCGCTCGCGAACTCGAACACGACGGACACACGCCGCTGTCGGCGGCTATCGAAGCGAGCCGCATGCGGCTGCGCCCGATCCTGATGACGTCGATCGCTTTCGTCATGGGCGTGGTGCCGCTGGTGCTGTCGAGCGGGGCGGGTTCGGAGATGCGTCACGCGATGGGGATCGCGGTGTTCTTCGGCATGCTCGGCGTCACGCTGTTCGGCCTGATGCTGACCCCTGTGTTCTACGTGGTACTGCGTACGCTCGCCGGCGGCAAGATTCACGTCGCGCAAAAAGACTCGCCGCACTATGCGTTGCCGGTCACGGACGCTTGAGGAGAAAAACAATGAAACGGTTTGAATCATTACCAGGGTGGGGCCGGGCGGCGGCGAGCGGTTTGCTGGTAGCGCTGCTCGCAGCGTGCTCGGTGGAGCCGACCTATAAGCGTCCGGACGTCGACACGTCGGCGGCATTCAAGGAAGCGCCGGTCATCTCGGCCCAGGACGCCGGCACGTGGAAGCCGGCGCAACCTGCCGACGACGCGCATCGCGGCGAATGGTGGCGCGTCTTCGGCGACCCGACGCTCGACGATCTGGAGCAGCAGGCGGCAGCGGCCAACCAGGACCTGAAGGCCGCAGCGGCACGCGTGCAGCAGTCGCGGGCGTCGTTGCAGGCCGCCCGTTCCGACTGGTTCCCGAAACTCGATGCCGGTTTTGGACCGACGCGCGAAACCTTGTCGCCGGCTTCGCAGTTCCTGCCGCAGAGCAATGGTCCGGAAACCACGACGTTGTGGCGCGCACAGGGCACGGTGTCGTACGAGACGGATCTGTTTGGACGGGTCGGCTCGAACGTGAACGCGACCCAGGCCGATGCGCAGCAGAGCGAAGCATTGTTCCGTTCGGTACAACTGGCCTTGCAGGCGGATGTCGCGCAGAACTATTTCCAGCTGCGCGAACTCGATACCGACCAGGACCTGTATCGTCAGACGGTAACCTTGCGGGAAAACACGCTGAAGCTGATCCAGCGGCGCTTCAACGAAGGCGATATCAGCGAACTCGATCTGGCGCAGGCTCGTAACGAACTGGCGAGTGCGCGTGCGGATGCGGTGGGCGTGGCACGTCAACGCGCGGCGTCCGAGCATAGCCTCGCGATCCTGCTAGGCAAGGCGCCGGCGAACTTCTCGTTCCCGGAAACGCCGCTCGCGCCGGTCACCGCACGCGTGCCGCCGGGCTTGCCGTCGGCGTTGCTGGAGCGCCGTCCGGACGTGGCGGCCGCTGAGCGCGCGATGGCCGCGGCCAATGCGCGGGTCGGGCTGGCGAAGTCGGCATTCTTCCCGAAGCTTGATATCACCGGTGCAGCCGGGTTTGAATCGGTCACGCTGGCTGACCTGTTCATGTGGTCGAGCCGGACGTTCCTGCTCGGACCGTTCGCCGGCACGGCGTTGACGATGCCGCTGTTCGACGGTGGCCGTCGCAAGGCCAATCTGGCCCAGGCGCGCAGTAAGTACGACGAAGATGTCGCGCAGTATCGTCAGCAGGTTCTGGTGGCCTTCAAGGAAGTCGAAGACAACCTTTCCGATCTGCGATTGCTCGACGACCAGATTCAGGCGCAGGACGACGCGGTCAACGCCTCGCAGCGCGCTTCGCACCTGTCGCAGACGCAGTATCAGGAAGGGCAGGTGAGCTATCTGGATGTGATCGACAGCGAGCGGCAAGTGTTGCAGACGCAGTTGCAGGCGAGTCATCTGGAAGGCACGCAAGCAGTCTCGACGGTCAACCTGATTCGCGCGCTGGGCGGTGGTTGGGGCGCGGATGGTGCGGCCTCGGATGCGCCGGTGGCAGCGGCGCCCGCATCCGGTGCCACTGTGGCCAGTGCGGCTGTGAAGGATGTGCCGCAGCAGCAGGTGGCGAAGCAGTGATGGTCTAGCGGTCAGCGGTAAAAGCCGTACGACAAAGGGCTGAGCTTATGCGCTCAGCCCTTTGTCGTTTATCGCCCGGCGCGATTTCCTTTTCAACATCCCTTCGTAGACCGCCGTTTGGCGCGCGTCTATCATGCCAGGCTGCGCAATGAAAACGCGCATAATGCACCCGTATTCGACACTGACAGGACCGCGTTCGGACTACGTGCGAGCGCCGTTTATCCGGAGATTGCATGAACGAATTGGGCCATCCCGCGGCGTCTGATCCGCGGACGTCAGCCGCGCCGCGCGATCTGTCGAGTCTGCTGGAAGCCTTGCGCGCCACCGCTGCAGAGCGCGATCGCGACGGCGGACACGCCGCGCAGGAAAAACAGTGGATTGCAGACGCGGGACTGCTTACGCTTGCCGTGCCGCGCGAATTCGGCGGCCAGGGCGCGCCCTGGCCCGCGATCTACGAAACGATTCGCGCGATCGCCCGGGTGGACAGCGCGCTGGCGCATCTGCTGGGCTTCCAGTGCCTGCAGGTGGTGAGCGTCGACGTCTGGGGCAATCAGGCGCAACGAGCCCGCTATCTGCGTGGCACCGTCGAGGCGCGCTGGTGGTGGGGCAACGCCGTCAATCCGCTCGACACCCGACTGGTTGCAACCGCAACGACCGACGGTGGCTTCCGGCTGAACGGGCAGAAAGGTTTTTGCTCGGGCACGCGCGGCTCGCAGATGATGACCGTGTCGGCTCAGGACCCGCAATCCGGCAAACCGATTTTCGCGGTGGTGCCGACCACGCGAGAAGGCATCACGGTCCACGAGGACTGGAATCCGATCGGCCAGCGGCAGACCGATAGCGGCAGTGTGTCGTTTGCCGAAGTCAAGATCGACGCGGACGAAGTGCTGCACCGCTCCGAGACCTTGCCCATCCCACACGCCACGTTGCGCACGCTGGTGTCGCAACTGGTGCTGACCAACCTGTTCGTCGGCATTGCGCAAGGCGCGCTGGAAGAAGCGCGCCGCTACGTGACGCAGAACGGGCGGCCCTGGATCAGTTCGGGAGTCGAGAAGGCCACCGACGATCCGTATCTGATCCAGCGTTTCGGTGAAATGCGTCTGCAGACCCTCGGCGCGGAAGCGTTGACCGAGCGCGCCGCGCAGGCGCTCGAGATTGCGTGGCAAAAGGGCGCAGCCCTCACGGCCGAAGAACGGGCGCACGTGGCGCTTGCCACTTCGGAAGCGAAGATCCTCGCGCATCGGGCCGCGCTCGAAGTCAGCCAGAACCTGTTCGATGCATGCGGGGCGCGCGCCACCCACGCGCCGCTCGCGCTGGATCGATTCTGGCGCAATGCCCGCGTCCATACCCTGCACGATCCGCTCGACTACCGTGTGCGCGACGTGGGACGTTATGCGTTGAGCGGCACATTGCCGGACGTTTCTTTGTACACTTGAGCACGATTGCGGCGCGCGACGAGGGGCGCCGCTACTACGTCTGTCTCAAGAGGGCACCGGCTTGTTCAATCTCCCGACTACCGCAACTGCGCCGTTCTGCCCGTCCGAGGTGCAGGGTACGGTCGCCGTCCCGCAAGGCGCGCCGCTATGGAAGCGGATCCTGCAGTTCGCGGGCCCTGGCCTGCTGATTTCGATTGGCTACATGGACCCGGGCAACTGGGCTACCGACATCGAAGCCGGCTCGCGTTACGGTTATAGCCTGCTGTTCGTCGTAGTGCTGTCGAGTCTCGCGGCGATGGCGCTGCAGTGTCTGAGCATGCGGCTCGGCATTGCGACCGGCCAGGACCTCGCGCAATTGTCGCGCAGCCGCTACTCGCCGGCGGTGGCTCGCGTGCAATGGTTTCTCGCCGAAGTGTCGATCGTTGCCTGCGATCTCGCGGAAGTGCTGGGCGGCGCACTCGCGTTTCATCTGCTGTTCAAGTGCTCGCTGACGACGGGCGTGATCCTGACGGCATTCGATACGCTGATCGTGCTCGGCCTGAAGGGCAAGAACTTCCGCGACCTCGAAGCGATCATTCTCGGCCTGATCGCCACCATCGGCATTGGCTACCTCGTGCAACTGGTGCTGGTGCATCCGCACTGGCCGTCGGTGGTGACGGGGCTGCTGCCGTCGTGGCATGCCATCAATTCGCGCGAGCCGCTGTATCTGTCAATTGGCATCCTCGGGGCGACCGTGATGCCGCACAACCTGTATCTGCATTCGTCGATCGTGCAGACGCGCGCGGTCAAGCGCGATTCGCGCAGCATCGCCTCGGCTATCAGTCTGTCGCGGCTCGATACGATCGTCGCGCTGGTGATCGCACTGCTGATCAACGCGGCGATCCTGATTCTCGCGGCGGCCGCCTTCAATGCAACCGGGCACAACCAGGTCACGGATATCGAAGACGCTTACCGTTTGCTTGCGCCGATCGTCGGCACGGGACTCGCTGCCGTGCTGTTCGCCATCACGCTACTCGCGTCCGGACAAAGTTCGACGTTCACCGGCACCGTTGCCGGGCAAGTCATCATGGAAGGCTTTCTTAAGCTGAAGATTCCCTGCTGGCAGCGCCGCTTCATCACCCGCGCGCTGGCGCTGATTCCAGCGCTGGTCGGCGTTCGGATGCTGGGTAACGGCGCGGTCGGCACGCTGCTGGTCGCAAGCCAGGTGGTGTTGAGCCTGCAATTGCCGTTCGCGCTCTATCCGTTGATCCGCATGACCAACGACCGGGCGCTGATGGGCGAATTTGCCAATCGTCTGCCGACCCGGTTGCTCGCGTGGGTGCTGTTCGTCGTGATTAGCGCGGCGAACGTCTGGCTGGTGGTGCAGACAGTGGGATGGTTGGGGTAAGGACCAAGAATAAAGACCGGGCAGCCGGCCTGCAGCGAGCCAACCGGACTACGGCTGGCTCAGGCGGCTTCCGCGATCTGCATGGCTTCGAGCGCTTGCTGGGCTACTTGTGCTTCTTGCGCTTCCAGCTTGGCCGCTGCGGCGGCTTTCTTGGTTTTGCCGGCGCGCGAGGGCGGCTGGCAGGCGCCACAAACGACGTTGTGCTGCAAGTCGTGCTTGTGCGCGACGAACTTGCCAGTGCAACGGCAGCAGGGCGTCAGTTGCAGGATGTTGGCGTCGAAAAAGCGCACCAGCGTCCACGCACGCGTCAGATCGAGCACCGGTTCGGTGTCGCTGTGGTTGCAATGTTCGAGATACAGCCGGTAACCCTTCGTCAGCGCGTCCAGATGCGAGCAACGTGCTTCATTCTTGAGGAACAGGTACGTGTTGTAGAACAGCGATGCGTGGATGTTGGCCAGCCACGTCATGTACCAGTCTGCCGAGAACGGCAACATACCTTTGGGCGGCGATACGCCTTTCACCTCGCGATAGAGGCGGATCATGCGGTCGCGCGACAGCGTCAGTTCGCTCTCGAGCACTTGCATGCGCGCGCCGAGTTCGATCAGCGCGATGGCGCGGAATACTTCCTGTGCGTCTTCCGTCAGGCTTCGCTTGAGCATCGCAGTCACCTCTTTAAGCGAATTGCTCTGCGGGCTGGCCTGCAAGCAGGATAGCCGCATGCGTCGGCGCCACTTCAGCGTGCCGGGTCGTTTGCGTCAACGCCGACAACATGGCGTGATCGTTGAAACGGAAGAAGCACAGAAGCTGATCGGAAGAGGCCAGTTTGACGATTTGCGCAAGCGACAGCCCGGCAAGCAAATCGGCCAGTTCCGACGACAAACCCAAGCGGAACATCCCGACCGGTTTGTCCTCGCGCAACATACGTTGTGCGAGCATGATGTAAGACAAATTAATCTCGCGGATAGATTCCCGCGTCTCGCTGCTACGGTCCATTTTTGCTTTTCCGAAGCCCCGAATTGCTGTGTCGGCTTATTTGCGCCGTTATGCTTTTTGTACCTAGCCGGACACTGATGAACTCCGGCTACATTTAATTCTCGACACCCGGTCCTGCGACTTTGATACAGGATGTTACATCTCGTAACACCTTGGAAGCAATTGTATGAAGAGCATTTCAGGAAATCAATACCTTCTCAAAAAAATATCTCACAAAAATACAACATTCATCGGTAACTCTTTCATGTCGCCGTAATAGAAGCGCCAACGGCGGCATCCAGAAGCAGGCGAAGTCCGCCGAACCGGCCTCTGGCCTAGCGAAGCAGCTTCCCCGGGAATGTTGTGAGGAAATTCCTGGCCCGCTCTGTGATTACCCTAATAGCCAAATGAATTTAGAAAGCTAAAAGAAAGAATGCGGAATATTGAGTAATAAATACTGCTTCGCAAGAGGCGTATGGCGTGAATGAGGATGTAACAAGTTGGTGCCACCCTGGTTACAAACTCCGAGGCAAATGTAACGCGTTACAGATTCTGCCGATCCATACCCTGACCGATCGGTCAGTTGAGGTCGGAGACATCCAATTAGGGGCTGATGGTGGGTTGGTCTGGTGTGGTTGGCGGGAACAATCCGCCGATCGTCAGCGCGACGGACATGCTGCCTGACACTGAGATCCCAATAGGTGGATCGATAAGACAACCTGGTACAAAAGCCGTGCAGTGGGGCCGGGAGGTCCAGTTGTCAGATAAACCGGGCTATCAATGCCGCCTTATTCCTCGTTTTTATTGGCAGCGTGGGAGGACGGGGCTTCGGCGTAAGCACGCAGCGCTGCGGCGGTTTGCGGATCGGCGGGGAAAAACGCTTCGATGGCGAGCTCGGAGAGCGTGACGTCGACGGGAGTGCCGAACACCGTCGTGGTGCTGTAGAACGACAGCACGCCGAGCGGCGTACGCAGACGCAGCGGCACGGCAATCTGGTGGAAGACGGTATTGCTGTCGTCGTCCGGACTCTGTGCGCCAAACGGCGCGGGATAACCGGCCAACTCGTCGCGCAGTGCGGCGAGCGTGTCATCTGCACTGGCGTCGACCTGGCGTTGCAGCCGCGCCAGCACATGCGCGCGCCACGCGTGCCAGTTGACGATCGACGACGCGATGCCCTCTGGATGCAGGCTCAGACGCAACGCATTGACTGGCGCTTCCAGAAGCGCGGCGCTTGCGCTGCCGACCAGCGGCGCGAGCGCGCGGTTGGCCGCGACGATCGTCCAATGCCGGTCGACTGCAAGCGCCGGATAGGGCTCATGTCCCTTCAATACTAGTTCCACTGCTTCGCGGGCGGCGCTCAGTTGCGGGTCGGTCAACGGCCGCTCGCGAAACAGCGGCGCATAGCCGGCCGCGACCAGCAGCGCGTTGCGGGCGCGCAGCGGAACCTCTAGCCGCTCGGCGAGGTGCATCACCATTTCGCGGCTGGGCACGGCGCGGCCCGATTCGACGAAGCTCAGATGGCGGGTCGAAATCTCGGCTTCCGTCGCCAGCAGCAATTGGCTCATCCGGCGCCGCTGGCGCCATTCGCGCAGTAATTCGCCGACGTTGCGGCTGACCGACGGTTTGCCCGACGGAATGGCTTGGGGTAGGGAGAGGGTGCTCATGGAGGGATCATAGTCAACGCTGACCAGGAATCCATTACCTGGGAGGTTATGGCGAAGAGCGGGCCTTCTTCTTGACGCCCGGCGCCGTAATAAACCTTTTGGGCGCACGCGGCAATGTGGATGCCTCAACTCTTCTACGACGCCCTTTTTAAGATGGGCTTCGCCGCGCCTCGCTTAGACTTATATGGAGACGATTTTTGACTTATATTTAACTTATAATTTGATCGATGACTGCAATAAACTGGACGCAAAAGGCCACCAGGCAGTTGCGCAAACTGGATCGCCAGCAGCAGGTTGCGATACGCGATGGAATCGGCAGGCTGGCGGCGATACCGGAATGCTGGGAGGTCAAGTCGCTGACGCATCGTCAATATGGCTACCGGCTCCGGGTAGGCAACCACCGGGTGCTGTTCAACTGGGACGGCGCAATCAACGTCGTCGAAATGGAAGAAATCAGGACGCGCGATGAAGGAACTGGCTGATATTCAGGTCATCAATGGGCCTGATGGAAAACCGGCGTTCGTGGTCATTCCTTATGTGGACTTCGTCAAGCAGCTGAACGCGGGGCGCGGGCTGATTCCGCATGATGTCGTGAGCCGCACGGTCGATGGCGTGACGCTGATGCGCGCGTGGCGGGAGCATCGCGGTCTCACGCAAGCGGAAGTCGCCAGGCGCCTCGATATCAGCCAGTCGGCGTATGCGCAGCAGGAAGCCAGCGACCGCCTGCGCAAGTCATCGCGCGACAAGATTGCCGCGGCGCTGGGTATCGCGCCGGAACAGCTCGATCTCTGAAGGCAATCCGGCGCCGTCAGCGGCGAGCCTTCGAATGGTGCGCTTGCCCGGCGTGCTTGTCCTTAGTGAAGTGCCAACGCTTCGAATGTGCCCGTGCGAGCGGCGCCGCGGGCTACATCAGCAGTCCTCCGCCTTAATTCCATTACCTCCTGCGTAATCGACTCGCGACGCTCCGTTGCCGATTCTTCATTCCGAGCCCGCCGCAAACACACGGTTTGAGAGGTGTAGCGCTCACCCTGGTGAAGCACTCTGTCTGACGCCCACGCGCATTGCGTGAGGTCGCGAGCCTGCCAGACTTCAAGGAGACGATCATGCACGAGTCTCGTGCCGCTGGTTTTGGCGTGAAGTTTGCGTTCACGCGCATGTTCGGCGTTCTCGACGCGGCCAGTACGAGCGTCGCCGGTTTTGCGCTACTGGCCGGCACGCGGGCGTTTGCTTTCACTGCGCTGCTGGCGTGGCGTGAGCCGGTGCTGGGCGGCGCGGGTCTCGTGCTGCTAGGGCTGGTGGGCTGGCTGCGCTGGTGTTGCAGCAAACGCAACGGGGCAGGCGCGTCGCCGGCAGGTCAACGCCGCGTGAATGCTGATGCGGTGTAGCCTCGCCCCGAGGCGCAAATGGCCCGGCACCCCGGGTGTCTGCCTGTGCCCGGTACGCCAGATTAACAAAGGAATGCCAGGCAATTATCGAAGGAAAATTGCCAATTGTGATCTCAGTTTTGACGAGATTTTCGCTATTGCTGCATAGCGGAATTTGATAAAAAAATTGGGAATTTTTATGGTATTTCCATTGAGTTGAGGCAATGGAAAGGATTCGCGTGTGCGAACTCTGGCGGGCGCTCTGCACCTTGCTACCACGCGCTCGGAGTGAACAATTTTCATTGACACAATGAACCGGATTGACGTGGATTTATGTATTATCAAGGGCATTGTTTGAAATGGATTGGGCGTAGAAATTTGCCCTTTTATTCAGACCAAACGCTGCCGCTTCGAAGGCCGGCTGACAAAACGATCATAAAACGGGGGACCTCATGATACGGGGCAGTGTAGTGGTGCTGGCTGCTGTGGCGCTGGGTTTGCTCGGCGGCTGCGGGGCCAGGGATGGCGACGAATTCGTCGGGAAATGGCAGAGCGCCAAGACCAGGCAAAGTGTGGAGATCTCGCGGAACGACGATGGTTTCATCATCGCCAATACCACGGGTGGCGGCACGAAGGGCGTGGCGATCGCGGCGGCCTACCGGAACGGTTCGCTGGAGGTCAACACCGGCGGCGGCACCGAAAGCATCGCCTATAACAAGGAACACGACCTGATCGTGTTGCCGACCATGGCGGGCGCCACGCCGTTCACCCGCGTGAAGTGAGATTTCGCCGCAGGCTGTCCCGCTGCCAGGCACCTGCTAACATGCGGGTCTGTGGGCCGAACCATGGCAACATCGGTCTGGCCGCGCAGCCCCGCTGTTACTGTCGAATTCATCATGTCGCTGATTAGCCTGCTTGATCCGTGGGAGCCGTCGTTCACGCTCGTCGCCGTTTTCGTCGTCGTTGCGGTGCTGTTTGCGCGCGGTTCGCGTCGCGTGCGCATCAGCATGGCGCGGCGGCTGGCCTTCTGGATCGGCCTCGGGCTGTTCTATATCGCGCTCCATACCCGGCTCGATTACTACGCCGAACACCAGTTCTTCGTCCATCGTCTGCAGCATCTGGTGCTGCACCACCTCGCGCCGCTGATCCTGATGGCCGCCTATCCGGGCAGTGCGCTACGCGCCGGCCTGCCGCTGCGCTGGCGTAGCGCGCTGCGCCGCTGGCAACGCACGAAACCCGCGCGGATCGTGGCGGCCGTCGTGCTGAACCCGGCTTTTATCTCGGTGGCCTTCGTCGTCTCGGTGGTGTTCTGGCTGATTCCATCCGTCCAGTTCGTGGCCATGCTCGACTGGCGCATCTATACGTTCATGAACTGGTCGGTGGCGGTGAGTGGGCTGCTCTACTGGTGGATGCTGCTCGATCATCGCCCATGCCCGCCTAGCCGGACCCGGCCGGGCTTGCGTGTGCTCTCGCCGGTGATCACGATGACGCCGCAGATTCTGGTCGGCGCCATCATCACCTTCTCCTCGCAAGATCTCTATCCGATCTTCACGTTATGCGGCCGGGCGTTTACTTCGGTGCCGCCTTCGCTGGATCAAAGCCTGGGCGGTCTGATCATGTGGGTGCCCGCCGGTGTGCTCGAAGCGATCGGCGCGATGATGGCGTTGCGCCACGTCATGCGCCTGTCGACGTTGCCATCCCGGGTTCCACCCAAGGCACGCCGCGGCGCGGCCCGCAGCGACGCCGGTACGTCTGCGGCCACCAAAGCGGCAAGCTAACCTTCCAGATATCGTCAACTGAATAAGGGAATGCTGTGCAGGCAGAGCGATGCGATGTGGTGGTAGTGGGTTTAGGCGCGATGGGCGCAGCGACGCTGTTCCAGCTCGCGAAAGCCGGAGTGAAGGCGGTGGGCATCGACCGGTTCGCGCCGCCGCACGATCAGGGATCGAGTCACGGCGACACGCGTATCACCCGGCTCGCGGTGGGAGAAGGGGCCGCTTACGTGCCACTGGTGCACCGGTCTCATCAGATCTGGCGCGAACTCGAGGCGCACAGCGATGAAGCGCTATTCGAACAGTGCGGCGTCCTCGTGATGAGTTCGACCACGACTGCGGCATCGCATCATGGCGCGGAAGATTTTGTTGCGCAGACCATCGAACTGGCGCGCACCTATGGCATTGCTCACGAAATTCTGACGTCGTCGCAGATCCATGCACGTTTCCCGCAATTCGGGCCGATCCGCGATGGCGCGATAGGCTATTTCGAACCTGAAGGGGGCTTCGTGCGGCCGGAGCGGTGCATCGCGACGCAATTGGCCGCTGCGCAGGCGCTCGGTGCCACCTTGATCACGGGTACAACCGTCTCCGCGCTGGAATCGGAGGACGGTGTGGTTCGGATCAAAGCCGGCGAGCGCACCCTGGTCGCTGACAAGGTCATCGTCTGCGCCGGCATGTGGTCCGCCAGTCTGTTGGGTGAGCCATTCAGCAGCTTGTTGAAGGTCTGCAGGCAAAAGCTGTTCTGGTTCAAGCTTGCCGATCCGGTGATCTTCCCCGAAGTGTCGCCGAGCTTCATTCTGGTTCATGGTCCGCGGGAAACCGACTCATGCTATGGATTTCCGCCCATTCCCGGCGAAGGCAGCATGAAGATTGCGACCGAGCACTACCTGCCGCTCCAGTCGGTCGACGCGCTCGATCGCACCGTCTCCGCAGCAGAAGTCGACGAGATGTATCGAACCCAGGTGGCTGGCAATATCGCGGGTGTGACGCCGGAATTGGTCAAGGCGCGCGTGTGCACCTACACGGTGACCCCCGACCATGGTTTCATCATCGACGATCATCCAACGCTCGACAACGTCACCGTGATTTCAGCCTGTTCGGGCCACGGATTCAAGCATTCAGCGGCGATTGGTGAAGCGGTGGCGCAGCGGTGTCTGAGCGGAGCGAGCCAGATCGATCTATCCGCGTTTTCGTTGAGCCGGTTTGCCTGAACACGCTGACGTGCGGACACGGCCTTTCACGACCGCGTGAGGCGACCGGCACCCAGCAAGGAGACTGTCGTGAGACTTGCCGCCGTACTCGCTACCGTCATTGCCCTCGTTACCGCACCGGTCTTCGCCGCGAGTGTCGGTTTCGAGGAAGTGAAGATACCGAACGGCGACGAGCTGCCGCTGACGGTTGGAATCTGGTATCCAACCGATGCGCCCGCGACGCAACACGCGCTCGGCGATATTAGCCAGGTGGTGGCGCCGGATGCTCCGCTCGCGGGCTATGATCTGCCCTTGGTCGTGATGTCGCACGGCGGCGGTGGCTCGTACAGCGGGCACAACGACACGGCACTCGCGCTGGCGCAGGCGGGGTTCGTCGCAGCGGCGGTCAGCCATGCAGGCGACACGTTCGACGACCAGAGCCGGGTCTTGCAGCCATGGCTGCGTGTGGTCCAGTTGCGCCGGCTGGTGGACTATATGCTCGGTGCGTGGCCTGGGCACGCAAGACTCGACGCACAGCGCATCGGTGCATTCGGTTTTTCCAATGGCGGGCTTACCGTGCTCGTCGCCGCGGGCGGCGTGCCGGATCTTGCCGCGATCGGTCCGTATTGCGAGGCGCATCCAGAGCATGATCTGTGCGCGGCGTTAAAGCATGCCGGCGTCGATGTGCACGTTGGTTCGGATGTTCCCGCCAGCGTCTGGACGCACGACCCGCGCATCAAGGCGGTGGTCGTCGCTGCGCCGGCCTTCGGTTTCGCTTTCAGCCGCGCTGGGCTAAATGGTGTGCACGTGCCGGTTCAACTCTGGCGAGCGGCGCAGGATCGTCATCAGCCGGACCCGTACTATGAGGAAGTCGTGCGCGCAGACTTGCCTCGCCCGCCCGAATATCACGTGGTCGAGAACGCGGGCCACTATGATTTCCTGCCAGCGTGTGGCGCATCCATGGCGCGGAACAGGCCGGATATCTGCACCAGTTTGCCGGGCTTCGGCCGGGCGGCATTTCATGAACAGTTCAACGCCGAAGTGGTGCGGTTTTTCCGCACGACGCTGCGATAAGAAACGCCCGGTGATCTACGTGCCGGCATGCGTGGCGGTGCGTTTTGAAGGGCCGCGGCGAATGACGCAAGCGCAAGCACGCATGAAGTCCGTCACTGGGCGCATTGCAGATCCTGCTTAGGCACCACGATGATGACCGGGTAGGTGCCGTGGTCGAGTTCCACGCGCGCAGTCACGGTGGTCGTCACGCTGTCGCTATCGTCGTAGACGCTCGCTTGCTCGTGCTGCAGGCTTGTGATGCCCGTACAGGCAGACGCGCGGCCTTCGTCGGAGACATCGCATTTGATCGGGTGGTCAACCACATAGCGGACTTTGTCTCGGTCAGGGAGCGCAAGATATTCACGAATGGCCTGTGCCGACCCGCCCACGCCGGTGACATAGCCCGTGTCGCATGACTGTCTGGGCGCCGCGCTGCTGCTGGATGCCTGGGCTAGTGCAACTGGGCTGGCGGCCACGAGGATCGTCGCGAATGTCGATGCAAGAAGGGATCTCATGGGCAACACGGTTATCGGATCGAAGTGCCCGATTGTAGTGGGATTTTGCCGGGCGGGTGATCTCTCTCGGGTGATCGAAAATTATGGGGGCTGGTTAAAAGCCCACAAGTTTGCCGATCACCCAAGCTTCGTGCCCAAAAGGGCGAAGCGATCTACGCGGATTACCCGTTCAGCATTTCAATTGCGTTGGCGACTCCCGCACCGTAAGCGGGATCCGCCTTCGTGCAGTGCTCGATGTGCAATTGTTGAATCGGCTTCGATACCCCTGTCAGCGCCCGCGCCGTGTTTTCGAACAAGGTCTGCTGTTGCGTGGGCGTCATCAGACGGAACAGCGCGCCGGGTTGCGAATAGTAGTCGTCGTCCACGCGATGATTCCAGTGATCGGCGGCACCTTCAACCGACAGCGGCGGTTCGCGGAAATCGGGCTGCTCCTGCCATTCGCCGCGCGTGTTAGGCTCGTAGGGTGTCGCGCCGCCGGCGTTGGTGTCGACGCGCATGAGGCCGTCCCGATGGTAGCTGTGCACGTATTTGGCGCCGCGCGGCGCGTTCACCGGGATCTGATGGAAATTCACGCTCAGACGATAGCGCTGAGCGTCGCCATAGGAGAAGAGCCGCCCCTGCAGCATTTTGTCGGGTGAGAAACTGATACCTGGCACGACATTGGCGGGCGAAAACGCGGCCTGCTCGACATCGGCGAAGTGGTTCTCCGCATTGCGATTCAACTCGAACACGCCGACTTCGATAAGCGGGTAGTCGCTTTTCGGCCAGACCTTGGTCAGATCGAATGGGTTGATGCGATAGCTGCCTGCATCGTTCTCCGGCATGATCTGCACCAGCAGCGTCCAGCGCGGGAAGTCCTTACGCTCGATCGATTCGTAAAGGTCGCGATGATGCGTCTCGCGATCACGGCCAACCCGCGCTTCGGCCTCGGCGTCGCTCAGATTCTCGATGCCTTGCTGTGAGCGGAAATGGAACTTTACCCAATGCCGTTCATTATTGGCATTGATGAAACTGAATGTGTGGCTGCCGAACCCGTGCATATGGCGGAACGTCTTCGGAATGCCCCGATCGCTCATCACGATCGTGACCTGGTGCAAGGCTTCCGGCAACTGCGTCCAGAAGTCCCAGTTGCTTTCCGCGCTGCGCAAACCCGTGCGCGGATCGCGCTTGATGGCGTGGTTCAGGTCGGGAAATTTGAGGGGGTCGCGCAGGAAAAAAACCGGCGTATTGTTGCCGACCAGGTCCCAATTGCCTTCCTCGGTATAGAACTTGAGTGCGAAGCCGCGAATGTCACGTTCCGCGTCGGCCGCGCCGCGTTCGCCCGCAACGGTGGAAAAGCGCGCAAACATCTCCGTCTTCTTGCCGATCTCCGAGAAGATTCTGGCGCGCGTATATTGCGTGATGTCGTGCGTCACGGTGAATGTGCCGAATGCGCCCGAACCCTTCGCGTGCATGCGCCGTTCAGGAATTACCTCGCGATCGAAGTGCGCCAGCTTTTCAAGGAACCACACGTCCTCCAGCAACGCCGGGCCGCGTGGTCCGACGGTCTTGATGTTCTGGTTGTCGACGACAGGAGCGCCGAATGAAGTGGTGAGTTTCGCCATGTTTATCAACTCCTTTGATGTCAAAGTTGTAGAGCACGATAACGAGAAGCGCAACCGCGCTCATTCAGGGCGAGTGCGCGCTCCCCTATCTTTCTACCACTCCTATGCGTTCTGTGTGTCAGAACATCCGCAACCAGCGCCATGTGCATGGCCGGCCTGGCTGTCGTCCCATGCTGAACCGAGAATGATCTGGCAGAAATTCAGGCGCTTGTAGGTCGGATCGCGAAGCTCGAGCACATCGGCCTTGACGTTGCCGAACGTGGTTTCGGGCTTCTTGATGGTGCCGTGCGCGAAGGCGTCGATGATGTCGTTTTTGAACGACTGCTCGCGCGGGTGCGCGGCCACCACCTGAATGCGTTGTTCTTCGCTGAACTCGTTATACGCGAGCCCCAGCACGTCCATTTCGACGCCCGCGGTGACCAGCGCGACCACCGGCTTCATGTGTTCGGGCACGCCCGGCGTCGTATGCAAGGCGATGGACGCCCACACCTGTTCGATGTCGTATTCGTTCGCGCCGTATTGCGTGAGGAAGTCACGCGCAGCGTTGGCGCCATCGACTTCGAAGCGGTTCGTCTTGCTGCTGTACGCATCGATCAGTCCCATATCGTGGAACATGGCGCCGATGTACAACAGTTCCGGATCGAACTTCAATTTTTTGCGCTCACCGGCGAGTGCACCAAACAGGTACACGCGGCGGGAGTGGTTGTAGAGCAGATCGGGTTCGGTGTCGCGCACCAGTTCGGTGGCGGCGCGCGCCATGATGCTGTCGGGGATCTTGATGCCGGCGATGGTCGTAGTCATGGGATGTTCCTCAATGGTAAGAGATGGGAAGTCGGGTGAAGCATTAGCGAGCGTCGCAGCCGGTCTCAATGAAGCGCCCCGACAACGAAGCCATTCCGTTGATCAGGTGATGAAACCCGGTGAAATAGGGTCGCTCGCGGGAAACGTCAGCATTAAATACTCGTCCAGAAGATACTCTTTGTCCGCGTGCAGAGTGATTTCGGAGCCCTTCGCAAATGGGGCACCGGCATGCGTACGAGAACCCCGTGCGGTAGCGCCCGAAAGGTGTTCGACAGGCTGGTTCATGGCATCCGTCCGAGGTCGTGTTGATGCAGACCAGTATTGGTCAACGCCGCCTGGCGGGCAACGATAAAGGACGGTGCAACCCTGCCAGGCACACGACGTTTTCTGCCGTGCTGGCAGAGTCGGAGGAACTATTGGGATGATTGTTTTTTTTGTAGCGGAGATCTTCAGTGAGTCCGGACGCAGGCGCTTCATGTCGAAGAACGGCTCATTGATTGCATGAGATGGACAATCTTCCTTTCCATGCATGAGCGGTGCATCATGTGTTTTTGGCGTCGAAGTTGAGCGGCCCAGGGCTTTGTGCCGCGATCTCGATCCGACCCACGAGGCACGCGGGGAGAACACGGGGGAGTGTCAATGGTTCAAAGCGGGATTCGGATTCGCGATGCGCTAACGGCGGACATGTCTGCCGTTCAGGCTATCTATGCATATCACGTGTCGAATGGCAGCGCCTCATTCGAAGAAGCGCCGCCTGCTACTGACGAGATGATCCGGCGCCACGACGCGGTGTCGAAGTCGGGGCTGCCTTACCTCGTGGCAGAAATGCAGGGTCGCGTGGTGGGCTATGCCTACGCGACGGCCTATCGGCCTCGTCCTGCCTATCGCTACACCATCGAAGATTCAGTCTATGTGGAACATGGCCTCGACCGTCATGGAATCGGACGGGCGCTGCTCACGGAATTGATCGCCCGGTGCGAACTGGGGCCGTGGCGGCAGATGCTCGCCGTGATAGGTAACAGTGGCAATGAGGGGTCGCTGGCGCTGCATGAGCGTCTTGGATTCCGCACGGTCGGCACGCTGAGATCGGTTGGCTTCAAGTTCGGCCAATGGGTGGACACGGTGTTGATGCAGCGGGAGTTAGGACGTGGCGCAGCGAGTTTGCCGTCCGGTCTCGGGGATAGGTGAGGCTGTCCGCGAGAGACGGTAGCGCGCCAGCGTCTCGACGGGCCGATCGCGTCGACGGCGCTATAGTGGGTGCTGCCTGCGCGTGGCGGTGCAAGCCGTCATATACGGATGGCGCGTGTTTGTGAAAGGAGATTGCGATGGCCGAGCTTGTCACTTGTCTGTGGTTCGATCAAGGCAGAGCGCGCGAGGCAGCGGAATTTTATGCCGCCACGTTTCCCGATAGTCACGTCGATGCGGGCCATGTCTCGCCTATAGCGGGCGTGGGACAAGGCGCGGAACTGACGGTCGAGTTCACCGTGCTTGGCCGGCGCTTCGTCGGCCTGAATGGCGGGCCGAACTTCAAGCCGAATGAGGCGGTGAGTTTCATGGTCCAGACGGATAGTCAGCAAGAAACCGACCGATACTGGAACGCGATTCTCGGCCATGGTGGCACCGAATCGGCGTGTGGCTGGTGTAAGGACCGCTGGGGCTTCTCGTGGCAGATCACGCCCCGGCGGCTGCTCGAACTCGTCGGCGGAGCGGATCTCGACGCCGCAAAGCGTGCAATGGACGCGATGATGAGCATGAAGAAGATCGACATTGCGACGATAGAACGCGCGGCAGCGGGCAAGTAAGAGCGGCGGACTAGAACGCGTGCGCGTTTTGCGGTCTATGCTTGCCACGCATTCGCGGATCGGCGCGGTGCCGCGTCATAGCCCGAGGCACACCGCGCCGCCAGCGACGATCACGCAGGCCAGCCAGCGTTTGCGACTGACCGCTTCGCGCAGAAACACGCGGCCAATCAGCACCGCGAACACGACGCTGGTCTCACGCAATGCGGATACCATGCCCATCGCACCCGACTGCAGCGCCCAGATCACGATGCCATACGCCGCGATCGACACCAGGCCGCCAATCAGCGACGAGCCCACGGTCATGGGCGCAGCCCGGAGCGGCGCCCATAGCGCCGCGCTCCCGCGCCTCGCGACGAACAGCAGCGGCATCAGCCAATAAAACAGGAACATCCACGCGGTGTAGGCGAGCGCCTCGCCGCCCGATAGGCGCACGCCAATGCCGTCGATCACGGTGTAGAGCGCGATCGTCACACCCGTGGTCAACGCGGCGAGCACACCCGCCCGCGACACGTGCTGCCCCTGCAGCGCGATGGCGACGATGCCTCCCGATATCATCACGATCCCCAGCACGTGCAAAGGGCCGATGGCCTCATGCGCAAAGAGCGCTGCGCCGAGCGTGACCAGCAGCGGCGACGAGCCGCGTGCGATCGGGTACGCCAGCGCCAGATCGTTGCGGCGGTACGAGCGCACGAGGGTGACGTTGTAGACGATATGCACGAGGCCCGAGGCGATCAGATACGGCCACGCCGCATGCGCGGGCCTCGGCGTGAACAGGATCACGAACGTGGCCACCGCCCCGATGGCGATACTCATCCACGTCATGGACAGGAAGCGGTCGTCGTTGCTGTGGAGCATCGCGTTCCAGCTCGCGTGAAGCAGGGCGGCAAAAAGGACGAAAACGCCGGCATAACTGAGCATGCGAATCCTGGAGAAGGAATTTTGTAAGAAGGATATCTATCTTGTCGCTCGCCAACAAACCAGATAAATTGACTGTTCACGTTAGATAAACTCTTGCGAATGAAGCGGCCCCTGCCTCCACTCAATGCGCTGCGTGCCTTCGAGGCGGCAGGCCGCCTCGGCAGCTTCAAGGACGCGGCCGCGGAATTGCACGTCACTCAAGGTGCGGTGAGCCAGCACGTGCGGCTGCTGGAAGCGTGGTTAGGGGCATCGCTATTCGAACGACACAACCGGCGTGTGCTGCTGACGTCGGCGGCGAAGGCTTATCTGGCGCAAATCGGCCCGTTGTTCGAGCAGCTCGGCCAGGCAACCGCCCGATATGGTTTGCCTGAAACGGTTTCGCGCACGCTCTCGGTGAATGCGTCGGCCACTTTCGCATTGCGCTGGCTGGTGCCGCGCCTGGCGCAATTTCGCACGCAGCATCCTGCCGTGGAGGTCAACCTCGAGACATCGAACGAGTCCGTGGAAAGTCTTAAGGACACCTACGACATCGTCATTCGCGGCGGTCCCGACACGTTTTACGGCTATTCGATGCAGCCTTTCCTGATCGAGGAACGGCTGCCGGTCTGCAGCGCTGCGCTGTTGCAGCAACTGCCGCTGCGCAGTCCAAGCGATCTGCGGCAGCATACGTTGCTGCACACATCGAGCTTGCCGCGACTCTGGCCGGACTGGCTGGCGCGGGTGGCGATGCCCGCGCTCAAACCCGCCGCGACGCTGACCTTTGACCACTTCTATCTGACGTTGCAGGCTGCCATCGACGGAGTCGGCATTGCCATGGGTCCGCTTGCGCTGGTATCCGACGATCTCGCCGCCGGCCGCCTGGTCGCGCCGTTCGATGGCCCGCGTCTGCCGTCGCGGAGCTATTGCACTTATGTTCCCGATCGAAAGCTGACGGACGACCTCGTCGTGCTATTCCGCGCGTGGCTCGAGCGTGAAGGGATGCGGTCGTCCGAAGCTAACGAGCGGCGTTAAAACATGGGATGGGCCGCAGGATAGAGGGCCGTTCTCAACGCGAGTCCACCGAGCACGACGAAGATGATGGCAGCGAGGATGTGGACGGCTTTCGTCGGCAAGCGGTCGGCGAACTTGTGTCCGAGGTAAATGACCGGCACGTTCGCCAGCATCATGCCAAGTGTCGTACCCGCGACGACGCCAAAGAACTCGTGAAAACGCGCGGCGAGCGCGATAGTCACGATTTGCGTCTTGTCGCCCATTTCGGCGAGAAAGAAGGTCACGGCCGTCGTGCCGAAGACGCCCAGCGTATTCTTCGTGACTGCCGAGTCGGCGTCGTCCAGTTTGTCCGGAATGAGGATCCACACGGCCATGACCGCAAACGATGCCACTACGGCCCAATTCAGGATGTTTGGACTGAGCACGCTCGCGAGCCATGCCCCCAGGGCACCGGATGCCGCATGGTTGATGAGCGTCGCGGCCAGCACGCCGAGGACGATGGGAATGGGCTTGCGATACCGCGCGGCCAGTACGAGGGACAGCAGTTGAGTTTTATCGCCGATTTCGGCGAGTCCGACGACACTGGTCGAAACGAGGAACGATTGCATGGGACTCTTGTACCCGGGCCGCGCTGATCAAACGCGATGACGCGCATTCCGGCGACCCGGTTAGGTCGGAATGCGTGTCATCGGTCTTGCCAGACATTTAGCTGCGTACGCCATGGTGAGTCTCGCGACTCGCCAAGTATGTTGACGTGCGCCCCCGAACATCGCGTTCGAGGCGGCTACTCCCCAATGAGCAGGGGGATTCTATCGCGCCATCTATTGAAAATGCAACCTTGCAGTCGGAAGACGGCGGACAGAGTGGGGCATCGCGGGTAGCGGGTTATATTACGTCATCCTTTCATCGATGGCGCGTGCTCATATGAACCCTGTCGCAACACTGTTCCTTGCTTTTGCCATGTCTACCGATGCCTTCGCGGCTGCAATCGGCAAAGGCACCACACTGCATCGTCCGCGCTGGAGCGAAGCCGTCCGGACGGGACTGATCTTTGGTGTTATCGAAGCATTGACGCCTTTGGCCGGATGGTTCGTGGGTAAAGCAGCCGCACACTATGTCTCCGCGTGGGATCACTGGATCGCCTTCACGTTGCTGTTCATTCTGGGCGCGCGCATGGTCGTCAACAGCTTCGGCGCGGAAAAGGTGGCTGAGCAGAAACCCGCCAGCCATTCATTCTGGGTACTTGCGTTGACCGGCTTCGCAACGAGTATCGATGCGATGGCGGTCGGCGCGGGCCTCGCTTTCGTCGACGTCAACATCTATGCGACGGCTGCCGCAATCGGTCTCGCCACCATGGCGATGGTCACACTGGGTGTCATGCTCGGCCGCGTAGTCGGCCACGTGGTGGGCAGGCGCGCAGAAGCAGCGGGCGGTGTGGTGCTGATTGGAATTGGCAGCGCGATCCTTGTCGAACATCTGCAGCTATTCCGCTGACCGTCGATTGACGACTTCGCGATGGCGGGTAGATCCGCCGGTCGTTGCACCAGCGCATCCTCTCCGTAAAAAAATCTGAACCGACGCGGAATAAAGTCGCCGGTCCCTTCGTTTGTTCGTCTGTTAATAAGAATCACCTTGATTTGCATTAACTCAACGATGCCGCGGAATTGCAGCAGGCAAGGCAGTCACAACGACTGTCGAATCCTGCGGAAACCGTAAGGAATCTGTCATGAGAACACGAACAGGGGATTCACGATGAGCGTAAAGGGGAGCCGGGAGACGAAACGGCTGGTCGATGTGTACAGATACATTGGCAGCACGGTGTTTTCTCTGGCGGTATGGGCGACGCTGGAACAAGCTGACTGGCGCAGCAGGAAGCGCCACAAGCGCTGTCCTCGCAAAACGGGCCAACAGGGACGACGACATTGCCGGCGGTTCACGTCAACGGCAAGGCACCGTCCGACTATGGTCCGTTCGGCGGCAACGACAATGTGGACGATCCGAAACAGGTCGTCGGCGCCAGCAAGACCGGCACGAAGCTGCAAGACCTGCCTGCCAACGTCCAGATCATCCCGCGCGCGTTGCTGTCCGAACAGGGCGTGACGATGTTGCGGGAGAGTGTCAGCAACGCGAGCGGAATCAACGTGGGTGGTCAGGATAGCAAGGGCTATTACGACCACTTCCTGATTCGCGGCCTGAACGCGCAGATCTATAGCGACGGCTTCTCCGACGGCGATCTGCTCGGCGGGATTTCGCATTCGCTGAATGGCGTCGAACGGATTGAAATTCTCGAGGGACCCGGTTCTGCGTTGTTCGGAAGCGGACCTCCGGGCCGGACCATCAATATCGTCCACTACACGCCGTCGCCTGAATTCCATCTGGGGGGAAGCGTGGAGGCGGGCTCGTTCGGCACTCTCTCGACCACCGACTACATCACCGGCCCCACGGGCATCGTGGGTCTGAACTACCGGGTGGACGCAACGTTCTCGCGTTCCGATGGTTTTCGCGATCTGTACAGCCGCGACGACGAGATCAGGCCGCAGCTTCAGTGGCAGCTGGGCAGCCATACGATCAACTTCGCACTCGACCTGCGGCAGATTCACGAAACGCCGGATTCCTATGGGCTGATTTATTTCCATGGATCGCCCATCAGCGATGTTTCGATCGATTCGAAGTACTCAACGCCCTTTGCGTTCGCGAACGGGAACATCGTTCGCCCGACGCTCTCGGACGCGTGGAAGGTGAACGACTTCCTGACGATCAACAATCGCTTCTCCTATCTGCACCGCACGCTCGACGTATTAAGCAACGGCGACAGTACCAGCACGAAGATCGTCGGCGATGAAGTCGTCGGGCGGCAGCTTCGCCAGCAGGACGACAATGACAACAGCTTTGACTATCAGCTCGAGCCGGTCTGGAAATTCGCAACCGGAAGCGTCGGACACACGCTGCTGACGGGCTTCGAATTCCAGCATCAGACGATCGATACGAGCCGCACCACCGCGGACGACTTATGATTTCTCGATTGCGGGCATGCCGGGTTTCCACATTGGTGCGGGTGTGAATTACGTGGGCAAGAGCTACAGCGACATTACCGACGTCAATTCAATTCCGTCCTATGTGATTGCCAACGCCGCCTTCGGCTATGAGACGCGGAAGTGGGGCGTCGACGTCAACGTCCATAATCTCACCGACCGGCGATATTTCGTGGCGGCTAATGCGGCCGGCGCCTATGTGGGTCAACCGCTGAGTGCGTTCGTGAACCTGCATGGGAATATCTGACCCGTGCCGGGTACGCGCTACCCGGCACCATGCTGCGCAAAAATTTCCATGATCCAGTCGACGAACACCTTGACCGCGGTCGCCACGTTGCGGCCGTTTGCATAAACGATAGAAATCGGCACGGGCGTGGATCGTGCGTCGCCCAGCACCTCTTTCAGACGGCCACTCTTGAGGTAAGGCGAGGCCACCAGTTCGGACAACTGGACAAGCCCCAGTCCTTCAAGCGCGCATTGCAGATAGGCTTCAGTTTCATTGACGGAAAAGCGGCTTTGCATCGTCATCGCGAGCGTTTCGCCGTCCACGGTAAAGCGCCAGTCGAGTGGCCTGCCCGTCGCGTTCGACAGGTAGTTTACGACGCGATGTCCGCGCAGTGCCACGACGCTCTCAGGTTCGCCGTGTTCTTTCAGATACCGCGGCGAAGCGCAGGTGATCCAGCTTAGTTCTCCCAGGCGGCGGGCGACCAGGGACGAATCGGTCAGCTCGCCGGTGCGGATGACGCAGTCTATGCCGTCGTATATCAGGTCGGCAGGCCGATCGCTCAGACCGAGTACGAGCTCGATGTCCGGAAAGCGTTGCTCGAACTCGCGTAACGCGGGCAGCACGATCGCGCGCCCGAGCACGCCTGGCATATCGACCCGCACGCGTCCGCGGGGCGACGCGGCGTCGCTCGTGAGGCCGGTTTCTGCTTGCGCGATGTCCGCGAGGATGGCACGGCACGACGCATGGTAGCGCTCGCCCGCATCGGTCAGGCTGAGGGTTCGGGTGCTTCGCCGCAACAGCACGGTATCCAGATGCCGCTCGAGGTTCTTGATCGTCGTCGTGACGCTGGAGCGTGGCATCGATAGCGTCTCTGCCGCCTTGCTGAAGCTTCGCGCTTCGACGACACGCACGAAGATGGCCATCGCTTGAAGTTTGTCCATTGGACCGGGCAGGCATCCCAGGGGGCCGGCAGGTCGCTGCTCTCTGCTCTCTGCTGGCGGTTGGCAAGCAATCGCCATCTTACTGCCAATACAGGCGCAGCAAGCCGGCCGGCTTTTGCTTCGATCGGGGCGGTTCGTCGCGAGTGCGTTCTGAATTCCACCACAACGAACAATGCCGTTCGGGTCCAACACTACACTGCGAACGTCGTGCTGATATCGGTCAGCGAAACCAGGTAGCCAATTCGCCAGGAACTGCTGACAGTGTCATGGCACGCTCTCTACATTCAATCTGTCATTTCCGAAGGGTACGCAAATGCTGCATAACAACTCGATTCTTGTCCTTGGTGCCGGCGAGCTGGGTATGGCGATGCTGCGCAGTCTGGTGCGCCGTCGCGCGGGTGTTTCGGTTCCTTCCGTTGCCGTGCTTCTGCGTCCGTCGACTATCGATTCGAACGAGCCGCATAAACGAAAGGATATTGACGAGCTGCGGGCACTGGGCGTCGAGCTGATTCCCGGTGACCTGTCCGGTCAGTCCGCGGCTGATCTCGCCACAGTCTTTGCCCGCTTCGATACGCTGATTTCGTGCACAGGTTTCGTAGGTGGCAGCGGCGTGCAGCGCAAGATCGCGCGCGCCGCACTGGGGGCCGGGGTCAAACGGTACTTCCCCTGGCAGTTCGGCGTCGATTACGACGTGATAGGCCGGGGCAGCGCGCAGGATCTGTTCGACGAGCAGCTCGATGTGCGCGATCTTCTCCGCGCCCAGGATCAGACAGAGTGGGTCATCGTCTCGACCGGCATGTTCACCAGTTTCCTGTTCGAGCCGTCTTTCGGCGTGGTGGATCTCGCACGGAACACGGTCAATGCGCTTGGAAGCTGGGATAACGCCGTGACGGTGACAACGGCGGACGACATCGGCGCGCTCACCGCGGAGATCGTGTTTGCCGAGCCGCGTTTCGTGAACGAGGTCGTGCATGTGGCCGGTGACACGATTACTTATCGGCAACTGGCGGATGCGCTCGATGCATTGCTGGACCGCACTGTCCAACGTGTGGCGTGGAGCGTCCCGCAACTGGAGCGCGAGTTAGCCGAAGAGCCTGGCGATTCGCTCAGAAAATACCGCGCTGTGTTCGCCGCCGGACAAGGGGTGGCGTGGGACAAAAACCAGACTTTCAACGCGCAACGTGGGATTACTGTTTGCGGGCTGGAGGACTGGATGCGCCAGAACCTGTCGACGGATGCGGACGCTTGGCTGCAGGCAACGTAATCAAGCTAATGACGCGGCCTGCTTTGCGCTGTTTCGTTTCAAGCTTCCGCAAAAGTCGTGGGCGTGACGTTTCCTTCAAGGTGCCGGCGCAGGTAAGGCTTGGCGTATCGGCTAGGTCACGTGGGCAGCGAATTCAGGCTGTAACTGCCCGCGGCGGCGGGATTGCGCCACCAGCGCTCGCCGCGATGCGGTGCGGCCAAATCCAGCCGCTCGCCCATGCGCGGTGTGGCGAGCGGAATGCCGCGCGCCGTGGTGAGGCCCGTCACGCGCTCGAACGGCTCCTGCCAGCGATGCATCGCCAGATCGAAGGTCCCGTTGTGCACCGGCATGAGCCAGCGGCCGCGCAGATCGACGTGCGCCTGCACGGTTTGTTCGGGCTGCATATGAACGTAGGGCCATTGGGCGTCGTAGGCGCCGGTTTCGAGGAAGGTCACGTCGAACGGTCCAAAGCGCTCGCCGATGGCCTTGAAGCCGTCGAAGTAACCGGTGTCGCCACTGAAGAAAACCCGCAGATCGTCATCGATGATGACCCACGAGGCCCACAAGGTACTGTTACCGTCGAACAGGCTGCGGCCGGAGAAATGCTGAGCCGGCGTCGCCGTGAAGGCGAGGCCGTCGATCTCCGTGCCCTGCCACCAGTCAAACTGACGCACCTTCGACGCATCGATACCCCATTCGATCAACCGGTCGCCGACACCCAGCGGCGTCAGAAACACGCCAGTTTTGCCGGCGAGAGCAAGCACGGTCTCATGGTCGAGGTGGTCATAGTGATCGTGCGACAGAATCACGCCGCGCAGTGGCGGCAGGTCGTCGAGCGCAATGGGCGGCGCATGAAAGCGCTTGGGACCGAAGCGGCGGAATGGCGATGCACGTTCCGCGAAAACCGGGTCGGTCAGCCAGAACTGGCCACGCAATTTGAGCAGCATCGTCGAATGCCCGAGACGGAACAGACTGCGGTCGGGCGCTACATCCAGCTGCGCGCGCGTCAGCGTATCGACAGGGAGTGGGTTGGCGGGCGCGGTGCCGTCCGGCTTCCTGAACAGGACATTCCACGCAATCCTCAAGGTCTTGCCGAATCCCTCCACGGGACGCGGTTTGACGTTGCGAAAGCGCTCGCTGTCATGCTGGGCCGACGCGCCAAACGATGCACGCCCACGTTGCGCGGCTGTCAGGCCCAACACGCGGCGGATGGATTCGGTGAACAGGGTCATGTCTGGCGTTCCGATACACAAAGTAGACTGTTCAGTGTAGTTTATCCTGAAAAAAAGTAAACTGCATGGTGTAAAATTTTACCTATGGATGCCATTGATACCCGTCTCCGTCTGACCGACCGCAAGCGCGCCGCCATCATCGGCGCGGCCATCGAAGAATTTCTCGCGGCCGGCTTCGACGCCACCAGCATGGACCGCGTCGCCGCCCGCGCGAGCGTTTCCAAGCGGACGGTCTACAACCATTTTCCGAGCAAGGAAGCGCTGTTCGCAGCGATTCTGCGGCAGTTGTGGGATTCGAGTGATGCCGGTGAGGCTCCCGTTTATTCGTCATCGCAACCGTTGCGGGGGCAACTGCTCGAGCTGTTGTTAAAAAAGCTGGCTCTCCTGAACAACGAGGCGTTCCTGTCGCTTGCGCGCGTGGCGATCGCCGCGGGCATTCATTCGCCGGAACGGGCCCGCGACATGGTGGCGCGCATGGGCGAGCGTGAAGAGGATCTGACGGTATGGATCCGCGCGGCCGCTGCCGACGGCCGTCTCAAGACTGCGGACCCGGTCTTCGCCTCGCTGCAATTGCAAGGCCTCGTGAAAGGCTTCGCGTTCTGGCCGCAGGTGACAATGGGCCAGCCGCCGCTTGGCAAAGCCGAGCAAAAGCAGATTGCAGAATCGGCCGCCGACATGTTTCTGGCGCGCTACGCCTGACTGACATCCACGCAACGCCCGACATTCAGTTCAGCGTCGAAGGACGCCGCGAGCGTCGTTTACGCGCGCTCGTCGCCGCCTGATCCGTAATCTATTGCGTACGCCTGCAAAGAAAAAAGACTTTGTAGGCTGATGGGCATGTCTCGCAGGCATACGCGATCACAAAGACAGACGTCCAGCCCTTCAGCACGCCAAATTAACCTGATGATTGGCGTTTACGTAATAATTGCGGCACACGTCGGGTCCGATCCACTCACCATCGAAGATGCGCAGGTCATGGCTTTTAGCGAACCAAGGTCGCCGTTTTTCAAGTGGATCGTCTCCTCCACCCAACATCTGAGTGCTGATAATCGGCAAGTATTACTTGCTAATCTGTTCACGCGAACGGCGTCCATCGTATTCGCGTCGGTCTGCGAAATCAGTGTCTGCGCGACCGCGCTTTACCTCTATCCGAGCCGCCACCTCTACGCGTTTTGGGTCAGCGCAGTCGTCGCATTGCTGCTTGCCCGCCTGAGCCTGATCTATATCTGTTGCAAACGGAGCGCGCGCGGACAGCCTACGCCCACCTCGGCATTCCTCTTCGCCAGCATCCTGTGGAGCGCGGTGTTCGGCTTCGGCAGCCTGCTGTGCAATATCAGCGGCGAACCCGCGCTGTTTCTGCTCGGCAACGTGTGTGCGGTGGGGGTCATCGGCGGGCTGGCTGGGCGCAATGCGGGCACGCCTCGTCTCGTGCTGATCCAGATCACGTTCATTCTCGGCCTGCTGGGCCTAGGGGCGGCACTCTCTCCCGGTTCGGGCAAGCTGGTTCTGTTGTTCGAGGCGCCGTTCTGCGCGGCGGGCTTTTTCACGGTTGCCGTGCGTAGCAACCGCGACACCGTTGCATTGCTGACGGCACGCGAAAACAGCCATCGCCTGGCGCGTCACGACAGTCTCACGGGGCTGCCCAATCGCGCGCGTATCAGCGAGCTCCTGCTGGAGCGAACCGAGGCCGACTATGCGCGCGCAGAGCAATCATTCGCGGTACTCCTGATCGATCTCGACGGCTTCAAGGCGATCAACGATAGCCTGGGTCACGCCGCCGGCGATCAGATTCTCGAGGAAGCGGCGATCCGGCTGCATGAAATACTGCCCGGCGGCGATCTGGTCGGACGTCTCGCTGGCGATGAGTTCGTGGCCATTTCCGATGGCGATGCGCAGGTTAATGATGTTCGCGCGCTGGCGGCGCGTATCGTCAAGACCTTGGCGCATCCGTTCGCGCTGACCGAAGCACGTGTGCATATCGGCGCGAGCGTCGGGATTGCGCTTTATCCGGAGCATGGAAGAACCGGGCCGCAATTGCTGATCTGCGCGGATCGCGCCTTGTACGCGGTCAAGCGCAACGGCAAGAGTGCGTTTGCGGTATTCGACGCGGACAAGCATGCGTCCGATGAGAGTTTGAGCCTTCTGCGCAGCGACCTCGAAGGCGCGATGCAGTCGTTTAGCGGTCTGCGGATGGAATATCAGCCGATCTTCGATCTGAGCGACGGCACCATTTCGGGCCGCGAGGCCCTGCTTCGCTGGACGCATCCGACGCGTGGCGAATTGTCTCCGCTGGCCTTCATTCCAACCGCCGAGCGTACCGGTCTCGTGCTTGCGTTGGGCGAGTGGGCGCTGCTGCAATCCTGCACCGAGGCCGCTGCATGGCGTGAACCGGTTGCGGTGGCAGTCAACGTGTCGCCTGTGCAGTTGCGCGAGGAATCGTTCGCCGCGTCGGTCGCATCGATCCTTCGGAAAACGAAGTTACCGCCGGAGCGGCTGAATATCGAGGTCACCGAATCCGTGCTGCTGAGCGACGACGCCGCGACCCGGCGTAACGTCGCCCAACTCCGTTCGCTGGGCGTCGCGCTGTCGCTCGATGACTTTGGAACCGGCTTTTCGACCATGTCGACGCTGGTGCGATTTTCGTTCGACAAGCTCAAGATCGACAGTTCGTTCGTCGTGGATGCGGTTCATCGGCGCGAATCCGCCGCCGTGGTGCGGGGCATCGTGGCTTTGGCGCGGGAAATGGGCATGCCGACCACGGCGGAAGGCATCGAGACACCGGAGCATCTGGAATTCGTGCGCGCCTGCGGATGCACGCACGGCCAAGGCTTTCTGCTCGGAAAGGCCGAGCGGGCGGACGAGATTGCGCGCCTTGAAGAAAGCTTCGCTGAACCGCATATCGACAAGGGGCAGGTCGTCGGTTAGCGGAATGAACACCGCCCGGGGACTTCTGCGAATCGAGTCGATTTCTGGCATGCTGCCGGGAACGCCGGGACACTCGCCCCCCGCCGCGCCCATCGCGCCGAAAGGCGAGCTCACTCACTTACGATTCTTGCATTCAGCAGAGTCACACCACTGATGGAGATGAACGAATAATGACGACGCAAACCGAAACCGCGATTCTGGCCGGCGGGTGCTTCTGGGGCATGCAGGATCTGCTGCGACGCTATCCGGGCGTGCTCACCACGCGGGTCGGCTACACGGGCGGCGACGTACCCAATGCCACCTACCGCAATCACGGCACGCACGCAGAGGGCATCGAAATCGTCTTCGACCCGAGCCAGATCAGCTATCGTCAGATTCTGGAGTTTTTCTTCCAGATTCACGACCCGTCAACCGCGAACCGTCAGGGCAACGACATTGGTACGAGCTACCGCTCGGCCATTTTCTATCTGAACGACGAGCAGAAGCAGGTGGCCCTGAACACCGTGGCCGATGTCGATGCATCCGATTTGTGGCCGGGCAAGGTCGTCACGGAAATCGTTGCGGCGGGCCCGTTCTGGGAAGCCGAGCCGGAACATCAGGACTACCTGGAACGCCTCCCCAACGGGTACACGTGCCACTTCATCCGGCCAGACTGGAAATTGCCCGCTCGTTAAGCCAGCGCATCGGGTCGGACCATTGAACCTTCGACCCGATCAATCAAGTCCGCAACGGTGCTAAACCCGCGCGGACTTTCTCAGGAAAACGCCCGGATACGTCGCGATCCGGATTACGCTTTTTCCGCCAGCAGCGCCTTGATCTTTGCTTCAGTCTGGTCGTAGTCACCTTCGCCAAAGTGCGTGTAGACGACGTTCCCTTTCTTGTCGACCAGATAAAACGCCGGCCAATACTGATTGTCGTAGGCGCTCCACGTTGCGTAGTGATTGTCCTGTGCTACGGGGTACGTAATGCCAAGATGCTTGATGGCCTTCTGGACGTTGTCCGTATCGCGCTCGAACGAATACTCGGGCGTGTGGACGCCGACCACCACCAGGCCCTGGTCCTTGTATTTTTGATTCCAACTTTCGACATACGGCAGCACGTGAATGCAGTTAATGCACGTGTAGGTCCAGAAATCGACCAGCACGACCTTACCGCGCAACTGCTGCATGGTCAGCGGATCGCTATTGAGCCATTTGTCGATACCTGTGAAGTTCGGTGCTGGCTGGTTGATGGCGGGAGCAGAACCATCATCGGAAACAGGGCTTGTAACGAAGCCTGCGATGGCTGCGGCGCTGCTTGCCACTGCGACGACAGCGAGCGCAACGGTCACGGTGGTCTTGAGTCGGGAGAACATGTCAGAGTCCTTTAGAGGGAGCCGGGCGGGCATTGCGGTGATGAGCGATGACTGCATTGGAACGCCCGTTCGTATCTGGCATATGTCGCTGAGGCCCTCCGGTGCAATGTTTTGTATCGGGACAATGCCCAGATACATTGCGATACAAAGCGCCGCGCGTACCAGGCTATAAAGCTCCCATTCCTACTGCGGAGAACACCATGAGCACCGAACTGCTGCACGGATCCTGTCACTGCGGGAGCGTGAAATTCGAAGTCCGTACCGCCGTCGAACCTGCTACGCGCTGCAATTGCAGCCTGTGCCGTCGCAAGGGCGCGTTGATGAGTCCGACGTTCGCGGCAGGCGAGCTAAAAATCCTGAGCGGCGAAGATTCGTTGACCTTGTACCAGTTCAATACACGCACGGCGAAGCACTACTTCTGCAAGCATTGCGGCATTTATCCGTTTCACCAGACGCGCAAGGATCCACAGCTTTGGCGCGTCAACCTCGGTTGCCTCGAAGGCGTGGACCCATACGCGCTAACGGCTGAGGTGGCCAACGGCGCCAGCTTGTCGGTCGTGGAAGACGCATGAGGCGGCGCGCGTCTTCTTCCGGCTGCGTAAGCCGGATAGTCGAGAGGACGTCTGCTGGAAAAGGTCTTTTTTCAGGCTGGAAATAATGAAGGCCGCTCAATCGCTGTTGCTCGCTACAACGGTTGCGCTGCCGGTGATGTCGTTTGCACAATCGAAAAACTGTGGCGCAATCTTTAAGGAGAATCGGCCATGACGGAAGAGATCAATACGCGCCGGCGTCGTCTGCTGGGGACGACCGTAGCGGGCATCGGCTTGCTGGAACTGGGCTTGAGCGGACTTGCCCACGCGCAATCGAACGACACGAAAGCTGCCACCCGCGTGGCTTCGTTCGATACGATTCGCCAGATCAATGCAGGAACACTGAATATCGGCTATGCCGAAGCCGGGCCGCAGAACGGACCGGTGGTCATTCTGCTGCACGGCTGGCCTTACGATATTTACAGCTTCGCTGAAGTGACGCCAATCCTGGCGGCCGCCGGCTATCGGGTCATCGTGCCGTATCTGCGCGGCTTCGGCTCGACGCGTTTCCTGTCCACGGATACGCCGCGCAACGGGCAGCAGTCGGTTGTCGCCGTCGACGTCATTGCGTTGATGGACGCATTGAAAATCGACCAGGCGATTCTTGGCGGCTTCGATTGGGGCGCGCGTACGGTCGATATCGTGGCGGCGCTGTGGCCGCAACGTGTCAAGGGCATCGTCTCGGTGAGCGGATATCTGATCGGCAATCAGGCAGCAGGCAAGGCGCCGCTTCCGCCGAAGGCCGAACTGCAGTGGTGGTATCAGTTCTATTTCGCAACGGAGCGTGGCTACGAGGGTTATCAAGCGAACCGCCACGACTTCAACAAGCTGATCTGGCGTCTCGCGTCGCCCAAGTGGAATTTTGACGATGCGACCTTCGACCGTACGGCTGAGTCGTTCAACAACCCGGATCATGTCGCCGTGGTGATTCACAACTACCGCTGGCGCATGGGACTGGCCCAGGGCGAGTCGCAATACGATTCGCTCGAAGCGCGTCTGGCAACCGGGCCCGCCATCTCGGTTCCGTCCATCACGATGGAGGGCGACGCCAACGGCGCACCGCATCCGGAACCGGCAGCGTATGCGAAGAAGTTCACGGGCAAGTATCAGCACCGGAACATCGACGGCGGTGTCGGGCATAACCTTCCACAGGAAGCGCCGAAGGCATTTGCGCAGGCTATTGTCGACGTGGTGCGTCTCTAACCGGACTGCGACCGCAAGAGAGCAGTGCGACGCTGCTCTCTTTACCTGTAGCGCAAGGCGTAGTTAAGACCGCTAACGGTCATGTGGCGATTCTGCAGCAGCGGCCAAGGCGACGCTTTGGCCGCTGCCAGCCATTGATCTGGCTAGCGTGACACCTCCGTACAGGACGCATATATCTCACGCACCGGTTGGCAACGTCCGTAGACGGTGCTCTTCCTGTAAGGGCGAGCCCGGGTAGAAAAGTGTCCGAAAGCGGGCTAGATTGCCGTTTGAAATCAGAGCCGCGAATAAGCAGCATGCCGGCGATCCAGCAGGACGACAGCAGGTCTTCTGAACGAGGAGAACGCATGGGCACGCAATTGAGCCATCGCTGCAAAACCTCGCTGTACCGTTTGATGTTCGGCCACGCGCAAGCCGAAAGTATTGTGTTCCTAATGGCCGCCAGTCGCGATGCCGCGCGAAAAGAGGCGACTGATGCGCTGGCGGCGATTCATAACATCGCACCCGACAACGTATGTCTCTACAACCTCATCTCGTTCCGCGAACTGGTCGAGAGCGGCGTCAGCGAAGATGAGGACTTGCGCGTCTTCGAAGTGACCCGGGAAGGTCCCGACGTGAGCGCATGGGCGGAGCATCCGCTTTTCCTGACCGACGATGCCAGCTTGCTCGGCAAGTGGGCGGAGCTATACGCGGACCTCGCGCGGGAACTGGCTGCCAGCGCGATCAATCGCGCCCGGCGTTGAGACTTGACCTTGCGTCCGTAAAGTCCCGCTGCAAGATGGAAAGCAGAAGCGCGACAGACGTCGCGCCCGTTTTCTCATTGATCGCCGGAAGCCCTTTTAGAACAGCTTTTGCCAATGATCCTGCTGGCGCATATCTGCGCGCGTGTTGATTTCGATCAGGACGCCTCCTGGCGAACGACAAAAGAAACGCGACCCGCGCGAGTTGTTGTAGACCTCCGTCTCCATACGGACGCCGCCTTCCATGAATTCCTTGTAAAGGACATGGACGTCAGCCAGACTCTCGACCTCCAGGCCAAAGTGAAAGTTTTTGGGCCAAACCGGCACTTCCTCCGTAACGTGCTCCAGAACGATGTCGAAACCATTCCTTTTGAGCAGACAGCTCTGCCCGGCTGCAACGATCTCGCAGCCGAGGTATTTTTCAAAAAATGCAGCTGTCTCGGCGACGTTGGTAGTCGGGAAGCTTAGATGGTTCAGCTTCGCGTCTTGACGAAGGTTCATGATAGCTCTCGCAGAAAGGTTGAAATGGGCTGTAGTGGAGTCGGTCAGTGACGCAGCCGCTTTGCGGCAGTGCAGATTGAGTCACCGTCCACAGAAGTCATTTTGCGAGTAATTGCTCGATTTTAAAACTCGCATTGGGCGTGCGCTATGTCTGCGCGGTTCGACTCGCGAGTGAAGGGGTTGCTGGTTCGATGCGGTAACGATATGAACAATTACTCGCATTTTTGAAGCGCCCGCGAGGGACTGGACTCGACATGCCAGCGGCACAGAAGATGTGCGGCGATGGCGGCAGCGCTTTCCCGCGTCCCATGCGCCGTCTATTTCCTGAGTTTTGATTTTTCGGGCTGACGGTCCGCGATCCCGAGGTATCCGAACAAGGCACGGCCGATACGGGCCTCCAGCGCAACACGGTCCACTTCGCCACGCTCTCCGGCGGCGTCGGTCAAGGCACGTACGATGGCGAGAAGGTCATCCACCGCTATTTCCGTGTTCGGCTGCGGCGGGATATCGTCATGGGCAAGAATCTGCTGGATCAACTCGGCAAAGGCGCCTTTGCCTTTCGCGAGTTCCTTGGCGATAGCAGGACGGTTCTCCTCGAAATCGAGCGCGCGCGCAAGTACGGGACGACGCAGTTGCTGGTGGACGGAGACGGCAATCAGGTACTTTAATGCGCGCTGACCGGATGCCTGGCCCAGCGCAGCTTTAGCCTCCGCGAGGAACATGGCATGCTCACGCTTGCTCAGGGCAACGATAATGGCGTCTTTGCCAGGAAAGTACTGATACAGGGTGCCGACGCTAACGCCCGCGCGCTGTGCAACGAGATTGGTGTTCAGGCCGTCCATGCCTTTGCTTTCGAGCACGCGCGCCGCGGCCTCCAGAATCGTGGCAACGGTTTGTTCGGCACGGGATTGCTGGGGAATTTTTCGCGGCTTTAATGATTGACGTCGATTCGTCGCCATGATGTGGCCTGCTAAAAAGCGAGTATTGACTCGGATTCTACCGCGGAGTGAACCTTGCGCGGCACAGGGGCCCGGCGCTACCACGGTGTGATGCCCCGCATAGCCGCACATTGGTGCAAAATGGCGCGACCCGTACTGCGGGCGACGCGACGTGACGCAACGCGGCGTACGGACTTCCCACCACGAACGCAGGAGGCACGCATGAGTTTTGACGGTTCTGCCATCAAGGCGCTGCTGGACGATGCAGTTTCGAAGAGCGCTATCCACGGCGTTGCGGCGGCAGTCGTGGACCGCAGCGGCGTGCTGTTCCATCACGCGGCAGGCGAAGCGACCCAAAACACGATGTTCCGCAATGCCTCGATGACGAAGGCCGTCGCCACGACGGCGGCACTCCAGTTGGTGGAAAAGGGGCTGTTGAGCCTCGATACCACGGTCGAATCGGTTTTGCCGGAGTTCGGCCAGTTGCAGGTGCTGGATGGCTTCGATGGCGACGAGCCACGCCTGCGCGCGCCTGCCAGCAAGGCCACGATCCGGCAACTGATGACACATACCGGCGGCGCGGGTTACTTCTTCCTCAATGAGAAGTTAAAGCGCTATCACGAGTTGACCGGCGAGCCTCATCCTTTGACGGGACTCAAGCGCAGTCTTCACGCGCCGCTTGTCAACGATCCTGGCACTGCCTGGGAATACGGCACCAACACGGACTGGCTCGGGATGGTTGTCGAGAAACTATCCGGACAAAGTTTGGGAGACTACCTCAAGCAACATGTCTACGGTCCGCTGGGAATGAGCGACTCGACCTTCGCGCCGAGCGCGGAGCAGCGCGGCCGGTTGCTCCGCGTGATGCAGCGCCAGGCGAACGGCAAGCTCGTGCCTTCAGACATCGATTTGCCGGCGGTTTCCGAATGGGATGCGGCCGGCCACGGTTCGTACGGCACCGTGCAGGACTACGGTCGCTTCCTGAAGGCCTGGCTCAACGATGGTGCTGGCATCCTTGAGCCGGCAACCGTGCGCATGGCGCTGCAAGACCATCTCGCGCCGATCACGCTTCCCGAGGCAATGAAGCCTACGGTGCCCGAACTGTCGAACGAGGTGCCTCCATCGCCGGCGCCGCAGAGTTGGGGGCTAGGCTTCTGCCTGACGCTTGCGGACCTGCCGGGCATGCGTAGCCGCGGCACCGCCGACTGGGCCGGCATCTTCAACTCCTTCTACTGGTTCGACCGCTCGAGCGGCATCGGCGGGGTGCTGATGACACAGATCCTGCCGTTCTTCGACATGCCTGTGATCGAAACGTTGATCGGCTTCGAGACTGCGGTGTACCAGCAGGTGGGCGCGGCCGTACCGGCTGCGTGACGGCGCAATGAGTGACGCTGAACGACCCACGCCACACTAACTCGATGCCCAGGAAGACCCGCTGACCATGAAAGGAAAGGATCAACCTCATGCCGAGCCCTGAGCGAGTGCGACGGGGCACGCTTCTCGACGCTGTCTGGCGCGTTGTGCTGCGGGTCGGATTCCGCTTCGCTCGGGCGTGGTGGCACCTTCGACGGCCTCGCCACGAGGGCGCGCTCGTCGCAATCTATGTCGGGCAGGCGCTGTTGCTGGTGAAGTCGTCGTACCGCAGCGAATGGAATTTTCCCGGCGGCAGCATCCATCCCGGTGAAGCGCCTGACGCCGCCGCGCAGCGCGAAATGGACGAGGAGATCGGACTGCCGTCGTGCGCGTTACGGCCTGCGGGCCGCGTCTGCGGCAATTGGGACGGGCGAAGAGATCGGGTGTATTTCTTTGAACTGCATCTCGATCGCCTGCCCGAATTGCGGCTTGATAATCGCGAGATTATCGCTGTGCATCTGGCGTCGCCGGAGGAGTTACAGGGTATTGCGCTGACGGGGCCGGTTGTTGAGTATCTCGCGTCGAAACGGAGCGAGCGGGTTTAGCCGTCTATTACGCAGCGATGCCGTGTCGAAATTGCCGGGCCGCACCCGTTCACTGGGTCAATAGCCACTGAGCGACGGTTTGTGCATCGTCGGGCGAAAGCGGATCGGGGCGGTCCGCGACCGGCATCGCTATGTCGCCCCAATGGGCCGGCCCTTCAAGAGACAGTTTCCGCGCGAGTGCGGAGCCCGCACCCGGTACCTGGCGATAGTGTTGCGCGATCTGCGGGAACGAGGGCGCAAGACGCGGCGCCTCGGTCGTGTGGCAGAACATGCAATGCTGTTCGTCGACCAGCGCGGCGGCTTCGGGGTGAGCGAACGCGTCACCGTTTTTCACCAGCGCGGCGGCGACCAACGCCATTATCAAACATAGTTGTGTCCGGCTTTTCATGAGACGTGCTCCGTCTCTGGCTGCGTTCGAAGCCGGAGCGCGTCACGTTCCGCTTCAAGCGCAGCGGATTACGAATCGACGATAACCCACTCCACCCCGGACCTATCAGTCGTGTTCGGGGATGCAGTGAATTCTGGGCGATTTTCCCCACAAAAACAGCATGGTGCGGGGCAATTCAATTGTGCGCTTCGGTCAACCGTGCGGCGGCTACAAGCCTGCATCGTTGCCTGGCGGACACAAGCGCGAGGCAGTGAGTGCCGTGTGGAAAAAGTGAGCAACCCTTAGGAATATTTCACCCACCCTTCCAGGTCGCGCGGCGACGCGGCGTGCCTTGCTTGACGCACTAATCTGTCTGATCTGATGCGGCAAACCACCTGAGCTGCCGTGGGGAAAAACGTCGCGCGCCCCGTAGCGTTGCGGTTCGACAGCACCCAACGCCGAGCGTAGTCTGCATGACGAGGCGTGGCGTGAGCGACGGCGAACAGCGCTGCAGCAACGCCCTTATTCCCTATTGGAGGACCTATGAGCGAAGCAGATCAAGGCGCCGCGCGCGTACGCGAACTCAGTCATTTCATCGACGGTCGACGTGCTGCCGGCACGAGCGGGCAGTTCGCCGACGTGTACGATCCGGCGCTAGGCCGGATATCGGCGCGTGTGCCGGTTGCCAGTACCACTGAAGTGGCCGCCGCCGTCGCTGCTGCGAAAGCTGCGTTTCCAGCGTGGAGCGAAACCGCGCCGTTGACGCGCGCGCGTCTGATGTTCAAGTTCAAGGAATTGCTCGACGCGCACAGCGACGAACTCGCCGAACTTATTACGCTCGATCACGGCAAGCTGTTTTCGGACGCGAAGGGCGAAGTGGTGCGCGGCATCGAAATCGTCGAATTTGCGTGTGGCATCCCGACCCTGCTCAAGACCGAGTTCACCGATCAGATCAGCGGCGGCATCGACAACTGGAATCTGCGTCAGCCGCTCGGCGTTGCGGCGGGCGTCACGCCGTTCAATTTTCCGATGGTGGTGCCATGCTGGATGTTCGTGATGGCCGCCGCGTGCGGCAACACGTTCATCCTCAAGCCCTCGGAGCGCACGCCGTCGGCTTCGATCCGGCTTGCCGAACTGTTCATCGAAGCAGGCTTTCCGAAAGGTGTCTTCAATGTCGTGCATGGCAGCAAGCCGGTCGTCGATGCGCTGATCGACAACCCCGATGTCGTGGCGATGTCGGTCGTCGCCTCGACGCCGGTCGCCGAATACATCTATGGCGAATTTTCGAAGCGCGGCAAGCGCGTGCAAGCACTAGGGAGTGCGAAGAACCATCTGGTCGTGATGCCGGATGCCGATCTCGATCAAGCCGTCGACGCACTCATCAACTCAAGCTATGGCTCGGCCGGCGAGCGGTGCATGGCGACCTCGGTCGCGGTGGCGGTAGGACGGATTGGCGATGAACTGGTCGAGCGTCTCGTGCCGCGCGTGCACGCGCTCAGGATCGGCGGCGGCATGGAGCCCGATCTGGACATGGGGCCGCTCATCAGCGCCGCACATCGCACCAAGGTGCTGGGTTATATCGATGCAGGCGTCAAGGCGGGTGCCAAGCTCGTTGTGGATGGTCGTGGCCATGCCGTGGCGGGGCGCGACGGTTTCTTCCTGGGCGGCTCGCTGTTCGACGACGTCAAGCCTGATATGAGCATCTACCGGGAAGAGATTTTCGGGCCGGTGCTGTCGGTGGTTCGCGTGCCTGATCTCGCCAGCGCGATCGCCCTCGTCAATGCGCACGAACTGGGCAACTGCGTTTCGCTGTTCACGTCCGACGGCAACGCGGCGCGCTCGTTCTCCCGGCAGATTCACATTGGCATGGTGGGCATCAATATACCGAGCCCGGTGCCGCCGGCATGGCATTCGTTTGGCGGCTGGAAGCGCTCGCTGTTCGGCGATCATCACGCGTACGGCGAGGAAGCGGTGCGCTTTTACACGCACTACAAGAGCGTCATGCAGCGCTGGCCCGCCAGCACCTCCAAGGGCGCGGAATTCACGATGACGCAGCCCAAATAAGCCGCGCCGGGCGTGACGGGCCATCTCTCCGCTCCCTTCTTGATAGACTCGCGGTATCAGAAGGAGAGCGGGGAAACGGGTGGGTCTCGAGGAATATTACAAGCGACTGGAACTGCCGGGCACAGCGTCGCCGGCAGACGTCAAGCGCGCATACCGGCGGCTGCGGGCAAAGTACCATCCGGACCGCAACAAGGGGCGTGAAGCAACCGTCGAGCCGGCGTTCAAGCGGATTCAGGAAGCGTTCGAGATTCTGACCGGCAAACGCAAGCGGCCCGCGTCCAGCCCGGCGTCGACGTCGGCAGCGAGCGGCGAGCGCAAGCAGGAAGCCGCGCCGCCCGAGCACCGCAGCACGCCGCCAATGCGCGGCGCGAACTGCCTGGTCGAACTTTTCGTGCCGCTCGAAGCCGCCATTCATGGCGGCGACGTGGCCGCGTCCTACGCGGTGAACGGGCCGTGCCGCCCGTGTCAGGAAAAAGCCTCGGAATGCGTGCGCTGCTACGGTAGCGGCCAGACGGTGTCGGGCACGCGCTGCACTGCTTGTGCGGGCACCGGGCGGCCGCTGACCGGCGACCGGTGCCCCACATGTGCCGGCACGGGCATTGGAACCTACCGGATGCTGGAGACCGTCAAGGTTCCGGCGGGTGCGTGGGACGGCCAGCGTCTGGTCGTCGAAGGCGGCGGGCATCCTGGCGTAAATGGCGGTCCGGCGGGCGATGCCATCTTCTCGGTCGCGATCGTGTGTGACTCGAGCTGGCGCCGCAGCGGGCTGAATCTCGCGTGCGAGATTGAAGTCGATTTCTTGACGGCCACGCTCGGCGGCGCCTTCGCGACCCAGATCCTGGGACGCGCGCAAGAGATAACGATTGCACCCAACACGCAGCCGGGAAGTACGATCCGTTTGCGCGGGCATGGGCTGGCAGACCGCAAGGGCTCGCATGGCGATATGACGCTACACGTGGTGCTCGGGATGCCGGCAGCGGCGGCGCACTTGAGTTTCGACGACCGCCAGCGGTTACGCGAGATGTTTGCCGAAGCGGAGCGTCGCGGCGCCCGTACCTCAATATTTCCTTAAGACCGTCGTTAATACCAAGGTAGATTATCCGGTTCCATGGCGACGTTGGCGTTGGCGAGTCAAATCATCGACGAGCCAGCCGGCGTTCCAGATTACGCCCGCGACGGGCACCCATCATTTCCCTTTCAACGGCGCTTTCGCGCGACGTAGTAAGGTATCGGGGACTTTATCCTTCGCCAGGCCACACCGATTTTTGAGGCGCTTATGTCCAAAGACGCAGAGTTAATCACCGACGAGCTGGTCGCGGCCATTGCCGATCGCATGGTCGAAGCAGGCAAACGCGTGTCCCCCGTGACCATCTGGTCCGAGGCTCGTGGTGGTTCGCTGGTGGAGATCGTGGCGGCGCTCGAACGCTGGCGCGAAACGCGCCAGCCCCGAACGCCGGATCTGCAGGTCGAGACCGGCCTGCCTGAAGGACTTGCCGAAGCCATCATGAGCGCCGCGGGGCGCATCTGGACAACGTCCCAGGATGAAGCGGAGAAGGCATTCAATCCGCGCCTGACCGCAATGGGCGAGCGTGTCGAAGCCGCATTGGCAGAGCGGGACGAGGCGCTTGCCGAATTTCAAAGGCTGAATGACGAAATCGATGCAGGCCGCGAGCGGCTCGCTGCGTCGAACGATGCGCTGAACAGTTCGGAACTTATGGCCACACGTCTCGAAGCGGAACTCGCGACAGCGACTGGTCGGGCCGATGTGGCCGAGACACGCGAAGCCGATCTGGTGCAGCGCGTCGCGGTGATCGAGGCCGATCTGGAAACCACGCTGGCGGCGCTTGCGGAAGAGCGCAGGGCGCGCGACGAACTGCGCCTCGTCGTCGAGGGCAAGGACTTCGAGATCGCGCAACTGACGCTGGAGCGTGACGATTCGCGGCAGGAAGCGGCGTCGCAGCGCGATGCGTGCCGGGCGAAGTCGGAAGAGGTCGAGTGGTGGTCACAGGAAGCGGGTACGGTCACACTGCGTGCGCAGGCAGCCGAGGCGCGTGTCGAGGAGGTCACGCAGCGACTGGCGATGGCGGACGCCGGACTGGCAGCAGCGAACGTATCGCTCGAGGAAGAGCGTAGGGCGCGTGAAGAGTCGGCCACGCTAATCGCGGGCAAAAATGACGAGATCGCGCTGCTGCGCCAGGATCTGGATCACGCGCGGCAGGAAGTCGCGACACTGAGCGCCACCTGTCAAACGAGGTTGGAGGAAGTCGAAAAGTGGTCGCAGGAAGCCAACGCGGCCGCAACACGTGCGCAAGCGGCCGAATTTCGCGGCGAGGAACTCGCGCAACGTATCTCGGTGGCGGATAGCGATCTGGACGCGACCCGGGCCTCACTCGAAGATGCACGCAGGGCACGTGACGAATCGGCCACGCTGCTAGCAAGCAAAAACGACGAACTGGCGCGGCTTACGCAGGATTTCGACGGCGCCCAGCAACAGGTCGCAAGTTTGAGCGCCGCCTGCGATGCGAAGTCGGAAGAAGTTGAAAAGTGGTCGCAGGAGGCGAGCGCGGTCACTACACGGGCGCAGGCTGCGGAGATGCGCGTGGACGAACTCCTGCAACGCGCGTCGAGCGCACAGGCCGAGCTGGACGGCACCAGAACATCGCTTGACGAAGAGCGCAGCGCGCGTGAAGCGTTGGCAGCGACGCTTGCCGGCAAGAGCGACGAGCTCATTCGGCTCGCGCAAGAGCGTGACGAAGGATTGCAGCAGATTGCCAGCTTGAGCGATGCCAATCGCACGAAGGCTGACGAGGTCGAACGATGGTCGCTGGAGTCGAGCGCAGCCAACTCACGCGCTCAACTGGCCGAACAGCGCGTGGAGGAACTGCTGCACCGCGCGTCGGTAGACAACGCCAATCTGGAAACCACCAGGATCTCGCTTGAAAAAGCGCAGCGGGAGCGTGAAGCGCTGTCCGCGACGCTCGGAAGCAAAAGCGATGAGCTTGCGCAACTTATCCAGCAGCATGATGACGCGCGGCAACAGATCGCCATGCTAAGCAACACGTCCCAGGCGAAGTCCGAGGAAGTCGACAAGTGGACCCAGGAAGCGAGCGCGGCGAACTCACGCGCCCAAAACGCCGAGGCACACGCAAACGACAGCCTCACGCGCCTGGCCGCCCGGGAGGCGGAACTGGACGAAGCCCGCACGGCGCTGGCCGCCGAACATCAGACAGCCGCGACACGGCTTGCTGAAGCTTCGACGCAACGCGATGAACTGCAGCGCATCAGCCAGCAGCTCGACGCAACCCGCGAACAACTTGGCACGCTCAATGACGCGAAAGCAGCCGCGAGCGCCGAATTGACCCGCGTTTCTCAGGATGCCTCAGCAGCGAAGGAGCGGGCTGATGCCGCCGAACGGTACGCTGCCCAGTTGGCGCAACGCCTGGCAGAACTGGCTGAAGCCGCCGCACAGGACGCGCAAGGTGGTCCGCATCCAGGCGCCCGGGCGGATGATTCGGAGAGTGCAGAGGAAGTGGCGGTATTGCAGCGCCAGCTATCGGCCCAGACCAAAGCGCATGAAAAGGCGCTTAACGATCTGCGTAGTAATGCCGAACAATGGGTGGTTCACGCCAGAGATCTCAAACAACGACTGGGTCAGGCTGGCGAGAGGATGTTGTTCGTCGATGCGCGTAGCACGGGAGAAGTCGCGCTGGTGCGCAGGCTCGCATCGGAACTGGAACGCCTCAAGCCGGATCACGAATTGATATCCCGGGACGCACAGCAAAAACTGATCGCCGCGACGATGAGCCAGCAACTTGCCCAGAAGGGCTACCAGTATGACCCGGCTACCGCCGTCATGTCGAAGATAGATAGCTGAGGGGCCCACAAGCCGTCACCCTTGCAGGCGCGACGGCTCACGTGGGCCATGGAAGCGTCCCAGGCATTGTCCATGCTGCGGGTCCGTTATCCATGGGGGAATCGTCATGACCCGCGAACAGTTCGAAAACAATCTGGCTATGATTTTGCAGGACATCGCATTAGGCACGACTGCCGACCTGGCGAATCGCGCGGTTGCCTACTGGAACGGCCAGCGGGTGGTGTACGCGTACCTGCGGGACGACGGCAGCGGTGCGATTGCCGATGAATTCTGCCTCGCCGAAAACTGGAGCGAATGGCGCGAATGGCTCGACGAATGGATGGTCGAGCCGCTCTTCACCGTCCGTCCGGAGTTACAGGACGAGATTCTGCGCACGCCGTCTTCCGGCACGGATTCATAGACTCATAGCGTTGTCGCTTCGAGCTTCGGAGTGCTACCGGACGGCTGCGAGCGAATGATCGACGCTCGCGGTCATGGGCAGCAAGCCAGCACGAACTGTCTCGGCCGGAGCCACGGCCGGCTGCGGTCGCGGTGCGACCGGGCGTGCCTCCGTCAATTCGCAATACAGATCGACATAGCGTTTGACGGCTGCACCCCAACCCGAATCGCGGGTCATCGCATTGCGTTGCAGCGCGCGCCATAGCGACGGATTCCTGAATGCTTCGACCGCACGCGCCACGCCGCCAGCCACGTCGTCGACCGTTTCGCCCTCAAACAGGAAGCCGGTCGCGGCGCTTGTCTTGCCGAATTCGAGCGCGTAGTCGGAGATCGTGTCGGCGAGTCCGCCCACGCGCGAGGCGACAGGAATCGTACCGAAGCGCATCGCATACAGTTGCGTGAGCCCGCAGGGCTCGAAGCGGCTCGCATGCAGCAGCATGTCCGCGCCTGCATGAAGCCTATGAGCGAGCGTTTCGTCGTAGCCGATGTGGGTGCCCACGCGGCCTGGCCACCGTGCCGCGAGTGCCTGCATCTGGGCTTCGATTGGCGCATCGCCCTGACCGAGAACGGCGAACTGAAGCCGGTCGTGTCGAGCCAGCATGGTGGGGATGGCGTCGGCCACCACCTCTGCCAGTTTCTGCCCGGTCAACCGGCTACCGATGGCGACGAGCGGCACGAACGGCTCGCGGGCCAGCCCAAATGTCTGCTGCAGTGCGCGTTTACAGGCATATTTGCCGGCTACGTTGTCCGCGCAGTAAGGACTGGCGATCAACGGATCGGCAGATGGGTCCCACCGTTTCATGTCGATGCCGTTGGTGATGCCGTGGAGCTTATGCTCCTCTGCATTCAAGACCCCTTCCATGCGATGGCCGAAGCGGGGCGTCAGAATCTCTCTGGCGTACCGGTCACTCACGGTTGTCACACGTTCGGCGTGGACGATCCCCGCCTTGATGAGGCTGAGCGAATCGTAGAACTCGATGCTGCGCTCGTCGCTGAGCGCCGGCACCAGCAATTCAGGCGGCACGCCGATCCAGGCACCGGCGGCGAGCGGATAGTTGCCCTGAAACGCCAGATTGTGGATGGTGAAGACGCTGCGCGCCTGCACGCCTCCGAGTTTCATATAGAGGGGCGTGAGTCCGGCGTGCCAGTCGTGCGCATGAACGATGTCCGGCCGCCGGATGCCGCGCACGCCGCGTGCGATTCGCGCCGCCGCTGCCGCAAGCGATGCGAAGCGGACGAGATTGTCCACGTAGTCGCGGCCGTGCCGATCCTGATAGACGCCTTCGCGTGCATATAGATGGTCCATCCGCAAGAGCAGCACGGAAAGTCCCGTATCGGGCATGCAGGCGCGAATGATCTCGCCGTCGCCGCCTGGAAGTCCCGAAAGTTTCGCCACGCGGGTCGCGCCGAGTACCTGCTGGAGCGCGGCGGGATAGGCGGGCATGAGAATCGATGCGGCGACACCGGCGTCACAGAGAGCGGCACCGTAGGCGCTGACCATGTCAGCCAGTCCGCCAGTTTTTGCAAGGGGGGCCGCCTCGGAGGCGACCAGTAAGACGTTGAGCGGCGTCGGCATGGATAAAGATAGATCGGCGGTTGGGCATCAGTGGGTGCAGTGGCACCAGTCAAAACCGATGGTGTTTAGCAAGCGCTGTGCCCATTCGTATCTGACGCTCGACGGGCAAGCGAATCGGAGCAGCGCGAAGCGGGCAGAACACGGGTGCCGAGCCGCGCTGCGAAGGTCGGAATGGCGTCAATTGCTGTGCCGCGCAGGGCGTCAGGGGCTGCGGCCCGAGGTCGGTCGTCGAAATGCGGTTCGTCATCCGCGCTGTGGAGCGGGGTGCGTCCTTGCAATTCTCGTCCTTCCCTCATGACGCTTTCATGGCAACGCGCTGTGAAAGACCGCACGAATGTATAGCCGCTTTTACACACGCTTGCTTCGCGACATGTGAGGACGCGTCTTCTGCACTCAGCCTACCGTTTGATCAACGGCACAGCCCTTGCTGAATCTGGTCAGGCCTGCGCGCAATTCGACGCGCAGCCGCTCACAACCGGAGTGTCACTGAGGAGTAGGTCATGAAGATCCAGAAGGTGGTATTGATTTCGGCCTTATTGCTAGGCTCGAGCGTCGCGTTGGCGGCGGGTGGCGAAGGGGGGGCAGGCGCAGGTGGGAACGGCGGAGGGGGGAATGGTGGAGGTGGTGCGGGACCGAGCGGCACTGACCCGGCAATGAGCGCCGCCAGCGGCTCGGCGCCGAGCACCAAAACTCACACCATGAAGAAGACCCACAAGACCACGACCAAGGCAGCGAACGATACGGCCAACATGCCAGGTGCCGTTTCCGGCAGCGATGCGAAGGGCGGCAAGTGATCCTGAGGATTTAACGGGATCCTGCACGGATCCCGTTTCCAGATTTCCCGATACATGGTTTTGTCAGGAGCAGTCGCATGACAATCTCGGCTTGTCTCTAAGGGTTGATCGGAGTCAGGTGAAAGCCACTTTTGTTCTACCCTATATACGCGACCCGCAGGGAGTCCCGGGGCCTGCCCCGCTTCGCGGCTTTGGGGGAGGGCTATCGAATCCGCTGCGTCCGCCGATAGCCCTCCTGCGCGATGCCGTTCAACCAGCCGGAGGCTGATCGCGAGGTAGTCCAATCGCCTGACTAAACGGTCAGGCAACCCGGGGACGCCGCTGTAATCGCGGCGCGCGAACCTTGGGACTCCCAATGGAGGATCGAGATGTCAATTCGACTAGGAGAAGAAGCTCCGGATTTCACTGCGGAAACCACCGAAGGCACGATCCGCTTTCACGAATGGATCGGCGACAAGTGGGTGATCCTGTTTTCCCATCCCAAAGATTTCACGCCGGTTTGCACGACTGAGCTCGGATACCTCGCGGGGCTCAAGCCGGAATTCGACGCGCGCAACACCAAGATCATCGGACTCAGTGTGGATCCTGTCAGCGACCACCAGAAGTGGATGAGCGATATCGAGGAAACCCAGGGGCATGCGATCAATTACCCGCTGATCGGAGACGCAGACCTGAATGTCGCGAAGCTCTACGACATGATTCACCCGAACGCGAGCGGGGGCCCGCGTACCGCGGTGGACAACGCCACGGTACGCTCGGTCTTTCTCATCGGTCCGGACAAGAAGGTCAAAGCCATGCTCGTGTATCCCATGAGCGCGGGCCGCAATTTCGACGAAGTGCTGCGTCTGCTCGATGCATTGCAACTCAACGCGAAGCACACGGTGGCGACGCCCGTGAACTGGCAGCCGGGACAGGACGTCATCATCCCAACCTCCGTTTCGAACGAGGACGCGATGCGGAAATATCCGCAGGGCTTCAAGACGGTGAAGCCCTACTTGCGATATGTCGCCCAACCGAAATGAAATTCGCGTAGAGCGATTCGCTCAGGCATGCCAGGTAATGGAGTGAAAGCGTGTTGATTTTCCGGCAGCTATTCGATCAGCAATCGTCTACCTACACCTATCTTCTTGCGGATAGCGCAACGGGAGAGGCCTTGCTGATCGATCCGGTATTCGAGCAGGTGCGCCGCGATACCGCCTTGATCGAAGAACTGGAATTGCACCTGCTGTACACCATCGACACCCATGTGCACGCCGATCACGTGACGGGCGCATGGGTGCTGAAACGCCGTACCGGCAGCCAGATCGCGATTTCAGCCGCCAGCGGCGCCGAAGGCGCGGACCGATATCTGAGTCACGGCGACCGCGTTGAATTCGGCGGCCGGCATCTGGAAGCGCGCGCCACGCCTGGCCATACGAACGGATGCATCAGCCTCAGGCTCGACGATGAAAGCATGGCGTTTACAGGCGATTGCCTGTTGATCAGGGGTACAGGTCGCACCGATTTCCAGCATGGCGACGCGCGCGCGATGTTCCAGGCGGTCCACCAGCAGATTTTCACTTTGCCCGACACCTGTCTGCTTTATCCGGCTCACGATTACCGCGGTTTGACGGTCACGAGCGTGGGCGAAGAGCGCCGCTTCAACCCCCGTCTTGGCGGCGAACTGTGCGAAGACGATTTCTCCGTTTACATGACCAACCTGCGCTTGCCGCATCCCAAGCAGATTGATGTCGCGGTGCCGGCCAACCTGAAATGCGGCATGGCCGCCAGCGACCCCACGCGGATGGCCGAGCCGGATTGGGCACCGTTGACGTACACCTTCGCGGGCATCTGGGAAATCAATCCTCAATGGCTGGAGGAAAATCTGCGTTCCGTGCAGATCGTCGACGTGCGCGAGCCTGATGAGTTCGAAGGTGCGCTGGGACGCATTCCCGCAGCGAGGCTGATTTCGCTCGGCGATCTGGCAGCGCGCGTGACCGAACTCTCGAAGGAGCGTCCGATCGTGACGGTATGCCGGGCCGGCGGACGGTCGGCGCAGGCCACGGTCATCTTGCGGCAGTCGGGATTCGAGGACGTGGCCAACCTGGCGGGCGGCATGCTTCGTTGGCGCGCGGAAGGTCGCGTGGTGGAAAACGCTAGTATGTAGCCGTCTGTAGCCGTCTGTAGCCGTCGCTCCGGTTGCTGCAGTTGCTGCGGCTCGGGCTCACCTCTTCGTGTCATACCCATCTGTGTTGCACCGCTCTCAGGAGAAACCATGTCCAGTCAGGCAGCCGATAACGGCATCGTTACCGTACCGACACATCGCTCGGTGGAGGAGGCCGCCAATAAGCTCGCCTCGTTGATCGAAGCGAAGCAGATCATTCTGTTCGCCCGCATCGATTTTGCGGCGGACGCGCAGCGTGCAGGGCTCGCGATGAATCCGTCGCAGTTGCTGGTGTTCGGCAATCCGCGCGCCGGCACGCCGCTGATGCAGGCGGCGCCGACCGCGGCGCTCGATCTGCCGCTCAAGGTGCTGGTGTGGCAGGACGACGACAGCCGCGTCTGGCTCTCCTATAACGCGACGAGTTACCTGCAGGCACGCCACGGGGCTTCTGCAGAGTTGATGAAGCCCATTGAAAGCGTCGTCGCGCTCGTGCAGGCGGCCGCCGCCGACTGAGTTGGCCACGCGGTCGACGCGCGCTCACAGGCGCAGACGGACGCTCACAGGCGCTCACAGGCAAACGGCCCACGCCACTAGCGGCGGCCGCTGCGGCCCCACACATAGCGCACCCAACGTTGCCACCGGCTTTGCGGCGGTGCCTGTGCGTGATGCGCGTGCTCTGCGCGGTCGCGCTGGACGCTCTTCTGGACCTGTTCGTGGATCTGGCGCAAGGTCATGCCGCCGGGACCTTTCAGCTGGTCAGGATCGGCGTCGGGATCCGGATCGGGGTGATCTGTCATGAGAATGGCGGATTCCAGTTGAGTGTGCATCTGATCTTGATCCAGATGGACAGCAGCGGCAAGCACGTCGTTACCGCCGCGCTTTAGTACGGTCCGGCTTCGGATGCCCAAGACTGGCACAATCGGGATTACCTTCGCTCCGCCCGGAAATCCCGATGTCAGACCCCGCAGCACCCGCACCCGCACCCGCACCCGCACCGCGTATCGCGCCGCTCTTTGCGCTGTTTCCCTTCCTGCGACCGTACGCCGGGCGTTGGGCACTCGCATTCCTCGCACTGGTGACGTCGGCCGGCGCCACGCTGGTGTTGCCGGTGGCGTTCAAATACCTGATCGACCGTGGCTTTGCCAGCGGCGAGCGCGCGCACATCGACCGTTATTTCCTCGCGCTATTCGTCGTCTCGCTCGTGCTGGCCGGCGCCACGGCGCTGCGCTTCTACCTGGTGTCGTGGCTCGGCGAGCGGGTGACGGCCGACTTGCGGCGCGCGGTCTACGAGCATGTGCTGGAGATGAGCCCGCAGTTCTTCGAGACCACCCAGACCGGCGAGGTCCTGTCGCGGTTGACGGCCGACACCACCTTGATCCAGGCCGTGGTGGGCACCAGCCTGTCGCTGGGATTGCGCAATTTCTTCCTGCTGACCGGCGGTGTCGCGATGCTGGTGGTGACGAGTCCGGTGCTGTCCGGCTACATCATCGTCACGCTGCTGGTCGTCGTGGCGCCCATCGTCATCTTCGGACGGCGCGTGCGGCGTCTGTCGCGCGCCAGTCAGGACAAGGTGGCGAACGCGAGCGCCATGGCGGGCGAGGTGCTCAACGCCATGCCGACGGTGCAGTCGTTCACGCAGGAGCCTTTCGAGGCGCGCCGCTTTGCCGGCGCGGTTGAAACCGCCTTCGAGACCGCGCTCACGCGAATCCGGGCGCGCGCCTGGCTGACCGCGGTCGTGATCGTGCTGGTCTTCTCGGCCATCGTGTTCGTGCTGTGGCTGGGTGCGCAGGCGGTGCTGGCCGGGCGCATGACGGGCGGCCAGTTGTCGCAGTTCATTCTGTACGCGGTGTTCACGGCTGGCGCGGTGGGAGCGGTTGCCGAGGTGTGGGGCGATCTGCAGCGCGCCGCCGGCGCGACCGAGCGTTTGCTGCAATTGCTGGCAGCGCGCTCGCCGGTCGTGCAGGCCACCACCACGGTCGCGTTGCCGCTGCACGGCGACGGCATCCAGTTCGACAACGTGAGTTTTTCGTATCCGTCACGCCCCGGTATTGCCGCGCTTTCCGGTTTGTCGCTGCATGTTCGGGGCGGCGAGCATGTTGCGTTGGTCGGTCCTTCCGGTGCGGGTAAGACCACGCTGTTCCAGTTGCTGCTGCGCTTTTACGATCCACAGGACGGCAATATCCGCATCCATGGCGTCGCCACGCGCGACGTGCCGCTCGTCGAATTGCGGCGGGAAATCGGCGTCGTCCTGCAGGAGTCCGTCATTTTCTCGGGCAGTGTGCTGGATAACATCCGCTACGGCGCGCCCAACGCGACCCTTGCGCAAGTTCAGGAGGCCGCGGCAATGGCCGCCGCGGCCGGTTTTATCGAAGCGTTGCCGCAAGGGTACGACACGTTTCTCGGCGAGCGCGGCGTGCGGTTGTCCGGCGGGCAGCGTCAGCGCATCGCCATTGCCCGTGCAATCCTGAAGAATCCGCCCATTCTGCTGCTCGACGAGGCCACCAGCGCGCTCGATGCCGCCAGCGAACGGCTGGTCCAGACGGCCCTCGACAACGCCGCGCAGAACCGCACCACGCTCGTGATCGCGCACCGCCTTGCCACCGTGCAGCAGGCCGACCGCATTATCGTGCTGGAGCAAGGCCGCATCGTGGCGCAGGGTCGTCACGCGGAACTGCTGCAGAGTTCGCCGCTCTATGCCCAGCTTGCGGCCCTGCAATTCGGCGCGCAGCTTGCGCAGACGGCGTCGCAGGACGCGCTGCGCGACCCCATCGATTCCGCGTGAAGTGCCAATGGCAAAGCCGTTTCACCAGCCGGCGCCCCCCCACCGCGGGCTTCGACATGACCCGCCGGGGTGACTAGAACCGTTCCACCCTGAATGGCCGCGGGTCCACCACGGTCGCCTCGCCGGTCATCATCTCGGCGATCAGGCGGCCCGTGATGGGACCGAGCGTCAAGCCGTGATGCGCATGGCCGAAGGAGAACCACAGACCCCGGTGATTTTTCGCGGGCCCAATGATGGGCATCATGTCGGCGGTGCAGGGGCGCGCGCCCATCCAGGGTTCTGCGTCGAGGCGTTCGCCCAGCGGAAACAGCGTGCGCGCGACGGGCTCGACCGCTGCGAGTTGGGTCGGCGTCCTGGGTGCATCGAGACGGGCGATTTCCGTGCCCGTCGTCAAGCGGATGCCGCGTGCCATGGGAGCCAGCACGAAGCCGCCTTCGACGTCGAGGATCGGATGGTTCAGGCGAGCCGCCGCGTGGGGCGCGTAATGCATGTGGTAGCCGCGTTTCACGCCGAGCGGCAGACGGTAGCCGAGACGCGCACTCGCACGCGCCGACCACGGTCCCAACGCAACCACCGCCGACGCAGCCGTAATCGTTCCGGCCTGCGTATCCACTTCCCAACCCTCGCGAAGCGAGTCCGCCTCGCCGATGAAAAAGCGCCCGCCGAGCGCGGCGAAATAGTTGGCGTAAGCGGTGACGAGCGCATTCGGGTCGCTCACGGAGTCGGATTGCGGATAGTGCAAGCCGCCGCACAAGGTGTCGGTGAGATCGGGTTCGGCCCGGCGCAGGCTGGCCGTGTCGAGCGCTTCGAATGCCACGCCATATTCGCGCTGCCACCGTTCGGCGAGTCCGATTTCCGCGTCGCGTGCCGCTGCGGTGCGAAACACCTTGATCCAGCCCGTGGGCCGCATCAGCGCGCTGACACCGGCATCTGCGGCGAGCGCGCGATGCTCGCTCACGCAACGTTCGATCAGGGGCGAGTAGGACTTCGCAATGGCCGCATGTTTCGCGGGATGCGAATTGCGCCAGTATTGCCACAGGAACGGTGCGGCCTTGAGCATTGCATCGGCGTGATAGCGAACGTCCGGCGACTGGTTGCGCGCGTACTGCAACAGCGTGCCGAGTCCGCGTGGAAACGCATAGGGATAAACGCCTTCGCGCTGGATCAGCCCTGCATTGCCGAACGAGGTCTCGTTGCCGGGCAGCTTGCGGTCCACCAGGGCCACCTGGCGGCCGCGCCTTTGCAGATGCAGGGCAACACACACGCCGACAATGCCCGCGCCGAGCACGACGGTATCGAAGTTCAATCTGGTCATGGGCTCACAGTTGCCGGTCAGGCGAGGCGTGGCGTAACAGATTCGGAGTGATTGGCCGGCACGCGGACGATGGCGAGCGATCAGATCGAAGTCATCGGGGCGAAGGCGGCCGGTCTGGATTTTGCCCTGTTACGGCGGGCGGCGTCGAGAGGATTGATTTGCAATGGACCGCACGAAGCAGGGAAGGGCGAACCTTTCTAGGCGACAGCTCCGCCCGCCAACCCGTCCGTGTGGGCCGACGACGCCCCGGAATGGTCTTCGCTCGCGCAGCGGCAATCGAGCGATTGCCAGATGCAATCGCAACTCGCGCCGATCAGCACGCGCGAAAACGACGAGCCGCAGGCAACACAGCGATAGTGCTCGACCGCGGGCACGCCACATAGCTCGCCCACGCCAAGCAGCGCCATTTCACATAACTCGGTGGTCCAGGACGGACGACCGTGAAGGTCCGAACACGATTGGCAGGTCGGCATGCTGTGCTCCCGTGGCGGCTCTTAATTCGAGACTAGCACGAGGTGCGAATGCTGCAAAGAATTTGCCGGCATCGACCTGTGAATCGGTCGAATTTGCTGGTTCAGAGGGCGTGACGGGGCGCAATCAAACGCGTGCTCACACCGTGCGTATCCACCGCTTTTCCTGGTGAAAATACGGATGGGCAAACACTTTCCCGCCAGGCGGTTGGCGCTGCGCGCCAGTTCCTCCAACTCGATATAAGGAAATGATCGTAACGCCACTTGTTACGATCCTATCATTCGATGTACGATGGTTGCGAACAAACCATCAGCCGTTGGTGTGCACTGCACAAAATCATGGACATCCCCATGCCCGAAGCTCCTTCTTCTTCTTCTTCGTCGGTCATCGCGCTGCGGCGCGATTTGACCGTTCATCCGGAACGCAATCCAGGCGTGCCGTTCGACGCTGCCTGGCTTGACGGCCTGCGGGTCAACCAGTCTGCCGTCGAGCGGCGTACCGCCACACTCGGTACGCGGCGCACCGTCAAGAAAGATGCGCAGGCGGCGTGGCTCCTGAAGGCCATCACCTGCATCGACCTGACCACCCTGAACGGCGACGACACCGAAGGCCGCGTGCGGCGCCTGTGCGCGAAAGCGCGCCAGCCGGTGCGGCCCGACATTCTCAGCGCGCTCGGCATTGCGCCTCAGACCATTACCACCGGCGCGGTCTGCGTGTATCACCGCTTCGTGGCTGCCGCCGTGGATGCGCTGCAAGGCAGCGGTATTCCGGTCGCGGCGGTGTCCACCGGTTTTCCGGCTGGCCTGATCCCGCATCCGCTGAAGCTGAAAGAGATCGAGGCGTCGGTGGCGGACGGTGCGCAAGAGATCGATATCGTCGTCACGCGCGAACACGTCCTGACGGGTAACTGGCAGGCGCTGTACAACGAAGTGCGCGATTTCCGCGCGGCGTGCGGCCCGGCCCATCTGAAAGCCATTCTCGCCACCGGCGATATCCGCACGCTGTCGAACGTGGCGCGTGCGTCGATGATCTGCATGATGGCGGGCGCTGATTTCATCAAGACCTCAACCGGCAAGGAAGGCGTCAATGCAACGCTGGACGTCTCGCTGGTAATGGTGCGCATGATCCGCGATTACTACGAGCGCACCGGCATCCTGATTGGTTTCAAACCTGCTGGCGGCGTGTCCAGCGCAAAGTCCGTGCTGACCTACCAGATCCTCATGAAAGAGGAACTGGGGCGCGCATGGCTCGAGCCGGAGCTGTTCCGCGTTGGTGCGTCGAGCCTGCTGGCCGACATCGAACGCCAGCTCGAACATCACGTAAGCGGCCGTTACTCCTCCTTCAATCGTCACCCCGTTGCCTGAGCAGACCGATCCCATGAGCGTAGCCGAATATTTTTCATCAATGGAGTACGGTCCCGCACCCGAGGACGATCAGCCCGCGCGTGCCTGGCTCGCGCAGCATGCGTCCAGCTTCGGCCATTTCATTGGCGGTGGATGGCGTGCGCCGGCCTCGGGCGAGCGCTTCGAATCGCGCGAACCCGCCACCGGTGAGTTGCTCGCGCACATCGCCCAGGGCGATGCGGCCGACGTCGATGCCGCAGTGGCCGCCGCGCGCGCAGCGCAGCCTGGCTGGGTCGCGTTGGGCGGTGCGGGGCGCGCACGTCATCTGTATGCGCTGGCGCGCATGGTGCAGCGGCATAGCCGGCTGTTCGCGGTGCTCGAAGCGCTCGATAACGGCAAGCCGATCCGCGAAACGCGCGACATCGACGTGCCGCTGGTAGCGCGTCACTTCCTGCATCACGCCGGTTGGGCGCAGTTGCAGGACAGCGAGTTCGCGGAGTTTGCGCCGCTCGGCGTGGTCGGCCAGATCGTGCCGTGGAATTTCCCCTTGCTGATGCTGTCGTGGAAGATCGCGCCGGCTCTCGCAACCGGCAACTGCGTGGTGTTGAAGCCGGCCGAATACACGCCGCTCACCGCGTTGCTGTTCGCTGAACTGGCGCATCGCGCCGGTTTGCCCGCTGGCGTGCTGAACGTCGTGACGGGCGATGGCCGCACCGGCGCCGCGCTCGTCGAGCATCCCGAAGTGGACAAGCTCGCCTTTACCGGTTCGACCGAAGTCGGCCGGCAGATCCGCTCGGTGACCGCAGGCTCGGGCAAGTCGCTGACGCTCGAACTGGGCGGCAAGTCGCCGTTCATCGTGTTCGACGACGCCGATCTGGATGGCGCGGTCGAAGGTGTGGTCGACGCCATCTGGTTCAACCAGGGGCAGGTCTGCTGCGCCGGTTCGCGTCTGCTCGTGCAAGAGGGCATTGAAGCGCGCTTCATCGACAAGCTAAAGCGGCGCATGGAAACCTTGCGCGTCGGGTCTTCGCTCGACAAGAGCATCGATATCGGCGCGATTGTCGATCCGGTGCAGCTCGAACGGATTCAGTCGCTGGTGGAAGCCGGGCGTCGTGAAGGTTGCGCGGTGTGGCAGTCGCCGGATGCGACGGTGCCCGCACAGGGTTGCTATTACCCGCCCACGCTGGTGACCGGTGTCGCGCCCGCTTCGATGCTCGCGCAGGAAGAGATCTTCGGCCCCGTGCTGATTACGATGAGCTTCCGCACACCTGACGAAGCGGTGGCGCTGGCTAACAACACGCGCTACGGCCTCGCGGCGAGCGTGTGGAGCGAAACGATCGGCCGTGCGCTGGATATCGCGCCGCGCCTCGCCAGCGGTGTGGTGTGGATCAACGCGACCAATCTGTTCGATGCGGCGGTCGGCTTTGGCGGTTATCGCGAGTCGGGCTACGGCCGCGAAGGTGGCCGCGAGGGCATCTACGAATATTTGAAGCCACGCGCATGGCTTAAGCTCCGCGAGCGTCCGGTACGCGCTGCGGTGACGGCTTCGCTCGAAGCGTCGTCGAACGTGGCGCCGATCGACCGCACCGCGAAGCTCTTTATCGGCGGCAAGCAGGTCCGTCCCGATGCAGGTTATTCGCTGCCAGTCTATGATGCAGACGGTGGGCTCGTGGGCGAAGTGGGCGAGGGTAACCGCAAGGACATTCGCAACGCCGTCGAGGCAGCACGCGGCGCAGGGAAATGGTCGCAGGCCAGCACGCATAATCGCGCGCAGGTCCTGTACTACCTCGCTGAGAATCTCACGGTACGGGCCGACGAATTCGCGCGGCAACTGGTGGTGCGCACGGGCGTCGCTGAAAGCGCTGCGCACGCGGAAGTGGAAGCCGCTGTAACGAGGCTCTTCACGTACGCCGCGTGGGCCGACAAGTTCGACGGCGCGGTGCACACGCCGCCGTTGCGCGGGGTTGCGCTGGCCATGCATGAACCGCTTGGCGTGATCGGCATTGCGTGCCCGGATGAAGCGCCGCTGCTGGCCTTCGTCTCGCTGGTGGGACCCGCACTGGCGATGGGCAATCGCGTCGTGGTGCTGCCGAGCGAGGCTTGCCCGCTCACGGCAACGGATCTGTATCAGGTGGTGGAAACCTCGGATGTGCCTGGTGGCGTGCTGAACATCGTCACGGGCGAGCGCGCAGCCTTGCTACCTGCGCTGGCAAAACACGACGACGTCGACGCGCTCTGGTGCTTCGGCAGCGCGGCGGATTCGACGCTCGTCGAACGTGCCTCGGTGGGCAATCTGAAGCGCACTTTCGTCGATCATGGGCGCCAGTTTGACTGGTTCGACCGCTCGACCGAAGGTCCCGCCTGGCTGCGTCACGCTGTGCAAGTAAAGAACATCTGGATCCCTTACGGAGACTGACCGTCTGAGAGTGGACGGAAAGCAGGCCGATCGAACATGGAGGAGACACCGTGCTGAAGAATCTGGACCCGCTGCTGAATGCCGATGTGTTGCATGCACTGCGTGCAATGGGCCACGGCGATGAAGTGGTGATTTGCGATGCGAATTTCCCCGGCGACTCCGTTGCGCGTGCAACGGTGCTGGGCAAGCTGCTGCGTTTTGACGGCGCGGATGCGGCCCGCGCGGTTCGCGCGGTGCTCTCCGTGCTGCCGCTCGATACCTTTATGGAGCATGCGGCGTTCCGCATGGAAGTGGTCGGCGAGCCGAACACGATTCCCGCGGTGCAACGCGAGGCGCAAGCCGAAGTGAATGCGGCTGAAGGACGTGACCTGCCGTTTGCTTCCATCGAACGCTTCGCTTTTTATGAGCGCGCGAAAAAAGCGTATTGCGTGATCGCCACCGGCGAGCAGCGCGGTTACGGCTGCTTCGTGTTTACAAAGGGCGTGTTGCTGGCGCCGGACGCGCCGCGCAACGAGGGACATCAATGAGCAAGCAGTCGCAACCGAATGGGCGTGTCGTCATTCTCGGCATCTATGTGACCGACCTGACGTTCCGCGCCGAACGTATGCCCCTGATCGGCGAGACCATCGCCGGTTCGGCCTTCGCAATGGGCCCCGGCGGCAAGGGTTCGAATCAGGCGGTGGCGGCCGCGCGCGCCGGTGCGCAGGTGGTCTTCTGCACGCGTCTCGGTAACGACGCCTTCGGCGCGATCGCCCGTTCGACGTGGGCCGCGGAAGGCATCACCGCGCGCGCTACGACCGTGGACGGCGTGTCGACCGGCGCGGCACACATCTTCGTCGACGACACCGATGGCAGGAACGCGATCATCGTCGCTTCCGGCGCCGCGGCCACCATGAACGCCTCCGATGTCGATGCGATCGAAGCGGACATCGCCGAGGCGCAGGTCTTCGTCACACAACTGGAACAACCGATCGCGGCGGCGCGGCGCGGTCTCGAAGTCGCACGTCGGCACGGTGTCGTTACGGTGTTCAATCCGGCACCCGCCGTGCCGCTCGCCGACGATATTTTCCCGTTGTGCGACTACATCACGCCGAACGAAACAGAGGCGACCACGCTGACCGGTGTGCCGATCCAGAACGCCGACGACGCACGGCGCGCGGCGGACGTGCTGCTTGCCAAAGGCGTGGGTACCGTGATCGTGACGCTGGGTGAAGCCGGTGCGCTGCTGCACTCGGCCACGCAGTCGGTGCTGGTGCCCGCATTCCAGGCCGGCCGGGTGGTGGAGACAGCCGGCGCGGGCGATGGCTTCACGGGCGGTTTCGCGGCGGCGTTGGCACGCGGTGTGAATCCCGTTGAAGCGATGCGCTTTGGCTGTGCGCTAGCGGGTATCTCCGTGACGCGTGCCGGCACGGCACCGTCGATGCCGACCTTGAGCGAAGTGAACCAGCTCTTGAGTCAGTCGGGCCAGCAGGTCTCTGCGCACTGAAGCTACATTCGCTGCTCGCTGAGGTCTCATGGCCCCCCCTCAGCGGCCCGCTGAAGTTTCATGCAGTTTGAAGGAGTCTCTCTTCACCATGAAGTCCTCGTTTGCTGTTGGAAAACTGTTCGGCGACCGGCAACTGAATTTCTTGCTGATCGTCAACGTGCTGGTTGTATTGGTCGCGACTGCGCTGTCGCACGGCCAGTTTGTCGATATCGACAATTTGCAGTCGATGGGCAGTCAGTTGCCCGAACTCGGGCTGCTGGCGCTCGGCATCATGCTCTCGATGATCTCCGGCAACGGCGGTATCGATCTGTCCGGCGTCGGTCTGGCCAACCTGTCAGGCATGATCGCCGCGCTGGTGGTGCCGAAGTTCGTGGGCGCCGACGCCTCGCCGGTGGCTTACACGGCGTTGTTCTGCGCGATCGTCGTCGCGATCGGCGTGCTGGGCGGGATGCTCAATGGCGTCGTCATCGCAAAGCTGCGGCTCACGCCGATTCTCTGCACGCTGGGTACGCAATTACTGTTCACCGGCATCGCCGTGGTGTTGAGTAACGGCGCATCGGTCCCGGTCGAGTATGTCGATCAGCTTTCGGATATCGGCAACGGCACGGCCTTTCAGGTGCCGATCTCTTTCATCATCTTTGTCGCCGCGATCATCGTACTGGGATGGCTGCTCAGGCGCAGTCCGTTCGGTCTGCGTCTGTATCTGATGGGCACCAATCCGAAGGCCGCCTTCTACGCGGGGATTCCGCGCGCGCGCATGCTGATCGTGACCTACACGATGTGCGGCGTGCTCGCTTCGTTGGCCGGCCTGATCAGCGCGACGCATACGTCGAGCGCGAAATGGGATTACGGCAACTCGTATCTGCTGATCTCGATCCTGATTGCCGTGATGGGCGGGGTGAACCCCGCAGGCGGCCGCGGCCGCATCATCTCGGTGTTCTTCGCCGCGCTGGTGCTGCAGTTTCTGGCGAGCCTGTTCAATCTGCTGGGCGTGTCGCAGTTCTTCGGCGACTGCGCGTGGGGTTTTCTGTTGCTGCTGTCGCTGGCTTTCGCGGGTGGCGAGCGGGTGAGCGCGATCTTCGGTTTCACGCGCTGGAGTTCGACTTCCCGGCGATAGCGTGAAGGTGAGCGTTAGCGTGAGCAGCGGCAGGTAGGCAAGGTTTAGTACGCGGCGGACATCGGGGCCCTGGATGTACGCAACCGTGAAGCAGGGCGACATCGAAAGAAAAAAGGAGACGTAGTATGAAACTGACTCGATTGGCCACCGCACTGGCAGCAGGCGTTCTCGCGGTAGGCGTCGTTGCTGCGGCGCAGGCGGCGAACCCTGTGACGATCGTCACCGTCGTGAAGGTGACGGGCATCAACTGGTTCAACCGCATGGACGAAGGCGTGAAGGAATTCGCCAAGGACAACCCAGGTGTCACGGCGTATCAGACCGGACCAGGGCAAGCCGACGCGGCGCAGCAGTTGAAGATCATCGAAGATCTGGTCGCGAAGAAGGTCGATGCTCTGGCCGTGGTGCCGTACGATCCGCCGACGCTCGAACCCGTGCTGAAGAAGGCCATGGATCGCGGCATCAAGGTGGTCACCCATGAGGCCGACAATGAAAAGAACACCATGGTCGACATCGAAGCTTTCGATAACACCGCCTATGGTGCCAACCTGAACGAACACCTGGCCTCGTGCATGCACGACGAGGGCAAATGGGCCGTGCTGGTGGGCTCGCTCGGCAGCCGCTCGCAAGTGCAGTGGGCCGATGGCGGGATCAATAACGCCAAGGCCAAGTATTCGAAAATGGATCTGGTCGAGCCGAAACTCGAAACCAACAACGACGGTGAGCGCGCCTATGAAGTCGCCAAGGAAGTGCTGCGCAAGCATCCGGACCTGAAGGGCTTCCAGGGTTCGTCGTCGCTCGACGTGATCGGCATTGGCCGGGCCGTTGAAGAAGCCGGTCTGCAGGGCAAGATCTGCGTGTACGGCACGGGTCTGCCGGGTGAAGCGGGCAAGTTCCTCGAAAGCGGTGCCGTCAACGGCATCTCGTTCTGGGATCCGAAGCTGGCTGGCATTGCGATGAACAAGATCGCGTTGATGCTGGTTCACGGCCAGACGGTGCATGACGGCGACAACCTCGGTATTCCGGGCTACACGAAGGTGACGGTGTCCAAGGGTCCGGGCAAGGGCATCATCGTGCGCGGCCAGGGCTGGGTCGACGTCGACAAGTCGAACTATAAGAATTACTCGTTCTAAGTCGATTTTCGTGTCACGGTGTGCCTGCTTCGGCCTGCGATCGTTGCGGGCACACCTTCCAGGAAAACACCGGACCGCCCCAGGTTTTTCCGGTCCCTTCGGGGGGCTTGCCGCGCAGCGGCAGGTTTAGGGGCACTCTTCCAGGTTGTGATTGCACTATGAATTCAGACGTTGCTTCCGTACCGTTCCTGCAGGTCGTGGGTGTGCACAAGCGCTTTACCGGTGTGCACGCGCTGCGTGGCGTAAGCCTGTCATTCCAGCGCGGACAGATATATCACCTGCTCGGCGAGAACGGCTGCGGCAAGAGCACGCTGATCAAGATTATTGCCGGCGCGCAGCCGCCGGATGAAGGCGAGCTCATTATCGGAGGCGTGTCGCATGCGCGCCTGTCGGCGCTGGAATCGCTCGCGGCGGGGATCGAAACGGTGTACCAGGATCTCTCGCTGCTGCCGAACATGAGCGTGGCCGAAAACGTCGGGCTGACCTCGGAACTCGCTGAACACAACGGCCGCCTGAGCCGCACTTTCGACCGCCGCGCATTGGCGAAGACCGCAGCGCGTGCGCTCGCGGCCGTCGGCCTGCCCGGCGATGCCGAGTTCCAGTCGACGCTCGTCGAACTCCTGCCGCTCGCCACACGCCAGCTGGTCGCGATCGCACGCGTCATTGCGAGCGAGGCGAAATTCGTCATCATGGACGAACCCACCACGTCGTTGACGCAGAAGGAAGTCGACAACCTGATTGCAGTGCTAACCAATCTGCGCGCGCAGGGTGTGACGGTGCTGTTCGTCAGTCACAAGCTCGACGAATGCTATGCGATCGGCGGCGAAGTGATCGTACTGCGTGATGGCCAGACCATGGCGCAAGGGCCGATCACGGATTACACGAAGGCGCAGATCAGCGAACTGATGACGGGCCGGCATCTGTCGAGCGAGCGCTATCGTGAAGGGGGTTTCGGCGCCGAGGTGGTGCTCGATGTCAGCGGCCTCACGCGCGCCGGACAGTTCACCGATGTGTCGTTCGCGCTGCATCGCGGCGAGATTCTCGGCGTCACTGGGCTGCTCGACTCGGGGCGTAACGAACTAGCCCGCGCGCTCGCGGGCGTGGCGCCCGCACAGCATGGCGAGATCGTGCTGGACGGCCAGCGCATCGTCTTGCACACGCCTTCGGACGCGAAGAATCACCGGATTGGCTATGTGCCGGAAGACCGCCTGAACGAAGGGCTGTTTCTCGACAAGTCGATTCGCGAGAACGTGATTACCGCGATGATCTCGAGCCTGCGCGACCGCTTTGGCCAGATCGATAGGGGCCGTGCGCAAGCGCTGGCGGTCGAGACGGTCAAGGAGTTGCAGATCGCGACACCGGACGTCGACAAGCCCGTGCAGTCGCTGTCGGGCGGCAATCAGCAGCGCGTGTTGATCGGCCGCTGGCTCGCCATCGATCCGCGCGTGCTGATCCTGCACGGTCCGACGGTCGGGGTGGACGTGGGTTCCAAAGACATCATCTACCGCATCATGCAGGGCCTGTCGCAACGGGGCATCGGCATCATCCTGATCAGCGACGACCTGCCCGAACTGCTGCAGAACTGCGACCGTATTCTCATGATGAAAAAGGGGCGCGTCGCCAACGAATACGAGGCCGACCAGTTGAAAGAGGCCGAGTTGTACCACGCGCTGCTGTCGGAAGCGGCATAGAGTAAGCTGAAAGGACGTGACCCGCATGAACCCGCGCATCAATCAGACCATGACCACACCCACCGTCGTCGACGTCGCACCGCAGGTCAAGCCGCTTGGCTTGCGGGCCAGACTCGCGCGTCAACCCGAGTGGTTCACCTTCGGGCTCATCGTCGTGATGTGCCTGGTTGTCGGCGCCATCAATCCGCGCTTCTTTCAACTGGCGACGCTGTTCGACACGCTGCATTCGGCCACGACGGTGTCGCTGTTCGCGCTCGGTACGCTGGTCGTGCTGGCCTCGGGCGGTATCGACGTATCGTTCACGGCGATCGGCGCACTGACCATGTATGCGATCACCAAGGCGGTGTTCGCATGGTGGCCCGATGAGCCGTTCGCATTGATCCTGATTACCGGGGCGCTGGGCGGTATCGTGCTCGGTCTGATCAACGGCTTGCTCGTGTACCGGTTGAAGGCGCCTTCGCTGATCGTGACGATCGGCACGCAATATCTGTATCGCGGCATCCTGCTGACCTTCGTCGGCACGACGTTCTTCATGAACATTCCGCACAGCATGGATCACTTCGGCCGCATCCCGCTGTTTTTCTATCAGACGGCCGACGGCTTGCGCGCCGTGTTGCCGGTTTCGGTGCTGGCGCTCGTGCTGGCGGCGGTGGTCACGTGGTGGCTGCTGAACCGGACCATGATGGGACGCGGCGTGTATGCCATGGGCGGCAGTCTCGCGATTGCCGAGCGCCTCGGCTACAACCTGCGCGCGATCCATTTGTTCGTATTCGGTTATACAGGGATGCTGGCAGGCATTGCGGGCATTCTGCACGTGGCCAATAACCGGCTCGCGAATCCGTTCGACCTGGTCGGCTCCGAACTCGATGTGATCGCGGCGGTGATTCTCGGCGGCGCGCGCATTACGGGCGGCACGGGCACCGTAGCGGGCACGCTGCTGGGCGTGGTGCTAGTCACGCTGATCAACAACGTGCTGATCCTGATCGGCGTGCCGAGCACCTGGCAGAAGGTGATTATCGGCGCGTTCATTCTGCTGGCCGGCACGCTGTTCGCGTTGCAGCGCAAGAGCTAAGTAGGGGTGTGGGGCACGCGCTGCGTGCCCGTGCTCCGCTTAAAGCGCGTACTGCAAGGCCATGTCGAAGGCAAGCACAACGAACGAGCAGCCAATCCCCACCAGAACGTTCGACACCCGATGCTCGAAGTCCGGATGCCGCGTGATACCGGCGCCCGCAAGGAACACGATTTCGACCAGAATCTGCAGGCCCACGAATGTCAGCATGAGCAGGAATTCATAGCCCATGTATCTGAAATTCGCGAAGTTCATGCCGTAGTCGAAAATCCAGTGCCCAACCCGCCAGACCTCATAGACGAGTAGCAGAAGCGGAAACAGGTAGCTCGTCACATAAGTGGGTACGGTTGCGTGACGCAGTTCGAGATGGAAATGGTGAGGTTGATGAGCGGTCTGCATGTCTCCTCCGTTTTCACGTCAGTCTTAAACCCATGCTACTCGTTTGACTGGCGATTCGCAGAATCGTGCGAATCGCCGGCAGCCCGCTATGGCCCAGTTTGACGATCGGTCGTTTTATCCGCGAGACATGGAGCGGCCGGTAAGAATGACGCCCGGAATGCCTCCACTCGCTTGTTCCTCAGCAGTGCCTGGATGTCGCCTCGCCGCAACAAGCGCTCCTGGTGTATTCACCTGGCCGATCTCATGAGCCCGTCGCCACGGGCTCGTCCTCATGCCCCAGCTTGCGAATGTGCACGAGTTCGGGGAACAGCTTCATCCACAGCAGCGCAACCGCAATGGTTGCCACGCCACCTACCAGCACGGCAGGCTGGGCACCCCACCATCCAGCAGTCAGGCCTGATTCGAATTCGCCGAGCTGATTCGACGAACCGATGAACAGCGCATTGACCGCGCTCACGCGTCCCAGCATCTCATCAGGTGTCCGTAATTGCACGAGCGAGAGGCGCACCACGACGCTAATCACATCCGCGGCGCCAAGCACCGCGAGCGCGACCAGCGAGATGGCGATCTGATGCGATAGCCCGAACACGAGCGTTGCCAGGCCAAACGCAATGACTCCGCCGAACATCGCGAGGCCTGGGCGTTTGCGCAACGGAAAGTGCGCGAGCCAGATCGTGCCGCTCAGCGCACCGACTGCCGAGGCCGAGCGCAACAGGCCGAGCGCCAGCGGTCCGGCGTGCAGGATGTCGCGGGCGAATACCGGCAGCAGGGCGGTGGCGCCACCAAACAGGACAGCGAACAGATCGAGCGACAGCGCGCCCAGAATGACGGGCTGTCTGCGGATAAAGGCGATGCCTGAGAAAACCGAGGCCAGTGTGACCGGCGCGCGGGTGGCGGGGCGGGTCTGTAGTGGAATACCCCATACGAGCGCAGCCGCGCAAGCAAAGGCCACCGCACACACCAGGTAAGCGGGAGCCGCGCCTACCGCATAGAGCAGGCCGCCCAGCGCGGGACCGACGATCTGTGCAGTCTGACCGGCCGAGGTCGCCCACGCCGTGGCCTGCGGCAACTGGCTTCGCGGCACCACGCCGGGCAGGAGCGACGACACGGCGGGCGATTCGAAAGCACGTGCGGCGCCGACGCAGGCCGCCAGCCCGTAGATGACCGGAGCGCTCAGCCAGCCGCCGAAGGTCCCCAATGCAAACACCAGCGCGGCAACCGCTTCGGCGCTTTGACAGACGGCAGCGATGCGCCGGCGGTCGTAGCGATCGGCGACGTGGCCCACGACCAGCGTCAGCGTGAACATCGGTAGAAATTGCGCCAGGCCGAGCAGGCCTAAGGCAAAGGCGCTGTGCGTGATGCCGTAGATGTGCCAGCCCATCGCAACCGCCAGCATCTGGAAGGACAGGGAAGAAAGGATCCGCGTAAACCAGAAGCGCTGAAACGGCTTGCTGCGCGGCAGGCTGCGGAGCACTTCAGTGGCGGGCGTCTCGCCGGCCGCGGCGGTGGAGGGCTGAGGTCGAGGCTCGTCGGACGTGGCAGGAGGGCGAGGGGGCATGGTTTCGCAAGGCGCGATTCAGCAAGCGCGGCAGGGTGACAGGAGGCGGCAAGTTTAGTGCAAGCGCAACAATCTGGCTTGTCCGCTGGTCATGCGGTGCGACAGGTCTGCCGGTACGCGCCAGTCTGGTATTCGCGATCGAGATGCATTGGCATCCTCACTAATGTATTCAGGTCCATTAAATATTAAATAGGAGTCACCCATCAATTTGAGTTCGTGAGAGGCTTGATTTGTTGTACTGAAGCACGCAATGGAATTTGTGCCCAGTACGACAGTTTCTTTTCTCTCGTTATCCAAGTGGGGTCACAAAAATGGATCGCCTAAATCCTTCAGTATTACTTTCCGATTTTCATTCCGAACGCGCCGCCAATCTGGAACTCGTAGAGACGAGTTCAAACAGGAAAACGGAAAGATTGCCATTTACCATTCGCATTGCCGCTGATGGCGAAGCGCTCGAGAAAGCTGTCATGATGCGTCAGATGGCTTACGGTCGGCACTTGCCTGAGTTTGCCAGCAGCATGACCCTTGAAAACGGGGATTCCGCGCCTGGAACAACCGTGCTGCTCGCGCAATCGAAGCTGGACGGCGGTCCGCTTGGCACCCTGCGGATTCAGACCAACGAATTTGCGCCGCTGGCGCTCGAGCAGTCGGTCGCGTTGCCGGGCTGGCTGCAGGGCGCGCGCATGGCGGAAGCCACGCGGCTCGGCGTGGCTGGCGGAACGATCGGCAGGATGGTGAAAATCGGGCTGTGCAAAGCCTTGTTTTTGTACTGCCAGCAACAGCAGATCGACTGGATGGTCATCACAGCGCGTGCGCCATTGGATCGGGAGTACGAAGCCATGCTGTTCGGCGATGTGTTTGGCAAGAATGAGTTCTTACCCATGGCGCATGTCGGCGGGCTGCCGCACCGGGTGATGGCCAAGCCGGTGGCCGTGGCGCACGAGCGTTGGGCGGCGGCCGGCCACCCGTTGCTGAAGTTCATGGTGGACACGTATCACCCGGACATCGATCTGGCTCCCGCAGATTTATCTTTTGAGCGGGAAACTGTAGGATGCCTGGAAGCTTAGGTCATTGTTGATGGCAGCTAAAACAAAACAATCCGGCGAGCCAACTGATGTTTCACGCTGTAATGTATAAGGTAGTGAGGGCGGGGTCTCGCGGCTCCACCCCTTTCTACGCCAGGGCTTTGCCGCATAGGGGGAATTCCGGGTATGGGGTCGGCGACGTTCTTTTCGCGGTCGAAATACATGCGCGCGGGGTCGTTTATCGACTGGCTGTTGTACGCATTCGCGGTCTATGTCGTACCCACGCTGATTGCGCTCGCTACGGTCGCCGCCTTGTTGTGGGCGCCGCGGCAATTCCAGTCTGAGGGCGCGGTCCCGCTCGTTCTGCATGTCGTGCCGGACAAGAGCGCATCCCTGAGTCCTGCCGAGGCGCTGGCCCAATTGCAGGCAACGCAACAAACTCCTGCCACGAAGCGCTACGGCACGCGCCTTGCCGAATCCCCATTCTGGTTCCTGTTCGACGTGCCGCCGGTGCAGGCGGGGCGCTCGAGCGTGATTGAGTTTCCCTCGCGCCACGCGCAAACATTGGCTTGCTGGAATGCCACGACCCTGGCTCCGCTTGGCCACGCCGATCGCCGCAGCGCCGGCGGCGGCCTGAGCCCGGTCAAGGCGGGCTTCGCGTTGCCGGTCACGCCGGCCGACCCTGTCACGCAGATCGTGTGCCGCGGCACGTTTTCGGGTCCCGCGTACCTGAGTGTGCTCGGCTGGGACGGCGAGGCGCTGCGCGCCTCCGCGCTCGACTTTCAGGTGAATTCGGCGTTGATCGCCGGTGGGCTGCTGACGCTCGCCGTTTTCGTGTTCGTGACGGCACTCATCAATCGTGAGTTGACCTATGTCATTTTCGCGGCGTGGCTGGTCGGCAATCTGCGGATCTGCGCGAATGCCATGGGCTGGGACATGCAATGGCTCGACCGCATCATTCCTCCCGGGTACATGCCTGCGCTGCGTCAGTACACGTTCGCCGTGTACTACCTGCTGACAGGGGCGTTGTTCAATCAGTTGTTCCGGCGCGAACTGAAGGTGGTGGGCTATCGCTGGATGCTGCGTACGGTGCTATACGCCGGCCTGTTGAATCTCGTGGCTGCGGCGGTGTTGCCGTACTCGAAGTTCATTCCGGTGATGTGGACGTTCAGCAGTTTCGGCATGGGCGTGCTCGTTTTTCTGCTCGCGCGGCTAGTCTGGATGACGCGTTCGCGCACGGTGTTGTGGTACGTGGCGTCGATGGTCATCGTACTGTTTTCGATCTTCTCCGAAGTGCTGGGCGCGGCGTTTGGCATCAAGCTGTTGTTCGGCGGCGTGAATCCGGTGATTGCCGCATTGTCGTCGAGCATGATGGCTGCGTTTGCCATTGCCGAACAGATGCGCGCAGAGCGCGAGCGGCGTCGGCGGATGCAAACGGAGTTGCGCAACACCTACGACGTCACGCCAATCGGTCTCTTCACGCTGGATGAGAATGGTCATTTCGTGCGCGCGAATCCCGCGTTGCGGGCGATGCTCGATCTGCGCAAGGCGCAATACAAGGTACGTCTCTGGAAGGATTACTTCGAGCCGGGCGCGTGGGGTTCATTACAGGCGCTCGCGCAGCGAGGCAGCGAAGGCGAACTCGAACTCAGCGGTTCGCTCGAATGGGGCACGGCAGAGCGGCGTTATTCGCTCAAGGCCACGCATTCGAACGGCTGGATAGAAGGCTCGCTGCAGGATGTCACGGAGCGCGCCAAAGCGATCGAACGCCTGCATTTTCTGGTCGATCACGATCCGCTGACCGGTTCACTGAATCGCCGCGGTGTGGAGCGTGCCATCGCGCTGCAAAGTGAGGAACACACGCCGTGGGCGCTGGCGTATATCGACCTCGACCGCTTCAAGCTCGTCAACGATCTGTTCGGTCACCGCGCGGGCGACGAGGTGCTCAAGCAGGTGGCCGTGCGCGCGCGGACGTTGTTCAGGCCTGAGTACGCGGTGGGACGCATCGGCGGCGACGAGTTCATCTGCGTGATGAGCAACACCACGATTGAAGACGCGATCGCGCAGTGCCGCGAACTGGTTACCTTGCTCAGCGCGGCGCCGTATCAGGTCGGAAACTGCTCGTTTCAGGTGAAGGCCTCGATTGGTCTCGTAGAGTGCTCGCATGGCGTGCGCGTGCAGGACGCGCTGTCCCACGCGGACGGTGCGTGCCGCGAAGCCAAAGGCGTGACGCACGGGCATCTCGTCACATATCACAAGGGCGCGGCGGCGTTCGAGGAACGCGCCCAGGAACTGATGCTGGTCGAAACGCTGGGTCAAAACCGGCTGCCCGGTGGGCTGTTCCTCGTGATGCAGCCGATCATGTCGCTCGCCGCGCCAACCGCGTCGCTCGACTTCGAAGTGCTGCTGCGCTGGCGTGCGCCGGACGGCTCCATTCTGCCGGCCGGCAAAGTGATCGTGGCGGCGGAGGAATCCGGCAATATCGCGGGCATCGACAGATGGGTGCTCGCCACGGTGCTCGAATGGATCGAGACGAACCGGCAGGCATTGTCCAAAACGCGTTTCATCTGCGTCAACCTGAGCGGCGGGTCGCTCAACGACGAGCAGTTCATGGAAGACATCTTCGCGCTGTTTGCGCGCTACCGTTCGATCGTCCGCTACCTGTGCCTCGAAATCACCGAGAGCGTGGCGCTGCACGATCTGGAGAACACGCAGCGGTTTATTGCGCGCGTCCACGATATGGGCGGCAAGATCGCGCTCGACGACTTCGGCGCAGGCTATACCTCGTTCAAGTATCTGAAGGAGTTGTCGGCCGACGCGTTGAAGATCGATGGCGAGTTCATTCGCACGATGTGCGAGCATCCGGCCGATACGGCGATCGTCGAGGCAATCGTTGCGCTTGCACGCAACCTCGGCATGCGCAGCATTGCCGAGTGGGTCGAGGATGCGACTACGCTGCGCGCGCTCAAGGAGATCGGCGTGGACTATGTGCAAGGCTTCGTGATCGCGAAGCCTCAGGAGTGCGCGGCGATTCTGAGCGCCGGGTCGGCGGCCAGCTTCATTGGCGATCCGGCCACGCAGGGCTTTGTCGATAGCTTGAGCGAACCCGCGCCGAGCCTCGAAACGGTCTATGACATGCGCGTGCGGGCCGGTTTGCATTGAGCGCGCACTTCGCCGGGAAACCGAATCTGGCGGCCTCGCCTATCCGCTGAATAAGATGCCGCTACACCCTCAGTTCGCCCCATCGCGCGGGCCTCGATTACCGTACGCTGCTTGCTGGGGCGTTCCCATTGCATGGCGAACGCTGAACCGCATGTGCGCATCGCATCCGTCAGGCACATAGCCTTCTCCGACCTTACAACCGCTAACAGCAGCGTTACTACTCATGACTTCGGCATCAACGCGCGCGACTCCGAAAACAGCACCTCATCAGTTGGCGGCTTCACTCTGCGCGACCGGAAAATACGCCGAAGCCATGGCCTTGCTCCAGCCCGTGCTCGAGGCACCGGAGAGCGTCGCCGAAGACCTGCTGGTGCCGACACTGAACGTCGCGGCGGTCGTGGCGCTTGGGTTGAACCAGCTGGCGGACGCGGAAAAGTACTGGCGCCAGTCGATTGCGGTCAAGCCCGATTTCGCGGACGCGTACAACAACCTCGGCATCCTGCTTAAGGGGCTTAACCGCTTGGCCGAGGCAGAGGCGATGTTTCGCCGCGTGGCCGCCATCCGGCCCGAGCAGGCCCAGGCTTACAACAATCTCGGCGCCGTGCTGTACAGCCTGAATCGTCCGGATGATGCGGAAGCGGCCTACCGACAGGCCATCGGCGTGCGCTTCGATTATGCCGAGGCTCACTACAACCTCGGAATCGTGCTCTACGATCGTCGCCGCCTGCCCGAGGCCGAGGCGGCTTACCGGCAATCGCTGGCGGTGCGGCCCGACTGCGCCGAGGCACATAACAATCTGGGCAACGTGCTCAGGGAACTCGGGCGCCTTCCCGAAGCGGAGCAGGCCTACCGGCAGGCGCTGACGGTTCGCCCTCAGTATGCCGAGGCGCTCAATAACCTCGGCAGCATCCTGAAGATTTTCAAACGGCTGCCCGAAGCAGAACTGGCGTGCCGGCTGGCGGTGACGCTGCGTCCCAACTACACGGAAGCCCACAATAACCTTGGCATCGTACTGGCGGACCTGCAGCGTTTCTCCGAAGCCGAAGCATGCTACCGCCAGGCGATGGCAATGCGCCCCGATTATGCCGAGGCGTACTACAACCTCGGGATCGCGCTGGACAAACTGGAGCGGGTGCCCGAGGCAGAGGCCGCGTATCGCGAGGCGCTGCGCATCAATCCGGAGGGCGTCGAAGCGCACAATAACCTGGGCGGTGTACTGCAGGCCCAGGAGCGCTGGCTGGAAGCCGCCGCGGCTTACCGGCAGGCGCTCGCGCTACGCCCCGAGCTGGTCGAATCGCTCTACAACCTCGGCACCGTGCTCGCGCAACTCCACCGTTTGCCCGAGGCCGAGGCGGCTTACCGTCGAGCCGTCGCGATCCGCGAGGACTATGCCGAAGCGCAATTCGCGCTGGCAACGCTGCTGATCAGTAACGGCGAGTTCGAAGAAGGATGGCAGCGCTACGAGTTCCGCTACAGGAAAGACGAGGTCATCTATCACAGGACGCCGACGCTGTTGCCCTGTCCGCAATGGCAGGGCGATTCGCTTGAGGGCAAGTCCCTGCTGGTCTGGCAAGAGGACGGTCTCGGCGACATGCTGCACTTCGCACGCTATCTGCCGCTGCTGAAAGCGCAGGGCGCCGCGCATATCACCGTCGCCTGCCTCGCACCGTTGCATCGCCTGATGGCCGCGATCGAGGGCGTGGATGCGGTCATGGATCACCACGGCGCCGCCCCGCGGGCGGCTGGCTTCGATTACTGGACCAGCCTGCTGAGCGCGCCGCTGCATCTGAACACGACGCTGGACACGATTCCACCGGTCGATCCGGTGCGACCGGCTGAGTCCATTGTCGAACAGTGGCGCTCGCGGCTGGCGACGCTGCCCGCAGGTCGCAAGATCGGTCTGGTATGGAAGGGCAACCCGAAACACCATAACGATGCCAACCGTTCGCTGCCGTCGTTCGCGACGCTAGCGCCGCTGTGGAGCGTGCCGGATTTGCAGTTCGTGAGTCTGCAAAAAGGCGCGGGGGAAGATGAGGTCCAGTCGCCGCCAGCCGGGCAGCCGGTGCTGCATCTGGGCTCCCAGACGGCGGATATGGTCGACACCGCGGCGATCATCGCGCAACTCGATCTGGTGATTTGTGTCGATACATCCGTTGCCCACCTGGCAGCCACTGTGGGCAAGCCGTGCTGGGTGATGCTGCCGAATCAGGGGCTCGACTGGCGCTGGATGCACACGCGCACCGATTCGCCGTGGTATCCGCAAACCATGCGGCTGTTCCGGCGCGCACCGGACGAGAGCTGGGCTTCGGTCGTCGAACGGGTTCGCGCGGCGTGCGTGGCGGAGTTCGCTCAGCCACTCGCACTTGCTTCGGAAGCCTAAGGAACTGGTCTGGCTGCGAGGAGGCGATGTTGGTGCAATGCCTCCTCTCTCCTGACGGCAGTCCGATCGAGGCAGTCAGGTTTCCTTGCGGTATTACTCCGACCGACGCAACTCCTGGCCTTTCTCCGTGATGATCGAATCGAAATCGTCGACCTGCGAGAAACGGACCGCCTTGACGACGCCGAACTTGCTGGTATCCACCACGAGATGCCGCTCGACGGCACTCGCCATGGCCGCCTGCTTCAGTGCGACTTCATGGAAATTCCAGCACGTGACGCCGCGCGCCTGATCCACTCCGCCTGCCGAAATAAACGCCTTGTTGATGCCCATGCGACGCAGCATCTCGATGCTTTCTTCGCCCGCGAACGAATCCGATGACGGCACGTAGACGCCGCCGAGCAGGATCATCCGGACGTTGGGTTTACGTCGCAAAATTTCCGCGACATTCAGCGAATAGCACACCACGGTGACGTGCCGCTCGGCGGGAATCAGCCGCGCCAGTGTGGTGAGCGTGGTGCCGCAATCGATGAAAAGCGTTTCGTTGTTGGAGATGAGCCTCGCGGCGAATGCCGAGGCCTCCGCCTTGGCCTGCGCGAAGTGGTCTTGCTCCTGCTCCAGCGAATAGCCGGCGGTGTTCGGCACATCGGTCGCGCTGACAATGTAGCCGCCGAGGTAGGTGAACTGCCCCGGACTCGCGGCGACGTCGCGGCGTACCGTCATTTCCGACACGCCGAGCAACGCGGCCGCGTCGCGCAGGCGCATCACGTTTTGTCTGGCCAGCGCGTCAGCGAGCGCGCGAAGGCGATCAGTTTTCAGCATGGAAGTCCCTGGCCCGTGATGCAAAGGTGCGTTATATTTTGTTCGAAATCGTGAAAGGATTATAACAAGCCCGGACAGCCGCGGCGAGTTATGGAAAGCCCCACCGGCTGTTTCCTGTGGGGAAGAATTTTTCGTGCAGGCGCCCACCGGAGCGCCTTTTCGCTTGGAAAAGCGAGTCAATGGACATATTCTGGCAGGCAACCTCCGGGAACTGACGCCTTGCCGCCCGGTCTTCTGCTTATTCATTTACAGGAGCCCTTTCTCATGACGCGTCCCGTCGATTCCGGCGTAATCTTCATCGCACGTATCGCGCTGGCGGTTTTATTCTTGTGGGGCGGCGTGATGAAACTGCTGGGATATGCAGGCTTCGTCGGTTATTTGCACTCCAAGGGCGTCCCATTCGTGCAGGTCGCGGCACCGCTCGCCACGGCCGTCGAGGCGCTGGGCGGCCTGTGTCTGGTGGCCGGTTTCAAGATTCGCCCGCTCGCGCTCATCCTGGCGGCCTACACGGTGGCTACCGCCGTTCTTGGACACGACTTCTGGAACGTCACAGACCCGGTCATGCAGCGCGACATGGTGATTCACTTCTGGAAGAACATTGGCATTGCAGGCGGTTTCCTGCTGCTGTTCGTGACGGGCGCCGGCCGTATCAGCATTGACGGGGCGCGCGCACCGCGCGGGGGCTTGGGGCGCTGATGGAGCCGTTCAGCGGCGTGCCGGAGCCGCTGGCGGGCCGTTCGCAGCGCGATCCGGGGCGCCGTGGCATCGGAATTGCGTCCGGTTGTTGTGGGCCAGTGGGCCTCTTCGATTCAGATTGATTCAGGTTGTCTGCAAGGAGCCAACAATGATCCAAAGTTTTGAGCAAACGATCGGCGGCAAAGTCACGCAATTGTGCGCAAGCCTGGGCGAAGGGCCGACGCCGCATCGCGTGATCATCAGCCTGGCGGATTCGGCAAAGACGCTGGTGATCCTCGACGCATCCGGCTTTATCAGCACGATCAAGGCTGAGATCGAAGAGCCGCAAAAGCTGATCGCCGATGCGATCCGCAAGGCAGAGAGCGAAGGTCTGATCGAACGCGCGCTCGAGTCTGGTGAGATTCAGGAAGCGCCGTTATAGCGGTAGAGCGTGGGCGGCAGAGAGGCGCTGGGTGCGGGACGTAGCGGGTGATAGCTGCGAGCGCTCAGCTGCAAATGCTGAGCTGCAAGCATTCGGCCTCAATCGCTCAACTGCAACCGCTCAACTGCAACCGCTCAACTGCAACCGCTCAACTGCAACCGCTCAACTGCAACCGCTCAACTGCAACCGCTCAACTGCAAGCGCTCAACTGCAACCGCTCAGCCGCAAACGCTGCCACGCGGCCCGCCACTGCGCGGTTCAACTGCGCTCCGCTCTCTCCACCGCGCGCAGCGGCGTTTTCGGCGCTTCCGCAGGTTCCTGGGCGTGCGGTTCCGGATGGACGAGGCAGGCCAGCCCAAGCGCCGTGAGCAGTAACCCTGCGGAAATCGCGGTGGCCGCCTGCATCCCGGCGACGATATGCCCGGCGCCCGCGCCGCTGACCAGCGCGCCGAACGCCGCGACACCGACCGCGCCGCCCGCTTGCCGTGCCGTGTTCAGAACGGCCGAGGCGGTGCCCGCGCGCTGCTTTTCCACCGATGCGAGCACGGCCGTCGTCATGGCCGGCACCGCGAGTCCCATCCCCGACGGTATCAGCAGGAACGGCAGCAACAGACCTATGAGCGGCGTGCTCGCCCCCACCAGATGCAGTGAGCCATACCCGAGCGCCGCGGTCACGGCACCGCAGATCATCGGCACCCGCACGCCGTAGTGTCCGATCACCCAGCCGCTGAGCACGTTCGACAGCAGAAAGCCACCGGTCAGCGGCAGGAACGCAAGCCCCGCTTGCAGCGGCGTGTCACCCCGCACGCGTTGCAGATACAGACTCAGCACGAACACCATGCCGTAGTAAGTCAGGTTCACGCAGATGCCGAACAGGACCGGAGCGGTGAAGCTGCGCTTGCGGAATAGCGCGAGCGGCAGCATCGGCGCGGCAAGCCGCGATTCGATGGTCACGAAGGCAATTCCTGCGATCAGCGCCAGCACAAAGCCGCCCGCGACGAGCGGATGGGCGAGGCCGAGCGGACGCCATTCGATGACCGCACCGGTAAAGGCGGTCAGCGTGACGATTGTAAGGAGCTGGCCGGGCAGGTCGATGCTGCGCGGCGGCGGCACAGGCTGGGATGCTTGGGACGACCCGTGGGACGACCCTCGCACCGGCTTCGCGTCCGGCTTCGGAACCCATGCGAAGATCGCGCACAGGCCCGCCGCGCACAACGGCAGGTTGACGAGAAAGATGCTGCGCCAGCCGAATGCCGCAATCAGCAGTCCACCCACGACAGGGCCCGCCGCGATGGAGACGGCGCCGGCGGCGGTCCACAGCCCGACTGCGCGCGCCCGCAGCTTCGGGTCGTGACCGCAGGCCTGATTGAGCAGCGCAAGGGAGTTGGGCAGCATCGCGGCGGCGCCGACGCCTTGCGCCGCACGCGCCGCGACCAGCGTGAAGTCGTTGAGCGCGAGTCCGCAGGCGAGCGACGCCAGCGCAAAGATCACGATGCCGACGGCATACATGCGGCGCGCGCCGAGCCGGTCGCCCAGCACGCCGGCGGACAGCATCAGCACGGAGAAAGCCAGCGCGTAGGCGTCGACGATCCATTGCAGGCCGGCGACGCTCGCGTGCAGGTCGACGCTGATTTTTGCGAGCGCGATGTTGACGATGGTCACGTCGAGCTGCGTGACGACAAACCCGACGCTGACCGTACCGACAATCAAGGCGATCGCGCTAGTGAAGGAGGCGGTGGTGGTTTTCATATGACACATCGTAACGGTGCGGGAGACGCGACGTTTCGGTGCGGCGTGAAGTGTCGATGTCGCGCGGCGCATCAGGCAGCGCGCCGCGCCGGGCCCGCCTCAGCGGCCCTTGTACTGCGCTCGCGGGGCGTCCTCGAGCGGCGCGTCCTTGATGAAGAACGTGGTCACGGCGCCGAGCACGCACACTGCGCCCACATAGAGCGCTGGCGCCATGGGATTCGATTTCATCATCAGCGACACGACGATCGGCGTGAGTCCACCGAACACGGCATAGGCGACGTTGTACGAAAACGAGATGCCCGAGAATCGCACCGCGGCCGGAAACGCCTTGACCATCACAAACGGAACAGCGCCAATCGTGCCGACGAGAAACCCCGTCAGGGCGTAAAGCGGCAGCAGCCGGGACGGGTCGAGGGCGAGCTGCGCGAACATCACGTAGTACGACGCCGCGAGCGCGAGACCGCCGATGAACAGCGTGCGCCCCGCCCCGATCTGTCCGGCAATCGAGCCCGCCACGACGCAGCCGAGCGTCAGGGCCAGCGTGGCGACGCCGTTGGCCAGCAAGGCGGTAGCGGGCGCGATATGGAACTGCTTTTGCAGCAGCGTGGGCGTCATCAGGATGACCACGACGATCGCGGCCGACAGCATCCACGTCAGCAGCATCGACACCACGACCGCGCGGCCGTGGTCGCGCAGCACCGCTTTCAACGGAATTTCCGCGGCGAGCGACTTGCGCTGCTTCAGTTCGGCAAACACGGGCGTCTCATGCAGCCAGCGGCGCAGGTACACCGAGAACAGGCCGAACACACCGCCCAGGAGGAACGGCACACGCCATGCGTAGTCCGCGATCTGCGCGGTGGTGAAGTGCCGGTTCACGCCCGAGGCGACCAGCGAGCCGAGCAGGATGCCTGCCGTCAAGCCCGCTGTCAGCGTGCCGCAGGCATAGCCGATGTGACGCTGCGGCACGTGTTCCGACACGAACACCCACGCGCCCGGCACTTCGCCGCCCACTGCGGCGCCTTGCAGCACGCGCAGCACCAGCAGCAGCACGGGCGCGAGCAGGCCGATGCTGGCGTAGGTGGGCAGGAGGCCCATCAGCAGCGTCGGCACCGACATGAGCAGCACGCTAAGCGTGAACATGCGCTTGCGGCCGAGCAGGTCGCCGAAGTGCGCCATGATGATGCCGCCGAGCGGCCGCGCCAGGTAGCCGGCCGCGAAGATGCCGAAGGTTTGCAACTGGCGCAGCCAGTCAGGGATCGCGTGGGGGAAGAACAGCTGTCCGATCGCCGGGGCGAAGAACACGAAGATGATGAAGTCGTAGAACTCCAGCGCGCCGCCGAGAGCGGCGAGGGCGAGCGTCTTGTAGTCGCTCAGGCCAAGGGTGCGGGGGGGGACAGCCGGTTGTGCGCCACCCAGATTTGTTGCTTGCATTGCTCTGTCGTTTCTTTGATGGGAAGCCACGCGGGATGCGTGGAATGCGGCGGTCGTCGGGCGGGAAGTGTGGAGGCGCTGGGTAGAGCACGGGACACGCGCACGTCAGCCGGGATAAGGCCGACGCGCTGACAACTTTGACCAGCCCGCGATTTTACCGGATGTCGGGCAAAAGCCGCTGGAAGTGCTTAATTAGATTGAACAAGTTGGCTGGCGGGCGGGGCGGTTCCAGGGACGGCGCTGGCGCTTTCCTGAGAGTCCTCGGCCTGGCGCGTGCGGCTAATGCAGAAGGTGTGCGTCGGAACTCAGGACTGGTCTGTCGGACGTTGCCGATTGGCGGTCAAATTCGGACTGTTCCTATGGGCGAGCGGCAATGCGACTCACAGAATCGCGTCCGACCTATCAGTTGAGAACCATCCTCATGCGTATTGCCATCCTTCAGCGCGACCTCCTGCTGCGCCAGTCGATCGAAAAGATTCTGGCGCAAGCGGGTCATACCTGCGTGACTTATGACGACGGACTGGCCATGTCGAAGGCCATCGCGCGTTCCACCGTGGATCTGCTCGTGCTGGATTGGCACGGCGTACGCCTGTCAGGCGTCGATGTGCTGAGAGCAGTGCGGGCCGTCAGCGGCGACCGCATGCCGGCCGTATTCGCGTCGACCGACACTTCGGAGGAGGCCGCCGTGCGTGCCTTTGCAACGGGCGCGGACGATTATGTGACGTTGCCGGTGCGCCCGGCCGAGTTTCGCGAGCGCATCGCCGCGCTGCTGCGGCGAGCCTACCCGGACCGTCATAGTGTGGCGAGCTTCGACGCGGGGCCGTATCGCTTCGACGCGCACCGCCAGCTCGTCACGTTGCGTGGCGAGGCGGTCCAGCTGTCCGGGACACAGTATCGGCTCGCTTCGCTGTTCTTCACCAACATTGGCCGCGTGATGTCGCGCGACCATATCTTCGCGATGGTCTGGGGCCGCGAATTCCGCGAGTTCACGCGTACGATCGACAGCCACGTGTCGCGCCTGCGTCTCCTGCTCGAAATCGATCAGGACAGCGGCTTTCGCCTGCAACCGGTCTACAAGAGTGGTTACCGCTTGCTGAGTCTGCATCAGGCCGATGCGGAGATCGAGAAAGCGGCGGCCTGATGCTGCGGTGCCGCCTGCAGGTGCCGCCAAAAGCGCAGTGGCTGACGCGGCTAGCGCGGCTGGCGCTCAGAGCATCGGCAATGCAGGTCGTGTCTCGAGCGAATGACGAATCAGCGCTTCGACGGCCTTGCGTTCGTCGCCTGCCAGCGGCAGACGCGGCGGACGCACCGGCTCTGTGCCGAGTCCAACCATCGCTTCGGCGAGCTTGATGTTCTGCACCAGTTTCGGCGACACGTCGAGTGCCAGCAGCGGCGCGAACCAGCGGTAAATCGCCCGCGCTTCTTCAACGCGTCCTGCCTTGATCAGCTTGTAAATCGCCACCGTCTCACGCGGAAACGCGCATACGAGACCGGCCACCCAGCCATGCGCGCCCATCAGGACTGCTTCCATGGCGAGATTGTCCACCCCGCACAGGATGGCGTAGCGGTCGCCCACCGCGTTGATCAGATCTGTGACGCGGCGCACGTCGCCGCACGATTCCTTGATCGCGACGATCTTTTTCTCGTCGGCAATCTCGGCAAACATCTCCGGCGTCATGTCGACGCCATACGCTAGCGGATTGTTGTAGATCATCAACGGCAAGGCGCTGGCGTTCGCGACGCTGCGGAAATGATGCAGCGTCTCGCGCCGGTCCGACAGGTAGCGCAGCCCCGGCAACACCATGTAGCCGGCCGCGCCGCGCTTCGCGCCGGCTTCGGCCTGACGGCAGCCGTCGAGTGTGCTGTTTTCCGCGATCGTCAGCAGGACCGGCACCCGGCCGCTGGCCGCGTCTACCGCGATATCGAGGACGTCGAGCTTTTCGTCGAGCGAAAGGGTCGAGGCTTCGCCGAGCGAGCCGCACACGATAATCCCATCCACACCCGCCTCGATCTGCGCTTCGATGTTCTTCTTCGTCCATGCACGGTCTATGCTGAAATCCGCGTTGAACTTGGTGGTGACTGCGGGCAATACGCCTTCCCAGATATGTGCCACGGCTTTTCTCCTGAGTGTGATGAGTTGACCGCAGTGTATGCAGGGAAAAAGCCGCCGTCTTGCGTGATTCGCGCGTGCCGGATGACGATTTCAGCATAGACCAGAGGCGCGCAGCGCGAAGTACAGCCTCCAACATTATGCTGAAATCGTCACGATGTACGCATAATGACGCCAAGACTGGCCGCGGCGTCGTTTTTAACATGGCGGCATGAAAACCCTGAACGTGATTGATTCGCACACCGGCGGTGAACCGACCCGCCTGGTTGTGTCCGGCGGCCCCGATCTCGGCAACGGGACGCTGACCGAACGGCTCGACGTGTTCCGCTCCCGCCACGATCGTTGGCGCGCCGGCATCGTCACCGAGCCGCGCGGTTCGGACGTGGTCGTCGGCGCACTGCTGTGCGAACCGGACGCCGCGGACTGCGCGGCCGGCGTGATCTTCTTCAACAACGTGGGCTACCTCGGCATGTGCGGGCACGGCACGATCGGACTCGTAGTGTCGCTGGCGCACATGGGACGCATCGGACCCGGTGAGCATCGGATCGAGACGCCGGTCGGCATCGTCGAGGCCACGCTCAATCCGGACGGTAGCGTCGCCGTGCGCAACGTGCCGGCGTATCGTTACCGCCAGGCCGTGAGCGTCGACGTGCCGGGGTATGGCGTCCTGAGCGGCGATATCGCGTGGGGCGGCAACTGGTTTTTCCTCGTCGCCGAGCATGGCCGGACGCTCGAAGCGCGACACATCCCCGAGTTGACCACCTTCAGCTCGGCGCTGCGCGATGCCCTGATCGCCCAGCACATCACGGGTGCGGACGGCGCCTTGATCGACCATATCGAACTCTTTGGACCGGGCTCGCGCGACGGGATCGACAGCCGCAGCTTCGTGCTGTGCCCCGGCAACGCCTACGACCGCTCGCCGTGCGGCACCGGCACCAGCGCGAAGGTGGCGTGTCTCGCCGCGGACGGCAAGCTGGCGGAAGGCGCGGTGTGGCGGCAGGAAAGCATCATTGGCAGCGTGTTCGAGGCCACCTGGCGGCGCGGCGGCGATGACAGGACGGTGATACCGACCATCACCGGCCACGCGCACATCATGGCGGAAGGGCGCCTCTGTTTCGACGAGCGCGATCCGTTTGCATGGGGTCTGCACGCGGCATGACGGCAGATGCGGTCATCGTCGGCGCGGGGATTGTCGGCGCGGCCTGCGCGGCTGAACTGGCCGCGCGCGGCATGCGGGTCGACGTGCTGGATGGCCAGGGGATTGGCGGCGGCGCGACGGCTGCGGGCATGGGACACATTGTCGTGATGAACGACTCGCCCGCGGAGTTTGCGCTGAGCGCTTATTCGCGCGAATTGTGGCTCGAACTCGCGCCGCAGCTTCGCAAGCGCGACGCGTTTTCGCGCTGCGGCACGTTATGGGTCGCGGCCGACGACGAAGAGTGGCAAGCGGCGCGCGCCATGCATGCCACGTACGCGGCGCGCGGGATTGCCGCGCAGTTGCTCGATAGCGCCGAGCTGCGTGCTAGCGAACCGGCGCTTGCGCCCGGCATGGCGGGCGGTCTGCGGATCGAGCACGACAGCATCGTGTATGCGCCCACCGTCGCCGAATGGTTGCTTACGCAATCGCCGGGTGCGGCGAATATCCACGTACGGCTCGACGCGCAAGTGAACGCCATCGACGCGCACGGCGTGACCCTCGCCAACGGCGAGCGGCGGCACGCAGCCTATGTGATCGTGGCAAACGGCATCGGCGCGCAGACGCTGGTGCCGTCGCTGCCGCTGCAGCCGAAGAAAGGACATCTGCTCATCACGGACCGCTATCCCGGTCTGATCCGGCATCAACTGCTGGAACTCGGATATATCAAAAGCGCGCATCACACGGTGGGGACATCGGTGGCTTTCAACGCGCAGCCCCGGCCGACCGGCCAGTTGCTGATCGGCTCATCGCGCCAGTTCGATACCACCGATCCCGCCGTCGAAATGCCCGTACTCGCGCAAATGTTGCAGCGTGCCGCGCGCTATCTGCCGGACCTGCCGACGCTCAATGGTATTCGGGCATGGACCGGTTTTCGGGCGGCGACGCCCGATGGCTTGCCGTTGATCGGCCACATGAACGAGACGGCGCCGAACCTGTGGGTCGCGTTGGGGCACGAGGGGCTCGGCGTCACCACGTCCCTGGCGACGGCCAGACTGCTCGCGGCGCAGATCGCCGGAGACGCACCGGCGATTCCGCCGGAGCCCTATTTGCCGCAACGTTTCGCGCACGGAGTCTGTCATGTCTAGTCAGCGCGGCGAACGGATTCGCGTGACCATCGACGCACGCACGGTAGAGGTCGAGGCCGGTACGCTGGTCGTGGCGGCGCTGGCGATGGCGGGCCTGAAGGGCACGCGCACGTCGGTGAGCGGTCAACCGCGCGCGGCCTTGTGCGGCATGGGCATCTGCCAGGAATGCCGCGTCACCATCGACGGCCGGGCGCATGCGCTCGCATGCCAGACGGTCTGCCGCGACGGGCAGATCATTCTGACGACGGGGCCAGCGTGATGCAGCACTTCGATGTCGTAGTGATCGGCGCGGGGCCCGCCGGATTGAACGCGGCGCGCGCTGGGGCGCAGGCCGGCGCGCGGGTCGCGCTGGTGGACGACAATCCGCGCGTGGGCGGGCAGGTGTGGCGGCAAGGTCCGAGGCACGCGCCGCAGGCGCCGCTGCGGGAGGTCCACGAGGCGCTGCAAGCCCATTCCAACGTGACGGTCTTCTCCTCGGCGCGCGTGGTTGCGCCTCTCGCGGCGTGCGCCTTGTTGCTGGAATCGCTTGAACACGGCGGTATGTGCGTCGGGTATGACCAACTGATTCTCGCCACCGGCGCCCGCGAGTTGCTGTTGCCGTTCGCCGGCTGGACGCTGCCTGGCGTGACGGGGGCGGGCGCCCTGCAGGCGTTGATCAAAGGCGGCACGTCGGTACGCGGCGAGCGCATTGTGATCGCGGGCAGCGGACCGTTGCTCCTTGCTTCGCTCGCCACCGCGCGCGCGGCGGGCGCTCAGGTGGTGGCGGTGGTCGAGCAAGCCTCGGCGGCTTCGCTCGCGCGTTTTGCCGCTTCGTTGCTGGCGACGCCTTCGAAGCTGCTGCAGGCCGCGCAGTTGACCCGCGGCTTCGCAGGGCTGCGCTATTGGACCGGCAGTGTGGTGCGCGAGGCGCGCGGTGCGGGCCGGGTCGAACAGGTGACGATCCGGCGCGGCGAGCACGAGGTCACGCTCGCGTGCGATCGGGTTGCGTGCGGCTACGGGCTGGTGCCGAACGTCACGCTCGCGCAGGCGCTGGGCTGTGCGCTGGACGAGCGCGGCGCGGTCAAGGTCGACGACAGGCAGCGCACCTCCGTGGCAGGCGTGCTGGCTGCGGGCGAATGCACGGGGATCGGCGGGATGGAACTGGCGCGCGTCGAAGGCGAGATTGCAGGGCGCGTCGCGAGTGAGGCTTCTCCCGAATTGAACGCACTGCACATGCAACGCTCACGCTGGCAACGCTTTGCACGGCATGTGGCGGACACGTTTGCGCTCGGCGAAGCGGCGCGCGCGCTTCCGCCTGGTGACACCTTGTTATGCCGCTGCGAAGACGTAACGCTCGGCGAGGTGCGCGTGTTTCGTGACTGGCGCGACGCCAAGTTGCACACGCGCTGCGGGATGGGCGCGTGCCAGGGACGTATCTGTGGCACCGCCACCAGCACGTATTTCGGCTGGCAGACGGCGCAGCCGCGTCCTCCGTTTCATCCGGCGCAGATCGGTACGTTGATGGCCGCGTGTGACCCCGACCCGGCGCGGCCTGCTTGAATGCGCCGCCGCGCCTCTGCACTCCCCGGCGCGACCTGCATGAATGCGTCGCCGCGCGCCTGCACGCCCCCTGATTTTTTCCCCGCGCCACGCGGCCCTATAATCGAGCGCACAAGACCACCGCACCAGATGCACGGGACACGCAAGATGAATACGCTGGCTCACCCGCTCGACCCAGCCGACGCCACGCTGAACGGCATGCTCTCGCATTTCACGCTGCTGGAGCCGGTCTTCGACGCAATGCCCGACGTGGTGTTTTTCGTCAAGGACGCGCAAGCGCGCTACGCGCTGGTCAACCGCACGCTGGCTTCGCGCTGCGGCTACAAGGACAAGACGTCGCTACTCGGCAAAACCGCCGAGGATGTCTTCCCGCGCCGCTTCGGGCGCATCTACACCGCGCAGGACATCGCGATCATCAATGTCGGCAACCAGATGGTCGATCAACTGGAGCTGCATCTGTACCCCGGGCGGCAACCGGGCTGGTGTCTGACCTGCAAGCAGCCGTTGCGCGATCCGGCCGGGCGGGTGGTGGGCCTCGCCGGCATTTCGCGCGATCTGAAAGCGGACGAAGGCAGCCATCCCGCGTACAGCCGGCTCGCTGCCGTCGTGCAGTACATTCAGGACAATTACGTGCAGCCGCTCAACCTGAAACAGCTGGCGGCGATGGCGGACATGTCGGTGGCGCAGCTCGAGCGCTATTTCCACAAGGTGTTTCATCTCACGCCGCGCCAGGTGCTGCTGAAAACGCGGCTCGATGCGGCGACCGCGCTGCTGGTGTCGAACGACAAGGTCACGGATGTTGCCGCCTTGTGCGGCTATACCGATCACAGCGCTTTCACGCGGCAGTTCAAGGCGACGGTCGGCATTACGCCCACCGAATACCGCATGCTGCTGCACGGGACCTCGCATAGCTGATGCATGAAGCGATTGCGCGGCGGCTGCGTGACCGCGTGAAAGCTGCTATAGAGCCGTTTCAACATCGATTTGTCGCCCGTGTCGCATGCCCCGCCGCCGTCCGAGCCACCACTATTACGTCTATGTCGTCGCGTTGTCGGACACGGTCTGGAACGAGGCGCGTTTTCGCCGTTCAAATCCGGACTACCGGTTCGAACGGCCGTGCGTGTATGTGGGGATGACGGGCTTGGATCCGGATCTGCGCTTCGACCGCCACAAGGCGGATATTCAGGCAAATCGTTTCGTGCGCGACTACGGCCTGCGCCTGATGCCGGAGCTGTATGAGGTGTTCAATCCGATGCCCTACGACGGCGCGCGCGACATGGAAGTGGAACTGGCAATTGGATTGCGTGAAGCGGGCTACGCGGTGTGGCAGGCCTAAGGCGCAGGCCTAGACGCGGCTTGCGCAATCGAGCAGCAACGCAAAAATGGCCACGCGATGAAGCCGAAGCCCGGTCTTACCGGATACCCAGACCGCGCAGAACCGCATTGCCTTCCGGCGTCAGGCGGATGCTCGGCGCACCGGCTTCAGTGGCTACCGTTTCGACGAGGCCTGCTTCGTGCAGGGTCGGAATCTCGGGTTTGGCGAACGCGTCGATGGGTGCGTGCAGCAACAACAGTAACGTGGCGAGTTCGTGGTGGCTCAAAAGCCGGCGCAGAATAGTCGGCTTCTTGGCCGGCGCCGTTGCTGCGTCTGTCTCGCGAGACGATTTATCCATGTTGCGAACCTCCTGCTTTTTCATTGTCCGTGGATGATGAGGCCGAAGTCTTAAGCCATTATTAAGACGGCGTTTGCCACAGCAGGTTCGCTCTGTTTTGATCCGGTGCCGTTTACCGGAATTTACGTCACGGTGCGCAGATTTTGCTTGCGCCCTCAATCCACAAGTTGTCCGCGTGGCGTTTGCCCGCATAGAAACGGTACGTGGTGGCGCCATTGTCCGCGCGGATCTTGACGACGTTCGAGTCGCCGAAATCGAGCATCTGCCCTTCCGGCAATGGCGTCGTCTTGAAGGTGGCGTTATGTTTGGCGGCTTCCTGCGTCATGCAGGCCGTCACATCGCCGACGGAGCGCTGCGTGTTGCCGTCGATCACCGGCTCGCCCGCATCCGGGTTCTGGAAGCTCGCGCAGGCGCTGAGAATAAGGGGAACGGACAGGACTACGGCGAACTTCTTCATAAGTCTCCAAAGGGTTTCGATCTTCGCGCAGCGCGCGAATCCGGCAGTTGACGACTTGAGGCCCTGAAAGCACGTTGTAGGGAACGGCCCGTATCACGCGGTTCGCATGGGCGGCAGGTCGGGTTTCATTATATCGGCGCAAAACGCGTGCCTTGGTCAGAGGCAGGGGCAGTGTCACGACGGCACGTTAGGAAGAACGCGGGGAAACTGCGAGGGAAACGCGGGAAAAGTGCGGGAAAAACGCGGGAAAAACGCGGGAAAAAGGGGGGAGGAGATGCAGAAGCGCCGCTGCCGGCGTGCACAAGTGCGACGCCCGCAGCGGGCGGAGAAAACAGACGACAACTGCAAAGGCTCAGAAAAGGATGCCAATCCCCAGCATGCCGACGAACTGCGAATGCGTCGATGAAGGCGTTGAATTCTGGGAGTCGCCGACCGCCGGCGTGGCCTCGACGATCGCCCCTTTCGCGTTGAGCGTCTGACCGTTCGCGCGTTGGTAGGCTTGCACCGCATACAGCGTGGTGCGCTTGGAGAGGTGATAGGCCTGTTTCAGCGAGTATTGCAGGTAGTTCGCTGCGCTGTTGATGCCATTGGCTTGCGACGCCGCGGTGTACGAGAACCCACCGCCAATATCGAAGGCCGGCGTGAAGCGGTAAGTGGCGAGCGCGGCGTAGGTGTTGAAGATCGCGGTGTCGCGGAAGATGGAACGGCCACCGGCCACGTACTGGACGTTGCTGTACGTGAGGGCCATCATCAGATTGCCGACTATATAGTCGGCGGCCGCGGCGATGTGCTGGACCGACTTCGCCGAAACGTAACCGGTATTGAGCGACGAGTTGCCGAAACTGGCCGTCGAAGCCGGATCGAAACCGGTGGTCTGCTGCGCGTTGTCCATGCGCAGATAGCCGGCAGCGAGGTTGACCGAACTGGTCACGTAGCGCACACCCGCGCTGATGGTCTCGCCTTTGCCGGTGCTGCCGGCAATGCCGCCCAATGCATACATGCCGCTCGCTTGCAGACCGTTCCAGTTCGGCGTGGTGTAGATCAGCGAATTGTTGATGCGGATCGTGGTGTCGAGACCGTCGATATCGCCCGGATGCGCGCCGGTCGCGCCGGTCAGCCAGTTGCTCGAGGCGAGCGGCCCGACGAACTGGTAGTACGTGGTGTACTGGCGACCCACCGTGAACGTGCCGTAGGCGGGATTCTGCATCCCGATGTACGCCTGGCGGTTGAAGATCTGGGTGGACGAGGACAGCGCGCCGGTATTCGGATCGAAACCATTCTGCAAGTCGAACAGCACGGTGGTGCCGGCGCCAATGTCCTCGAGGCCGCGCAGACCCCATTTCGACGCGTACAGGTTGCCCTGGCGCAGATAAACGTTCGATGCTCCCTTCTGGTTGTTGGCGTAGACAATCGCGTCGTCTACTGCGCCGTATAGCGTCACGCTACTTTGTGCGAAGGCCGGAGTGGCCAGCAGGGCCGCCAGGGTTCCGCCGGCCGCGAATGTGAGTTTTCTAAATGTGCCGCGTCTGTGTGTCATCTACTGTCTCCTTCGTTATCCGTAAGATCGCCGGGTGAATCAATGTGTTTTTCCGCGAACCCTTAATGCGGTTCGTCGTGTGTCAAACGCTTAATCTGTGCTTTGCGGGAGCGGTCGAACGGGGTGCCGCTTAACCGAGTTCCTGCTTGCGGTGCTGCGCCTGGGCAGCTAGCCGGACCGCGGCGTTCCCAGCGCCGTAGCCGTCGTAGCCACCGCGCCGTTCCACGATTTCGAGGAAAAAGCGCTGATCCAGTTGTTCGGTGTAGGCGTGGAAGAACTCACCGCCCTTTTCATCGCGGTCGTACAGGATGTTGCGGTCCCGCAGCGCTTCGATCATCTCGTCCGGCAGGGCATAGCGAGCCGCGAGGTCGTCGTAATAGTTGCGCGGAATCCGCAGGACCGGCAGGCCGGCGGCGACGAATTGCGGAATCGCCGAGAAAATGTCGGCACTCCGAAACGCCACGTGGTTCAGTCCCGAGCCGCGGTAGGCGTGCAGCGCCTCCGCCACGGCCGTGTGCCGGTCCACTGACGCGTTCAGTGCAATGCGCACCGAGCCGTCGCGGCTGCGCAGCGCGCGGCTGCGCACCAGCCCGTACGGGTCCGGCACGAGCCAGCTCGGTTCCGCGTCGAAGCCGAAGGCCGTGCGGAAAAACAGCACCCACGTGTCGAGCGAATCCGCGGGCAAAGACAGGACCACGTGGTCGATGTCGGTCAGCAGCGCCGGTTCAGCCGGTGTTGTGCGCGGATCCAGCAGGAAATCGGCTTCGAACAGCGTGGGCTCGTCGGGCGTTTCGTCGACGAAATAATTGAGGCTGCCGTCCGGCGCACGCACAGCCGGCAGCACGCGTTCGTTCGGTCCCACCTGACCGGAGAACGGCGTATAGCCGAAACCCGCGGCGCGCTGGAAGGCCAGTTTGGCGTCGTCGACGCGCAGTGCCGACGCGCACAGCGACAAGCCGTGCTGCTGGAAGAACGCACTCGCGAACGAATCGGCTTCGGCGTTCAGCACCAGCGAAGCGCTGCCATGCTGATACAGCGTGACGTCTTTCGAACGATGCCGGCCCGCGCGGTGGAATCCCAGTCTGCCGAGCCAGTCTGCAAGCTTCGTGCGCGCCGCGTCGTCGACGGCGAATTCGAGGAACTGAAAACCAATGTGCGCAGGCGCCGGCGACGGCTGGTAGAGCTGCGCGGCCGGCTGGCCCTGCTCGATCAGTTTGGTGCGGCTCTGCTCTTCGAGATACAGCAACGAACGATGTCCGTCCGCCGCCGTCGCCGCGGTCGGCGCGGAGCGAAAGCCGTCGTTGAAAATCTCCAGCGAAAGCGGGCCCTGGTAGCCGGTTTCCACCACACGCGCGGTGAAACTGGCGAGGTCGAAGTCGCCCTGGCCCGGAAAGCAGCGGTAGTGGCGGCTCCATTCGAGCACGTCCATGGCCAGTTTCGGCGCGTCGGCAATCTGCACGAAGGTGATCCGCTCACCGGGAATCGCCGCGATTTCATCCACCGGGTCGTTGATCGACAACGTGTGGAAGCTGTCGAGCACGATGCCGAGGTTCGGGTGGTTGACGGCATTCACCAGCCGCCACGCATGCCGGTACGAATTCACATGACGCCCCCAGGCGAGCGCCTCGTAACCTGCCAGCACGCCGGCTTGCCCAGCAGCCTGCGCGAGCGTCCCCAATTGATCGACGATCAGCGCGTCGTCGCGCAGCGTATCCGGTGAGACGTTGCTGCAGACGAGGATGCGGTCGGTGCCCAATTCATGCATCAGATCGAATTTGCGCTTCACGCGATCGAGATTGCGCGCGAGGCGCTCGGCGCTCACGCCCTCGAAATCGCGAAACGGCTGGAACAGCATGATCTTCAGACCGAGGTCCGCCGCGATACGGCGCACGTTGGCGGGCGAACCGTCGAAATACAGCAGGTCGTTTTCGAAGATCTCGACACCGTCGAAGCCTGCCGCCTGGATTGCGGTCAGCTTTTCTACCAGTGTTCCACTAATCGAAACGGTGGCAATTGAACGTTGCATGAACGGCTCCTGCGGCAAGAAATGGACCAGCTTGTTACATCTGAATATCGAACCAAAGGCCAGTATCTGCCACATTAGCTCAAGTTTGGTTGATTCTATACAAACTAACTAGATCGTACAAATTCGTATAAACCCCAGAAGACCGCACCATTAAACTGGCGCACACTAGTCCCACAGTCGGGAAAAGTAGCCATGCCGGTTACCTTACCTGCGCCCGAATTTTATGGAGTGGCCGCAATGAGTTTCGCCTCGGTGCTGGTCCTGAACGGACCCAATCTCAACCTGCTCGGCACGCGCGAGCCGGCTATCTACGGCTCGGAAACGCTCGATGACGTCGCGCAGATGTGCCGCAATGCAGCAGAACGGCTCGACCTGGTGCTCGATTTCTGCCAGTCCAACGCCGAGCATCAATTGATCGACTGGCTGCACGCGGCCCGTACGAAGGTGGACGGCGTGGTCATCAATCCCGCTGCTTTCACGCATACGTCGGTGGCAATCGCCGACGCATTGAGCGCGATCGACAAGCCGGTGATTGAAGTTCACATTTCGAATGTGCATCGCCGTGAAGCATTCCGGCACCATTCGTATGTGTCGGCCATTGCTGAAGCGGTCATCATCGGCTGCGGCACGCAGGGCTACGTGCTGGCGCTGGAGCGGATGGCGACGCTTCTGAAAGCGAGGACTGCAAAATGAGCACGCCCGCGAAGAAGCCATCGTATCTGGTGGGCTTGATCGGCTCGGGCATTGGCGGCTCGCTCACGCCGTCGATGCATGAGGAAGAGGGTAGCCAGCTCGGCCTGCCGTACGTGTATCGCCGCATCGATTTGGATGCGCTCAAGGTCGACGTCGCCGCGTTGCCGGACCTTCTCCTTGCAGCCGAGCGCATGGGCTACAACGGCCTGAACGTCACGTATCCGTGCAAGCAGCAGATCATTCCGTTGCTCGATGAACTGTCCGACGACGCACGCGCACTAGGCGCGGTCAACACGGTGCTCCTGAAAGACGGCAAACGCATCGGCCACAACACCGATTGGTCGGGATTCGCCCGCGCCTTTCAGCGCGGCTTGCCGGACGTGGCACTCGAACGCGTCGTCCAGCTTGGCGCCGGCGGCGCGGGCGCGGCGGTTGCGCACGCGGCGCTGATGATGGGCACACAAACGCTGACGCTATTCGACGTCGACGCGGGCCGCGCGCGCATTCTCGCCGACGAACTGCAGCAGCGCTTTCCCGCTTCCACCGTGCAGGCCGGCGAGTCGCTGGCCGATGCGGTGGCGCCAGCCAACGGCCTGATTCACGCCACGCCCACCGGCATGGCCAAGCTGCCCGGCATGCCCTTGCCTGCGGAGTTGCTGCACAGCCACCTGTGGGTGGCCGACATCGTCTACTTCCCGATCCGCACCGCTTTGCTGCAGGCAGCCGAGGCGGCGGGGTGCCGCACGCTCAGCGGCGGCGGCATGGCGGTGTTTCAGGCGGTCGACGCGTTCCGCATTTTTACCGGACTGGAGCCGGATGCCGAGCGGATGTTCGCGCACTTCCAGTCGCTGTTGCCGCGCGAATAGAAGCGTCGCGCAGCACATCCAATACACATGGAGGAGACAGACATGCCGCATCCGATTCATCCCACCCCATCCGATCTGCCGGAGCAGAATGCGCTCCCGGCTGGCGCCGCCGCAACCGGCGTGCGCCGTTCCAAGGCGCGTTACCGGATCCTCGCGCTGCTCGCAATCGGCACGATGATCAACTATCTCGACCGCACGGTGCTAGGCATCGCGGCGCCGCAATTGACCAGGGAACTCGGCATCAACGCCGCGCTGATGGGGCTGATGTTCTCGGTGTTTTCCTGGAGCTATGTGGCCTCTCAGATTCCGGGCGGCCTGTTTCTCGACCGCTTCGGCAGCAAGGTCACATATTTTCTGGCGATGACGTTCTGGTCGCTGTTCACGCTCGCGCAAGGGTTGGTGCATGGCATCGCGCCGTTGTTTGCGTTGCGGCTCGGGCTGGGTGTGGCGGAATCGCCGTGCTTTCCGACCAATAGCCGCGTCGTGGCCACCTGGTTCCCGCAAAACGAACGGGCCATGGCGACAGGCACCTACACCGTCGGCGAATACATCGGTCTGGCGTTCTTCAGCCCGTTCCTGTTTGCGCTGATGGGCGCGTTCGGCTGGCGTTCGCTGTTCTACGTCGTGGGCGCGGTGGGTCTGGTGTTCGGTCTCGTCTGGTGGTTCTGCTATCGCGAGCCGCGCGATCATCCGGCCGCCAATGCCGCGGAACTCGAATATATCGAGGCGGGCGGTGGCCTGACGCACCGCAAGACGGCACCTGGCGAAGCGAAGGAGAAGTCGGGCGGCTTCGAGTGGCGCACCATTGGCCGCTTGCTCAAGCATCGCCAGTTGAGCGGCATCTGTCTCGGCCAGTTCGCGGGCAATTCGACGCTGGTGTTCTTCCTCACGTGGTTCCCGACCTATCTGGCCACCGAGCGTCACATGGGCTGGCTCAAGATTGGCTTCTTCGCGATCATGCCGTTTATCGCTGCGTCGATCGGCGTGATGTTCGGCGGCACGTTTTCGGACTGGCTGCTGCGGAAAGGGGTTTCACCCAACGTGGCGCGCAAGCTGCCGATCATCGCCGGCCTGCTGCTCGCCTCGACGATCATTCTTGCCAACTATGTCGAGAGCAATGTGACGGTGATCGTGATTCTGTCGGGGGCGTTTTTTGCGCAGGGCATGGCGGCACTCGGCTGGACGCTCGTGTCGGATATCGCACCGGACGGCTTGCTCGGTGTGACCGGCGGCATCTTCAACTTCGCCGCGAATCTCGCCGGCATCATCACGCCGCTCGCAGTGGGTCTGATCGTGGCGTGGACCGGTTCGTTTGTCGGCGCGCTGGTGTTCATCGGCGTGATCGCGTTGATTGGCGCGCTGTCGTACATCTTCATCGTCGGCGATATCAAGCGGATCGTGCTGACCGATTGAGCCTGCGCGTGCGATGAAACGACACTAGAAGAAGCGAAGCAAACCTAAACAAAAACGCCTGCGAACCTGATGGCTCGCAGGCGTTTTTTAATGGGCGGGATATCAGGCTTCGTTACGCAGGAAACGCATGACCGCATCGACGATCATCGCGCGGTGCCGCGCGCGCAGCCGTGGATGCGACGGATCGCGGCCAAAAGCCGTGCCGAACGTATGGCGATTGCCGATGCGGTGAAAGCACATCGAACTGATGAGCAGGTGCAGATCGATGGCATCCACGTCGCTGCGGAACTGCCCGCTCGCGATGCCGCGCGCCAGCAGATCTTCGATGGTGTGGATCGCACTCGCGTTGCTATTCTTGAAGGTCTTCAACTGCTCGACGAACTTCGCACCGTGAATGTTTTCGATGGTGATGAGCCGCACGAAATCGCGATGTCGGTCGTGATAGTCGAAGGTGAATTCCACCAGCTTGCGCATGCCTTCAGCGGGGTCGAGTTCGCTGACGTGCAGGTCCTGTTCGAGTACGCGAATGTCCGTGTACACCTTTTCCAGCACCGCCTGGTACAACCCTTCCTTGCTCTCGAAGTAGTAGTACAGCATGCGCTTGGTGGTATTGGTGCGCTCGGCGATCGCGTCCACGCGCGCGCCGGCCAGCCCCATGGCGGAGAATTCCTGGGTAGCGACTTCGAGGATGTTGCGCTTCGTCTCTTCCGGATCGTACTTGCGGCGGGAGTCGCCGCGCCGAGGTTCAGACGGGATGCCGCTTTGATCCGGCGCGGCGGCCTTGCTTCCCTTTTTCATTGTGTATTTCAGCGGCGATGACGGCGCATTCTAGCATGTCGAAATTGACCGTCTGCGTGGCGTGGGCCGCTTGTCTGGCGGCCTCGCCGGACGTATCGCGTGCGGCCAGGCCGCTCGGTCGGGCGTATGCGTGACGTGCCGGTTCAGGACGGTGCGCGGCGGCGCGCGGCGAGCGCATCGCGGGCCTGCATCGTGGTGTAGGTCAACTGGGCCGCAGCGAGTCCGAGCGTGCCGAAGGTATGCGTCAGACCAAATGCGCCGAAGGCTTCCGGCACCGGACGCTCGCCGGCGAGCGCCGCTGCCAGCAGTTCGCCGGACACCGTGGTGGGTGCCATGCCATGGCCGCCAAAGCCGACCGCATACCAGACGCCGTCGGCGCTCTGACCGATTTGCGGCATCTTGTGCCGCGCGTAGCTCATCAGGCCGCCCCACGCGTGCTCGATCTGCACGTCGTGCAGCTGCGGATAGACCTTCAGCAGATCGCGCCGCAGCAGCCGCGCAATGGCTTGCGGTTCGCGGTTCAGCACCGAGATGCGTCCGCCCCACAGGATGCGGGTATCGGGCAGCGGGCGATAGTAGTCGAAGGCGAAGCGGGTGTCGTAGATCGCGGCCTCGGTGCCGATCGCTTCTTTCAGACGCGCGCCTAGCGGTTCGGTGGCCATCACGTACGTGGCGATCGGCAGCACCGCGCGCTCGACGCGGGGATAGACGTTGCGCGCGTAGCCGCCGCCCGCCATCACGACCCGGCGCGCCTCGACGGCACCTTCGGCGGTTTCGACCAGAAAACCGCTGCCTTGCCGCTGCAGCCGTACGACCGGCGAGTGCTCGTAGATCTGCGCGCCCGCCGCGGCGACGGCCGCGCCGACGCCGAGCACATACTTCAGCGGATGAAAGTGGAACGCGTTGCGCTCGAGCAGCCCGCCGTGATAGCGGCTCGTTTTGAGTTGCGTGGCGAGCGTATCCGCCGCAACCGGCTCCCAGTCGACGCCGAACGACTCTTTCATCAGACGGCGCTGCGTGTCGAGCCGGGCGGGTTCATCGAACCAGTTGGCGAGGATGACGCCCGCGTGGGTCGCGTCGCATTCGATGCCATAGCGCGTAATGCGCTGTCGCATCAGGGCGACGGCGTCGGTCGTCAGCGTGTAGAGCTCGCGGGCGCGCGCCGCGCCGAGAATCTTGAGCAGGTCGGCGCAGTCGAGGCTGTAGCCGCCGAACACGAAGCCGCCATTGCGCCCGGATGCACCGAAGCCCACCTGCTGCGCCTCGAGGACGACCACATCGCGCACACCGCGCTCGACGAGGCCGAGCGCGGTCGACAGCCCCGCAAGGCCGCCGCCGATAATGCACACGTCAGCGGCACGCTTGCCGGACAAGCGGGCCCGTTCGGGCCGAAGCACGGTGGCTTCGTAAAAGCTTTGCATCATAAGAGTGAGGGGGCCGGCACCTGCTGTTTCTCTGGCAGGCGCCGGCGTCATATGTTGAGTTCAGGATACCGGCAACAGTTTGCCGCTGAATACCACTGGGCCACTCGGGCCATTCGGATTCGGCGAGCCGTTCGGCGGTTCGATCGAAATCGCCAGCGCCGCGTAGCTTTCCGGCCGTTGCGCTGCGGCGCTGACCTTGCCGTTGCCGCTGTTGGGCAACACGCCGAGCGAGACCGGATGGCCGCTGGCGGGGATGCCCCACAACTGCATCGCCCGGTCGGGTGGCAGCTGGACGTCGCCGAGCCGGTGCAGCGTCATGGTCGAATGGGTTTCGTCCCACGCCACCAGCATGATCGGCTGGGCGTTCTTGTCGTTGAGCACCGCCACATGCGATACCTCGGCCGCGGGTTCCTGCGCGACGGTCTGCGCGGGCTCCGGCGTGGTCGCTCCGAACGGCAAGAGCGAGCGTACGGCGACGAACACGGCGATCGCCGCGACAACCGTCACGCCGATGGCCCAGCCGCGCCAGAAAGCGAGGTTGTCCAGCCGGCCGCGCGCCGGGCGAGCCGGGCTGGGCGCCTGAGGTGGCGGCACGGGCTCGCGGGTCGGTGCCGTGACCCGTCCCAGGACGATGCCGAGGCGCTGCTCGATGGCTTCCCAGACCGCCGCCGACGGCATGCGCGGCGGCACGAGTTCGGCCAAAGGCGCGAGCCGCTGTTGCCACTCATCCAGCGAGTCGCGAATGACGACGTCATGTTCCGCATACATTTGCAGCCGTCGCCGTGCGCCGCCACGCAAGGTGCCGAGCGCGTATTCGGCTGCGAGCAGGTCCACCAGTTGAGGATACCGATGCAAGTTCATCAGAGACCCCCACCGAGGCAGCTTTTCAGTTTGGCGAGGCCGCGCCGGATCCACGACTTGACCGTGCCAAGCGGCACGGTGAGCGTGTCGGCAATCTCGCTATGGCTCTGGTCGCGCAGATACGCCAGCGCGACCGCCTGACGCTGCGCCGGTTCGAGCTGCTGCATACACCCGTCCAGCAACCGTGCCTGCAGGCTGACGGCTGAGAGTGTTTCCGGATCGGGGTCTCCCGTGGCCACAAGATCGTCCAACGCCTCACTCCATTCTGTTTCCTGCGTGTTCACCCGTCGCAGGTGGTCGAGCGCACGATTGCGTACGATCGCCGACATCCACGTCATGGGCGCCGACAAACCGCGCCGGTAGTCGCCCGCGAAACGCCAGATGTTGACGAAACTGTCTTGCAGGACCTCTTCGGCCCACTCGTGCTTGGTCAATATACGGAGCGCAAGGCCAAACAGTTTCGGCGCAGCCGCATCATATAGCTCCCGCAGTGCGGCAGCGTCCTCTTTGGCAACGCGTTCGAGGAGCGCGGTGAGCGTTTCCGGCGTGAGTTCTCGAGAGTGGGCGGTCATGGACAAGTGAGTGAGGGGATGCGGTCCTATGTTACTCAATTTCCGTCCGCGGTTATATCGGGGTTTTTTGCGCGCGCCTGCATCCGCTTTGGTGGAGTCTGCGTATAAGGCGGAATAGGCAAGTCTGCGTCAGGCGACGGGGTGTTTTCCGACGACCGGGCGCAGGGTAGGGAGGACGGGGGTAGCGGTGGTGACCAGCGCTGTGGTCCGGCTCGAGCAGGTGCCGGACATGGCTTCGCGCCAGGCGGGACAGCAAACGTCCGGCGCAATGGCAGTCAGGCAGTATTGGGAAGACTCATTCGGCAGTGAGGTCAAGCCAGTCATTCAAACATGAAGACTGGCTTGACCGGAATGAGCACTGGCGGCGTCGACCTGACGCGCCGGACTTACTTGCCCCAGCTCAGGACGACCGGGTCGAGGCGTCGGGCAATCGTCAGGAGGCCTTCACGGGTCGCGGGATGCATCGGCAGCAGCGGATGACGGACCGCATCGGACTTGATGACACCGCCCGCTTTCATTAATGCCTTGGGCGTGGCAAGACCGCCCTGGCGATTCTCGTAGTTGATGAGCGGCAGCCAGCGCTGATAGTGGGACGCTGCCAGTTCCGTGTCGCCGGCCGCGTAAGCGTCGACGATCAGACGGATGCCGTCGGGATAGCCGCCGCCCGTCATTGCACCGGTTGCGCCTGCATCCAGATCGGCCATCAGCGTGATGGCTTCTTCGCCGTCCCACGGACCGACGATGGACTCGCCGCCCAGTTCGATCAACTCGCGCAGCTTGGCCGCGGCCTGCGGCACTTCGATCTTGAAGTACGACACATTGCTGAGTTCGCGCGCCATCCGCGCGAGAAACGGTGCCGACAGGGCCGTGCCCGCCACCGGCGCGTCCTGGATCATGATCGGAATATCGATCGCGTCGGAAACCTTCTTGTAGAACTCATAGATGCCACGCTCGCCGACCCGGATCGTCGCGCCGTGATACGGCGGCATCACCATCACCATCGCCGCGCCCGCATCCTGCGCCGCGCGGCTGCGCGCGGCACATACGTGGGAGCTGAAATGCGTGGTCGTGACGATCACGGGCACCCGGCCCGCAACGTGCTCGAGCACCACACGCATCAAGGTGCTGCGTTCGTCGTCGGAGAGGGCGAACTGCTCGGAAAAATTCGCGAGAATGCACAAGCCGTTCGAACCCGCGTCGATCATGAAGTCGATGCAGCGCTTCTGGCCTTCGAGATCGAGACGTCCTTCGTCGTCGAAAATGGTCGGCGCAACGGGAAACACGCCGCGATAAGTAGTCTGGCTGATGGCTTGATTCATGATGGTTCGGTTTGCTTAGGATTGAATGACGAACGGTTGACGCTATGGCTCAAGGCAAACTGCAGCAATAACCGCGTGGTGCACGCGCCCGGCAGGGTGTCCTGATTGTCTCCGGCTTCGACTATACGACGCCCCGCTCCAGCCTGTATAGTGAATTGTTTCCATCCGGTGATCGCTTTTACGACTCACATGAAAAATACCTTGAACGTGCTGCTATCGCGCCTGCGCATGAAGCAGTTGCAATTGCTGATTGCGCTCGACGATCACAAGTCCCTGCACAAGGCGGCGGGCACGATGGCTATGACGCAATCGGCGGCGAGCAAGGCGCTGCAGGAACTGGAATCCATGCTGGAAGCACCGCTTTTCGAGCGCTCGAAAAACGGCATGATCGCGAACCAGTTCGGGCATTGCGTGATCCGCTATGCGCGGCTGATGGCGACGGACCTCACCTCGCTGTGCCAGGACATTGCGGAAATCCGCTCGGGGCGGGGCGGGCGTCTGGCAATCGGCGCGATCATGGGCGCGATTCCCGACGCCGTGGTGCCGGTGCTCAACACGCTGCATGCGAGCCAGCCGAATCTCGCGATCGAGATTGTCGAAGACACGAGCGCTCGGATGCTGCTGCAACTGGACGAGGGCCGCCTCGACCTGGTGATCGGACGGGCCGCGGTCAGCGCCGATCCTTCCCGCTATCAATACCAGTCGTTGGGCGACGAGCCGCTCTCCGTGGTGGTGGGTGCGAGCCATCCGCCCATGTCGCGCAAGAATGTGAGCCTGCGCGATCTGGCCGCACACCGCTGGGTGACCTATCCCAGTCATATGCCGCTGCACGCGCTGCTGGAGCGCGAAATGGATCTGGCCGGACTGAACATGCCCGTGAGTCCGATTTCGACCGCGTCGACCTTTGTGACAGTCGCGTTGCTTCAGCAGGCCGCGGATCTGGTATCGGTCTTGCCGACCGGCATTGCGGAACTGTTCGTGAAGCACAAAATGCTGCGAATCCTGCCGGTCAAACTCAAGTCGCAGTCACAAACGTTCGGCATTGTGTCGCGCAAAGGCGGTGTGCTGTCGCCACCTGCCGAGGCATTCGTGCGGCTGTTACGCGAGCGGAAAATGGCGGCGTGAGAGGCGGGGGGGCGCACTGGCGTGTGTAGGGATGCTGATGATCCTGGCGCCGAAACGCCCAATATCTCATTTCGCTCGCCGCTGCGCCACGACTTGCTGAAACGGTGTTGCTGGCGCGAGACTGTGCGGGATTTCAGTAGCCGGTAGGTTTTCGCGATCCGGGCTACACTGGGCCAGATGCAGGCCTGATTGTCGGATGCGTGCCTGCCAGGGAGATCCTTCCATGAATCGGCCACTCGTTCGATTTCCGCCTCGTACTGCCGGCGGTGCTTCCGCATGGAGGTGGTTCAAATGGTCGCTAGTCGCAGCCTTGCTGGTGGCGCTGGCAATTCTGGCAAAGCTTTGCCAGATCGAGATTGAAACCTCCCGCCTGCAGGCGCGCTATTTGTCCGAACTGACACGTGATGTCGATTTCACGCTGGCAGAGGGTGCGAGCCCCAATATCCGCTTCCCCACCAACGGCCCCTACGACGAACGGCTCGGCTATTCGTTGCTGCCTTCGTTTCAGCAACGTCTGAGCGCGCGCGGTTTCGCGGTGGCCTCGCAAGCGCGCGATTCCGAGCGCATGCTCGCGCTCAGCGACGAAGGTTTGTTTCTGCCGTATCGGGAGAAAGATCAGGCCGGCCTGAAACTGTTCGACGGCACCGGCGCGCCACTTTTCGACGCCACGTATCCGCGGCGGATTTACGGCAGCTTCGAGGCGATTCCGCCGGTCGTCGTGAACTCGCTGCTGTTTATCGAGGACCGCGAATTACTCGATCCCAATCAGCCCAACCGCAATCCGGCACTCGATTGGGGCCGGTTTGGCCACGCGCTGCTCGATCAGGGCGTGCGGATATTCAACCACCATCAGTTGCAACCTGGCGGTAGTACGCTCGCGACCCAGATCGAAAAATTCCGTCACTCGCCGGATGGCCGTACCGCGTCGCCGCCGGAAAAGCTGCGGCAAATCGCGTCCGCTTCGGTGCGCGCTTATCTGGATGGACCGCAGACCATGCCGGCGCGGCGCGAAATCGTCGTTCAGTACCTGAATTCGGTGCCGCTCTCGGCGCAACCTGGCGGCGGCGAGATCAACGGCATGGGCGACGGACTGGCGGCGTGGTACGGACGCGACTTCGGCGAGATCAACACGCTTCTGAACGCGCCATCCTCGGCCGACAATCTGACCGAACAGGCGCTGGCGTTCCGGCAGGTGCTCTCGCTGATGATTGCGCAGCGCGCACCGTCGTACTTTCTGCATCACGGATACGCCGAACTGCAACGCATGACGGACAGCTATTTGCGGCTCCTCGCAACGGGCGGCGTAATTTCCACCTCGCTGCGCGACGCGGCGCTGAATGCGAAAATCGCGCTGAATCCCACGCCGGTTAGGCAGGCAAATGATTCGTTCATCAGCCGCAAGGCGGTGACCTCGATGCGCGCGCATCTGTTGGACGCACTCGGTATGAGAAGCTTTTATGAACTCGACCGGCTCGACCTGCAGGCTACCGGCACGTTGAATAGCGCCGTTCAGCAGGCGGTGAGCGAACGGCTCGCGGCCGCGGGTACCAAGGACGGCGCCCAGGCAGCGGGACTTTTCGGCTTTGAAATGCTGCGTCCCGGTGACGATCCTTCAAAGATCACTTACAGCCTGACGCTGTATGAACGGCACGATGGTGCGAATCTCGTGCGCGTGCAGACGGACAGCGTCAACGAACCGTTCGATATCAATTCGGGCTCGCGCCTGAATCTCGGCTCTACCGCGAAACTGCGTACGGTCATCACGTATCTGCAGATCGTCACTGATCTACACGATCGTTATGCATCGCTAAGCGTCGCGGACCTGAAGCGCGTCCAGCCCGATCCGCAGGACGTGCTGACGCGTTGGGCGCTCGATTACCTGATCAAAACGCCGGATCATTCGCTGCAAGCCATGCTCGATGCCGCGGTGGAGCGAAAATACTCGGCTAGCGCAGGCGAAACGTTTTACACCGGCGGTGGTGCGCAGACCTTCACCAATTTTGAGTCGAGCGATAACAGTCAGATCCTGACGGTGCACCGCGCCTTCCAGCATTCGGTGAATCTGGTGTTTGTGCGCCTGATGCGCGATATCGTGCGTTACGAAATGATTCAGACCTCCGGGCCGTCGACGCAATGGCTCGACGATCCCGCTGCGCGCCAGCTTTATCTAAGCCGCTTCGCCGATCAGGAAAGCCGCGTGTATATGAAGCGCTTCTACACGAAATATCACGGCAAGACGCCTGATGAAGCGTTGGCCGTGATGTTGCGCACCGTGCATAAGTCGCCGCCGAAGATCGCCACGGTGTTGCGCAGCGTCGCGCCCAATGGCGCGCAGGGTTGGTTCGATACGCAGATGCGCGAGCAGCTCAAGAACACGCCGGCGCAGTGGCTCACCGACGACGATCTTGCGAAGCTCTATACGAAATACAGCATGGACCGTTTCAATCTGAACGACCGCGGCTATATTTCGTGCGTGCATCCGCTGGAGTTGTGGCTGGTCAACTATCTGCGCGAGCACCCGGACTCCACCCTCGACCAGGTTCAGGACGCGAGCCACGATGTGCGGGTGTCGACGTATTCGTGGCTATTCAAAACGCGCTATCACGCCACTCAGGATCGCCGTATCAAACGCATGATTGAACTGCACGCCTACGCGGCAATCGACAAGTCGTGGCAGGCGCTCGGCTATCCGTTCGCCAATCTGACGCCTTCGTACGCGGCGGCAATTGGCGCATCCGGTGACCGGCCGGCAGCGCTCGCGCAACTGATGGGGGTGATCGCCAACGGCGGCGACAAGGTGCCGACTGAAAGCATCGCGCAACTCGATTTCGCTAAAGATACGCCTTACGAAACGCACTTTGTGCGTGCGACGGTCGCACCGCAGACGCAGTTGTCGCCGCAAATCGTCAATGTCGTGCATGGGATGTTGAGCGATGTCGTGCAGGGCGGCACGGCCAAACGGCTCGCGGACGGCATGACTTTCCCCGACGGCAAGACGCTGCCGGTGTATGGCAAAACCGGCACGGGCGATCAACGCTTCGAAGTGTGGGCGAAAGGCGGACGGCTGATCGAGTCGCGCAAGGTCAATCGCAGTGCGACCTTCGTGTTCATGATGGGCGACCGGTTTTATGGAACGCTGACGGCTTATGTTCACGAGCCTTATGCGGCACGGTATGACTTTACGAGTGCGATGTCGGTGCAGTTGTTGAAGTCGCTGGCGCCTGCGTTGCAGCCGTTGCTTGATCAACCGAAGGCGCCGGCTGCGCCGGGTGCGGCTGGGGTGAAGCGGAGTTGAGTGGGGCTCTGGCCTGACCGCACGGCAAACTTCGCCTCAATACCCCGCCTCCGTAGCCGGCTTGAGAAACAGCTCATGCACAGGCGCAAAGTGCGCATAGAGCGGCAGAATCGCCCCGCCCATGGCGCGGGCGTCCGCGCCGATGGTGCCTTCCAGCAATTGCGGACGCACCATGCCTTCCCATTCGAAACCATCCAGCACACGCTCAGTACGGCGAATGATCTCACGCACCAGTTGGCGATCGAGTTCACCGTCTATCACCACCGCTTCGAGATCGAGCAGGGCGGTCGCGTTGATGAGCGCGCCGGCAATCGCCGGGCATGCGGTATCGAGCCACTGTTCGGTCACACGCCACCACTCCGGCGTCAACGCGCGATGATCGTGGGCGGCGGCGGCCGGCGCACCCGCATCGCTGAGCAGTTGTTCGAGCACAAAGCCAGACGCCGCATGAAGTAGCTGACGCGCCAATTTGTGCTTGGCCGGAAGCCCAGCTTGCTGCCCCACGACACCACCGGCCAGCGGAATCGAGCCGACGGCCCCTGCGTTATTGTGTGGGCCGCCATGCAGCCGCCCATCGATCACCATGCCGCCGCCAATGAACGTTCCCACAAACAGATAGAGAAAGTTATGGATGCCGCGGCCCTGGCCCATCACGAGTTCTGCGGCGCAGGCGGCAGTTGTGTCTTTGGCGAACTCGACGGGCAGTCCCGTCATGGCCGCGATACGGGCGCGTATATCGATGTCGTGCCACGCTTCGAGTGCGTCCGGCGGTGCACCCAGAAAATCTCGCCAGCCGCCCAGCCATAACGGGGCGGCGACGCCCACGCCGACCACCTGTTTTGCGCGCTCACCGAGCGTTTCGTTGATGCGCGCGAGCTTGCTTTCGAGCGCGGGAAACAGCACTCGCGGGTCGGGATACGCATACTCGAGTACATCGCGGCTGCACACGTGTCCCACGAAATCCATGGCGAGCACATCGAGGCTGCGGCGCCCGACCTTGATGCCGATCGTATACGCCCCTTCGGGCCGCAATGCAATCGGCACCGAGGGCTGACCGATACGCCCGCGCACGCGCGGCTGCCGTGCCAGCAAACCATCGTCGATCAGGCGGTCGACGATCATCGAAACGGTCTGCATCGACAGACGCGTTAACCGGCTGACTTCGGCCTTGGCAAGCGGACCGTGCAAGCGGATCGCCTGCAGCACGATCCGCTCGTTGAATTGCCGCATGCCGACCTGATTCGAGCCGACCGTGCGTTTGAGCGGCGAGCGGGTGCCGGTGGTATCCATCGTGAGCGCCCGTCAGCAGGGAACGTGCATCATGCGATGGCCTTGACGTCCGCTTCCTTGGCGCCGGTCATGATGGCAACGGCCTCGGACATGTGGATGTCCTTGGTATTGACGAGGGCCGCGCGCCGTCCCAGCCGCTGGATGTGAATGCGGTCGGCAATCTCGAACACGTGCGGCATGTTGTGGCTGATCAGGATCACCGGCAGGCCGCGGTCGCGCACGCGCCGGATCAATTCGAGCACCATGTTGCCTTCCTTCACACCGAGTGCGGCAGTTGGCTCGTCGAGAATCACGACGTGGCGCGCGAATGCCGCGCTACGCGCCACGGCGACACCCTGGCGCTGTCCGCCGGAGAGCGTTTCCACCGCCTGACGCATCGAACGGATGCCGATCTGCAGACCCTTCATATGCGCAGTGGCCTCTTCCAGCATGCGGCGCTTGTCGATCATCTTGAAGATCGAACCGCGCCAGCCGGGTTTGACCAGTTCGCGCGCCAGAAACAGGTTTTCGGCGATGCTCATGGCGGGCGCCACCGCGAGGTCCTGATAAACGGTTTCGATGCCTTGTTCACGCGCATCGAGCGGGCTACGGAATTTGACCGGCTTGCCATCCAGCAGCATGTCGCCTTCGTCGGGCACCGTGGCGCCGGAGAGCGCCTTGATCAATGACGACTTGCCGGCGCCGTTGTCGCCGATGACGGCCATGATTTCGCCGGGCATCACTTCGAAATCGCAGCCGTCGAGGGCCGTGACCTGTCCGTAGCGTTTGATGAGTCCGCGGGCCTGCAGCACAGGCGTCGCAGTAGCAGTAGCTTGAGGTGTAGACATGACAGACTCCTGATGGCTCATCGAGCGCCGCGGTGGGACAGCTTGTCGGCAGCGACAGCGAGAATGACCAGCATGCCGGTGATCAATACCTGGTACACCGAAGACACGCCGATCAACGTCAAACCGTTGCGGAACACGCCCACGATCAGCGCGCCGAGCAAGGTCCCCACAATCGATCCTCGGCCGCCAAACAGACTGGTGCCGCCGAGCACCACCGCGGTAATGCTGTCGAGGTTTTCGGTTTGCCCGGCTTGGGGATCGCCCACACCCGTGCGCGAGACCGACAACAGGGCGGCGATACCGTAGATGGCTCCGGCCAGCGTGTAGACGGTGAGCAGGATGCGCGTCGACGACAGGCCCATCAAACGCGCGGCTTCGGCGTTATTGCCGAGCGCGTACAGGTGCCGGCCGGGCACGGTGTCGCGCAACACGAACCACGTACCCAGATACATCAGCAGCGTCAACACGGTGCCGTAGGTCACCTGAGCGGGGCCGATGCTGAAGGTGTTGCCGAGGAACATCATCGCATCGGGCAGATTCGACACGCTCTCCGCATTCGAGTAGATCTGCGTGAGGGCGAAGGCGATATTCAGCGTGCCGAGCGTGACGATGAACGCGGGCAGTTTGATGCGCGTAATCAGGACTCCGTTCAATGCGCCGAACAGGGCGCTGGCCGCAATGCCGCAAAAGATCGCAAGGATCGGCGGCACGCCGAGATTGACCGCAAACTTGGTCATGACGATCGAGCCGAACGCCATCACCATGCCGCAGGACAGATCGATGCCGCTCGTCAGGACGATGAGCGTCTGGCCGATCGCAATCACGGCGACCACCATGGTCTGCTGAAGAATCAGCGAGAGGTTCTGGAACGACAGGAAGCGGTTACTCTGCGAGATAAAGAACGCACAGGCAAGCACGAGCGCAATGAGTGGACCGATTTCGGCGAGCGAAGGCAGACGCTCGGAAAAGGGGCGGTGGCCGCCGGCCGGTGCAGAGGGTGTCGACATGATGAGTATCCTCGATGCTGGCGCGTGACTCAGGGGCCACGCGGTAAATCCGTGGGAGACCCATGGACGGGTCCCCCACTTACCTGGTAATGCTTATTGACCCCAGCAGTTGGCGAGACCAAAGGTGGTGTCTTTACTGTCGACGCCGTTCATCGCCTTGTCGGTGATGAGCGTGACGCCGGTGTCGTGGTAGCCCGATGCTTTCTTGCCGGTCTTCGCATACTCGGCGCCTGCATCCACACCGAGTGCCGCCATCTTCAGCGGATACTGCTGCGACGTCGCGGCAATGGCGCCGGCCTTGACGTTACGGACACCTTCACAACCGCCGTCGATCGATACGATCATCACGTCCTTGTCCTTGCCTGCCGCCTTGAGCGCGCGATACGCCCCCGCCGCAGCCGGTTCGTTGATCGTGTAGACCACGTTGATGCCTGGCGATTTCTGCAGGCAGTTCTCCATCGCCGTTTGTCCCTTCGACTGGTCGCCGCGCGTGTCCTGGCTACAGACGATGGCCGGGTCGCCTTCCTTGACGCCGAAACCCTGCAGGAACCCGTTATGGCGCAGCACGCCTACGGAGACGCCAGGCGCCAGGTCGAGCGTGGCGATCTTGGCCGGCTTGCCGCCCATCGCCGCCTTCGCGTACTGGCCAATCAGGACGCCGGCCTTGAAGTTGTCGGTGGCGAAGAGGGCGTCCGTGGCATCTTGCGGGTCGGTCGGCGTATCGAGTGCGATCACCATCACGCCGGCGGCGCGGGCTTTCTTGATGCTCGGCACGATGGCCTTGGTATCGCTCGGCGTGATCAGAATCGCCTTGGCGCCCGCCGTCATCATGTTTTCGATCGCGGTGACCTGGCTCGCGTTGTCGCCGTCGAACTTGCCGGCGGCCGTCAGCAGCTTGGCGCCGTCCTTCTGCGCGGCGGCGTCTGCGCCCTGGCGCATCTTTACGAAGAACGGGTTCGTATCGGTCTTGGTGATCAGGCCGACGACGGCCTGGTCGGCCGCCTGCGCGGCGCTGGCGCACCACACGGCGGATGCTGCGACGCATAGGGTAACCATGCGACGGACGACGGGATGCCTGCGGGATTTCAGATTCATGGGATGCTCCTCCGGATAATTGACGACGTTGTGGACTGCGGTCGATTCAATAATGCAAGGGCGCTGCGGGCGCCTCTCGTAGCTTCACTGGCTGCGCTGGGTAACACAGGGTGGGCTGGTTTTCGACTAAATCACTTTGGTTTATTTAGTACAGCAGGGCGGATCGTCAGAGTCAAGGAGAGGAATTGGTGCGGCGCGATCACTCAGATAGGGCTGAAATGCCCGGAGAGGACTGCCGGATGGGGCATTGACGGGATTGATGCAACGCAAAAGACATGCGAGCGGATTGGGGTAAGTCTGGAGGCTTAAATCAGATTTTTCTGTGATTGTTGTGTTATCTGGATGTAAGAAATGCTGCTCCGAGTCCTGTCTCGAATAGATTTTGTTTTGTTGCGCCGCCGCAAAACTCATCTATAATAGGGTTATTACCTAGGTAGTTAACCTAAACCCGAGCAGGAACTTGCCATGAGCCACGTCACCACGACTTCTACTTCCGCCGCCAGCAGCTGGCTTGCCCGCGTTGCAGCCGTCGCCCGCCGTGCATTGCAGCTGCATCTGCAAACGTGCGCGATCGTCGCTGAAGCGCATCGCCGCCCGCAGTAAGCGCCGAGGGTTGGTCCACTCCCTGCTTTCTCTGCAATCTGCCTGATCGCTACAGGTCCAGAACGACTGTGGACGCTTCGCCGTTGCCGGTCCGCGCCGGTATCGCCGAGCAGATCAACGCATGACCCGGCTCGGCCTCGAAGTCGCACGGGATCGGGTAACTGACCTCGCCGGACAGTACGCGGGTCGAACAGGTGCCGCATGCCCCTGATCGGCAAAGCGACGGCGGCGTCAAGCCCTGCGCTTCGGCGAAGTCGAGCAGGGTTCCGTCTTCCTTCGACCACATCGCGTCGCGTTTCGTCTGCATGAAGACGACTTTCGACAACCGCTCGGGATCTCGCGCCGCCGCGACCGGCGCAACTTCGGCGACCTGACTATCCTCCGCTAGCTGCACAACCGCAGCGTTTGCGCCACGCGTGACGCTCGCCGGTCCAAACGCCTCGAAACGAATCCGCTCGTCCGCGATGTTGAGCGCGCGCAGGCCGTTATAGAGATCCTGCATGAACGCGCCAGGACCGCACAGATAAAAGTTATAGTCGCCGAACGGCAATACGCGCTTCAGAAAGTCGACGTCGACTCTTCCCACGGAGTGCGAAGCAATCGTTCCATCGGGCTCGGTGGCCTGGCTGTCACGCAAATACACCGACAGGTTCGGATGCGCCTGCCCGGCGGCCTTGAGCACATCGGCGAACGGGTGTTCGTTCGAGGACCGCGCGCCGTGAATGAAATAGATGTGCTCGGGTTGCGCCTGTTCGTTGATATCGGCAAGCAGGCTGTTCAACATCGCGATCATCGGCGTGATGCCAATGCCGGCGGACAGCAGAACAACCGGGCGCCGATTGCCGCGCTCGAGCTTGAACGCGCCACCCGGCAGCCTGGTTTCGATTTCCATGCCGGGCTTGATCTGCTCATGCAGCCACGCAGATGCCGGGCCTTCGCGCTTGACGGTGATGCGATAGTGCCGTCCGTGATGCGCGTCGGAGAGTGTGTAGGTGCGAATCAGCGGCGCGGCGAGCCCAGGCACGTGCAAGCGGATAGGCAGGAACTGGCCGGGTTCGAAGTGGGGCAGCGCGGCGCCATCAACGGTTTGCAGATAGAACGAGCGGGCCGAAGACGTTTCTTCGCGGACGTCGACCACCTTCATCTTGCGCCAGCCGCCTGCCGTCAAAGTCGGCACCGTCGTCGAGTCGGGGACGGCGGCCAGATCTCCCGCTCCTTGCGCCTGCCAACTTCCCATCCGCGCAAGTTGCGGCGCGTACTGCACGGCCGACCAGCGAAACGGCAACACGTGCGCGCTGCGCCGGACTTCGCGCACATGAAAGCGCATGAGCCGCTCAGCACCTTCAAACGATGCAAGCTCGGCGCCATCCCAGATGATCTCGGCATCCACGGCGAGATACAGCAGATCGCCGCTTTCGAAGTCGATCACCAGCAGACCTGCGCGTGGATCCTGTGTCAGGTTGCCTGTCGTGTTGAAGAACAGGTTGCCGGCGAATTCAGGCGTGGTCAGGGTGCGCGCGTCGTCGACGCGAATGAAGCCGGGCTTGCCGCCGCGGTGCGATACATCGGCGCCGCGCGCGAGACCGGCGTCGCGGGAAGTGTTGGCGCTGGCAATGAAGAAGGTGTCGGCACGCGCAAGCAGTGCGCGGTCGGCGTCGCTGAGTTCGGCGTACGTTTCCTGCACGGCGCTTCCTTCAGACGCGGATGCCACGAAAGTGGGCGCGCGGCTCTGGATGTACTTCGCGCAATTGCCGTAGCTCTGGCTGACGTTTATCGTCAGGACTCCGTCATTCATTGCGCTAACCACGCCATTGACGCGGTTGCGCCGCCGCGTGGCTGGCTGGATGCCGAGTCCGCCGACCAGCGCGCCGACTTGCCACGCCGCGGCGAGCGGATCGCCCGGCAGACCGCGTCCGGCGATGCGCAAGGTCCGCTCATCCGGCGTCGACACAAATCCCGGTTCGCCGACGCGCACTGTGGCCCACGGCTGTCCAGTCGCATCCACTCCGCTCAGCACCATGAACGGTTGTTCCGCGTAGAACTTCCGATGCTGGTCCGGCATGTAGTCGCGAATCCCGCGCCGTGCGTCGACGCTCATTCGCTCCCGCACACCCACACGCTCCTGCACGGCAAGCTCGCCGGCGTGAAAGGGGGATTCGGCGGCGCGCCAGCCGGGCGCAGGAGCAGGGGTCGACATGATGGACTCGCTAAACGAAACGGTGATGAAGCCGCAACGGTGCTGAAGCGGACTGTGCTGGACTATTCGGTCTCAGCGAGCAGCCCAGCCTTGCTGGTGGGCATGGGCAGAAAACGCGGCAGCGCTTCGATACGCTTGAGCCACGCGCGAATATGCGGGTACGGTTCGAGCGAAATGCCGCCTTCGGGCGCATGGGCGATATACGAATGCGCGGCAATGTCGGCGATCGTCGGCGTCTGACCCACTGCGAAGGGCTTGTCGCGCAACTCGTCCTCGATCACCTTGAACAGGTTCACCGCGATCTTTTGCGCGGTTTCCAGGTTGTGCGGCGCGCCGAACACGGTAACGAGGCGCGCCGTGCACGGGCCGTAGGCGATTTTGCCTGCGGCGAGCGACAGCCAGCGTTGCACCGCGGCCGCGCCGAGCGGATCTTGCGGCAGCCACGACGGATCGGCATATTTGCGCGCGAGGTACACCAGGATCGCATTCGAGTCGCTCAGCACGATCTCTCCGTCTTCGATCACCGGGACTTCGCCAAGCGGATTGAGCGCAAGGTGCGCGGGCTTGCGGTTGTCGCCGGCTGCCATGTTCAGTTCGATCGTGGTGAACGGCAACTCGAGCATCGTCAGGAACTGCTTGACGCGGTGGCCGTGACCGGACAGCAGGGTCGTGTGCAGGCGGATCGGCTGGGCGGGCTTGGATGAGGACATGGAGTGGGCCTTTGGGGCAAATGGGATCATCGGTAAGTTCACTCAGCTTATGCCTCACCCAAGGGTCTGAGAAGACGGATAATCGTGGTTACTCTATCCTCTCAAAGTGGACAATCAAATGGCTAGCGCGAGCGACGTGAATCTCAACCGGCTGGCGGTTTTTGCGGCGGTGATCGAGGCGGGCTCCCTGACAGCGGCGGCCGACCGGCTGGGGCTCGCGAAAACCATGGTCAGCACGCACATGCAGCGGCTCGAGGCGGAAGTGGGGGCCAGCCTGCTGGTGCGCACCACGCGGCATGTGAGCGTCACCGAGGCGGGCAGAGCGTTTTACGAAGCGAGCCGGCTCATCCTGAGCATTGCTGACGCAGCGCTCCAGGCGGTCGAACAGGGCGGCACGGCGTTGCGGGGCACGCTGCGCGTCGCCACGCCGGTCGATTACGGCACCATCGTGGTTGCGCCCACGCTGGTGGCGCTGCGGTGGCAGCATCCGGAACTCAACATCGAACTGGTATCGAACGACCGGCTGGTAAATCTGCTGGCGGAAGGTATCGACGTCGCAATCCGTGTAGGACGGCTGGCCGATTCGAGTCATCGGGCCGTGAAGATTGGCAGCTACTCGCGCTGGCTGGTCGCCAGTCCCGGGTTCGTTGAGACCTGGGGCATGCCGTCAACGTTTGCCGCATTGACCGAGTTGCCGTATGTCGGCATGGCGGTGTTGGCCAAACCGCTGACGGTCTCGCTGGAAAACGGCCGCGGCCGCAAGCAGACGGTGCGCTTCAAGGGGGGATTTCTTGCCGACACCGCGCCGGCATGCCGGGCGGCGACGCTCGCGGGCGGCGGCGTCGCGGCGCTGACGGACTTTTCGATCGAGGAGGATGTCGCGGCGGGCCGACTGGTGCGGCTGCTGCCGGAGTGGTCGACGCCGGCAGCGGGCATTCATGCGCTGTTCCCATCGGCACGGTATCCGGCGCCCAAGGTGCGCGTGTTTATCGATGCGCTCAAGGCACATCTCGGTACCGAAGAGGTTTGAACGCGGGCACCCAGCCGCGCGCTGCATGTAGCGCGCACACGGGCGCACATGAGGGCACACGCGGCTGCCTAGTAACTATCGCCCCACTTTTCCGTCAACGAGGCGCGCAGGACTTCTTCCACGGTGGCGATGATGGCATCGAGTTGCGTCTCGGGCTCGGCTTCTGGACGGTAGTGAGCGAAGAAAACCTGCTGGCCGAGCACGCCGCCTAGCCACTCCAGCCCGGCCAGATCTTCTGAGCAGAGCAGCAGGCGGCTGTCGCGCGGGAGCGGATCGATGGCCTGTTCCAGCGGGTCTTCCGGGCTGCGCGCATGGTGCTGAGCCTGTTCACGTGAGGTCAACCATTCGCCATGCGTCACGGCAGGATCGCTCAGATGCAGCCACGCGACCTGTGGCGCGTTGCCTAGCCGCGTGGACAACTGCTGTTCGAAATCGCGCGGCACGGTGGCGTCAGTCATGATGCAAACCTGCGTGAGGCGCGACGGCTCCCGATGCCAGAGCCAACGCGTGGTCCGTAATTCGACATGGGTTCGCATACCGTTCTCCGTCGCCCTTGAGCGCGTGGATTGCCGTCAGGATTCCTGTCAACCGTTGCGGAACAGGAAGCTATAGCCGTTCAACGCCGGCACACCGCCCAGATGCGCATAGAGCACCTTCGAACCGGCGGGAAACTCGCCGAGCCGTACCTTGTCGATCATGCCTTGCATCGACTTGCCTTCGTAGACGGGATCGGTCAGGACACCTTCGAGCTTTGCGCACAAACGAATGGCTTCCATGGTGCCTTCATTCGGCAGACCATATTCCGGGCCGCCGTAGCGTTCGTCGAGGACGATATCCTTCGCGACGATGTCACGCCCCAGTTCGACCTGCTCGGCCGTCTGCCTGGCAATCCGAAAGATCTGCTCGCGCGTTTGCGTGGGCTTGGCCGACGCGTCGATACCGATCACGCGGTCGGCGCGGCCATCGGCGGCGAAGCCCACCACCATGCCTGCTTGCGTGCTGCCGGTCACCGAGCACACGACGATATAGTCGAACTTGAAGCCCAGTTCCGCTTCCTGCTGCCGGACTTCCTCAGCGAAGCCCACGAAGCCGAGACCGCCCAACGGATGATCCGAGCAGCCGGCGGGAATCGCGTACGGCTTGCCGCCTGCGGCGCGTACGCTTTCCAGCGCGTCTTCCCAGCTTTTGCGAAAGCCGATATCGAAGCCGTCGGACACGAGACGCACATCCGCGCCCATGATGCGCGACATCTGGATGTTACCCACGCGGTCATAGACGGCATCTGAGTAGTTCACCCAGTTTTCCTGCACGAGCACGCACTTCATCCCCAGATGCGCGGCGACGGCCGCCACCTGGCGAGTCTGATTCGACTGGATTCCGCCGATCGACACCAGCGTGTCGCACCCCTGCGTCAATGCTTCGGGAATCAGGTATTCGAGCTTGCGCGTCTTGTTGCCGCCAAACGCCAGCCCGCTGTTGCAGTCTTCGCGTTTCGCATACAGCGCGACCTTGCCGCCCAGATGCTGGCTCAGACGGGGCAGTGGCTGGATCGGCGTCGGGCCGAAAGTGAGCGAATGGCGCGGGAATTTCTCGAGGTTCATGCGAGGCTCCGGTGATGAAGAGAGTCCCAGCACCCGTGACCCTGAGCGGCCGACATGCCGTGGGTTCGTGGCCGATGCTGCGATGAAGAGTATGGTAAGAAAATATCGGAGAAACCGGGTTGCGAAGATATTGGCAAATTTGGTCTTTTAGTAGGTCAATGGTATTTTTGACTTTCGTTTACTCCGTAGAGAGCACCATGCCCGCAAGAAAATTTCGTGCGTCCGTGCCAGAGGCCCAACCGGCGAGCCCGGCGATCGATCGCGTCGATCGGGCCATCCTGCGTCAGTTGCAGCGCGATGCGTCGATCTCGAACGTGGCGCTGGCGGCCAAGGTGAATCTCAGCGCGCCGGCCTGTCTGCGGCGGGTTGAACGGTTGAAGGAAATGGGCCTGATCCGCGGCGTGGTGGCGCTGCTCAATGCGAAAGCGCTCGACGCGGGCATGCTGGTGATGATCGGCGTGGTGCTCGACCGTTCGACGCCTGACTCCTTTGCCGACTTCGAAAAGGCGGCGCAGAAGGTGTCCGGATGCATGGAGTGTCACGTCGTGACAGGGGAGTTCGACTACTTCATGCTGGTGCGCACGCGCGACAGCGACAGCTTCAACCGGCTGCATGCCGAGCAGCTGCTCTATCTGCCGGGGGTACGGCAGATCCGGAGTTTCGTCGTCCTCAAGGAGATACTTTCGACGACGAGCCTGTCTGTTTAATGCAGGCTGGCGCGGCTTGCCGGCCGCCGCGCCTTCACTGCCAGTCCGTCGCGACGTCGTCCGGGTCGACCAGTGTCAGTCCTGACGACGGTAGCGGCAGCGCCGTCTTGTAGCGCACCTGTTTGAGCGCAAAGCTCGAGCGGATGTTGGACACGCCCGGTATTTTCGTCAGGTGTTCGAGGATGAAGCGCTCGAGCGTCTGCATGTCCGGCATGACCACGCGCAACAGGTAGTCGGCATCGCCTGTCATCAGATAGCACTCCATCACTTCCGGCCGCTCGGAGATGGCTTGCTCGAAGCGCTGCAACGCGTCTTCCACCTGCTTTTCCAGGCTCACCTGAATAAATACGTTGATCCGCAGCCCCAACGGCTCGGGATTGAGCAGCGTGACCTGCTGTTTGAACAGGCCGAGCTTTTCGAGCGCACGCACCCGGTTGAAGCAGGGCGTGGGCGACAGATTGACCGCGCGCGCCAGTTCGGAATTGGTGATGCGGGCGTTCTGCTGCAACTGGCTGAGAATCCCGATATCAATGCGGTCGAGCCGTTTCGGCGGCGTGGTCATAGTTGAAAGATTCCAGAAATGGCGGTGTGCGAAGAATAAATACACTATCAAACGCCGGAATGGCAAGCAAATGAGAGCCCTATTTTGCGTGCGGCTGGATACCATGGAGCTAATCGTTTTGAACCGGATAGCTGCCTTGCAGGAGTGAATGCCATGACGGATTTGTCGAGCGGTGCGTTGCACTTGGGTGGCCTGGAGCGGGGCCGCGAAGACCACGATCCCGAGGAAACCGCCGAGTGGCTGGAGGCGTTGGATGCGGTCGTGGCGCACGTCGGACGTGAGCGCGCCCAGTTCCTGTTCGACCGGCTCGCGGCCCATGCGCAGTCGTTGGGCGTCGAATCGACCGGTGCGCGCGTGACGCCCTACATCAATACGATCGCCTTCGACCAGCAGCCGCGTTATCCCGGCAATCTCGAACTGGAGGAGCGGCTCGCCGCTGCACTGCGCTGGAACGCACTGGCGATGGTGGTGCGAGCGAACAAGGCGTATGGCGAACTCGGCGGACACATTGCGAGCTATGCGTCGGCGGCGGATCTGTTCGAAGTGGGCTTCAATCACTTCTTCCAGGCGGCTGCGCCGGACGCTGGAGAGGGCACCGGCGGCGATCTCGTCTACTTCCAGCCGCATTCCTCGCCGGGTGTGTACGCGCGGGCCTATCTGGAAGGATTCCTGAACGAAGAGAATCTGACGCACTACCGGCGCGAAATCGCCGGACCGGGCTTGTGCTCGTATCCGCACCCGTGGCTGATGCCGGACTTCTGGCAGTTTCCAACCGGTTCCATGGGCATTGGGCCGATCAACTCGATTTATCAGGCGCGCTTCATGCGCTATCTGCACAATCGCGGACTCGCGCAAACGGCGGACCGCAAAGTGTGGGGCTTTTTCGGCGATGGCGAAATGGACGAGCCGGAGTCGCTGGGCGCGTTGTCGCTCGCCGCGCGCGAAGGGCTCGACAATCTCGTGTTTGTCATCAACTGCAATCTGCAGCGGCTCGACGGCCCGGTGCGCAGCAACGGCCGCATCATCGACGAACTGGAAGCCCACTTCAGCGGCGCCGGCTGGAACGTCATCAAGGTGGTGTGGGGTTCGGACTGGGACGCGCTGTTTGCGCGCGATCGCACCGGTGCCCTGGCGCGAGCTTTCGCACATACGGTGGACGGTCAGTTCCAGACCTTTTCGGCCAATGACGGTGCGTACAACCGCGAGCGGTTTTTCGGCCAGAACGCCGAACTCGCGGCGTTGGCCGCGCAACTGAGCGATGCAGAGATCGACCGCCTGCGCCGTGGCGGCCACGACGTGCGCAAACTGCACGCGGCCTACGCGAAAGCGCTGGCGCATCGCGGCCAGCCCACGGTGATCCTTGCAAAGACCATGAAGGGCTTCGGCATGGGAGCGTCGGGACAGGGCAGGATGACGACCCACCAGCAAAAGAAGCTCGATTTCGACGACCTGAAAGCATTCCGCGATCGCTTCCGCTTGCCGCTCTCGGATGCGGACGTCGAACAGGTCAAGTTTTACAAGCCAGCGGAAACCAGCCCGGAAATGCAGTACCTGCATGCCCGCCGGGCTGCCCTGGGAGGCTTTCTGCCCAGAAGGCGGAGAGTCGCAGCGAAGGGACTGACCGTTCCTTCGCTGCACACCTGGGGGCAATTTGCGCTGGAAGCGAATGGACGCGAGATGTCCACCACCATGGCGCTCGTGCGCATGCTCACCGCGCTGTTAAAGGACAGCGCGATCGGCCAGCGCGTGGTGCCGGTCGTCGCGGATGAAGCGCGTACGTTCGGCATGGCGAACATGTTCCGCCAGGTTGGCATCTATTCGCCGCTCGGGCAGTTGTATGAGCCTGAGGATCTCGGCTCGATGCTGTATTACCGTGAGGACACCAAAGGGCAGATTCTCGAAGAGGGCATTTCGGAGGCGGGTGCGGTGTCGTCATGGATTGCCGCAGCGACCTCGTATAGCGTGCACAACCTGCCGATGCTGCCGTTTTACATCTACTACTCGATGTTCGGCTTTCAGCGGATCGGCGACATTATCTGGGCCGCCGCCGATCAACGCGCACGGGGTTTCCTGATCGGCGCTACGGCAGGCAAGACCACACTGGGTGGCGAAGGCTTGCAACATCAGGATGGCAGCAGTCATCTTGCGGCATCGACGATTCCCAATTGCCGTGCCTACGATCCGGCGTTTGCCTATGAAGTCGCGGCGATTGTCGATGAAGGGATGCGGGAGATGGTCGAAGCGCAGCGCGACGTTTTCTATTACGTCACGGTGATGAACGAAAACTACGCGCAGCCTTCAGTGCCGGCGGGCGATTTGCAGCAGGTGCGCGAGGGCATTCTGAAGGGCATGTATCCGCTGCCTGCAGAAGCAGGCGAAGCCGCGCGCGTGCAACTGCTCGGTGCCGGGGCGATTCTCGGCGAGGTGATCGCCGCGCAGACCATGCTCAAGGACGACTGGGGCGTCGAGGCGGCGGTCTGGAGCGTGACGAGTTTCACCGAGTTGCAGCGTGACGGGATGGCGGCTGAGCGGATGTCCCGGTTGGGCGAAGCCGGTTCGGCGGCGTACGTCACGTCGGCGTTGGGGGCGTCGAAGGGGCCCGTGATCGCCGCGACCGACTATGTGCGTGCGGTGCCGGAACTGATCCGGGCTTATGTGCCGCGACGGTACGTGACGCTCGGCACCGATGGCTTCGGCCGCAGCGATACGCGAGCCGCGCTGCGCGAGTTCTTCGAGGTGGATCGGGCGTCGATTGTGATTGCAGCGTTGAAGGCGTTGGTCGATGAAGGTGAACTCGAAGCAGGCGTCCACGCCGAAGCGCTGACGCGATATGGCAAAGGTCGCCACGATAGCGGAGCAGCCTGGGAGCGGTAAGTGCTGTCGCCCGTCATTCGAGGCCGACTGCTTTTGCCAGCAGCAGCAACCCCGCCCCGACAACGACAACGCCGATAGCGCGCGCCACGCGTTCGCCAGCAGGTGCGAGACGTTCAAGCGTGACGGCGGCGGTGACGGCCGCCATCGCGCGCAGATCCATGATCCCGATCGCAAGCAGGACGGCGGTGAGACTGGCGGAGCAGCCGGCGCAGGCGAGGCCGAGGCGCAGGCCGTATCGCCACGCGGTAGCGATGGTGGCCGGCGACATCAGGCTGCAAGCAGATCGCGTGCGGTAGCAGGCGAAATAGTAGGCCCGCCATGTCGTGAACTGGAATGCGCCGGCGCCGAGGACGATCGCGGCGACCGCGAATGGAACGGCGCGAGCCAGCGCCGGCCAGCGTATTTCGAGCGCGGCAAGCAGGACGCCTGGCGCAAAGGCGAGCATGCCGAGCGCGGTCCACACCTGAAAGTACGCGAGGGCCGCCATGGCGGTCAAACGTATGGGCCGGGGCGCGCCCGCCCGGCACACGCTCTCGTGATAGCGCCACAGCACCGGCGTGAGCGATGGCAGCATCATGGCGGTCATCATCACGGCCCACATGCTGAGAAACGACACCGCGAGATCCAGCCATGTCTGCCCGCACATGCGCGTCCATGCGAGTGACATGGTCCAGCCGCCGGGCATCGGCATGCGGCCCATGGACGACATGGACACGCTCCAGACGATCGTCGCCGCGGCGCTGGCGGTGAACAGCAACACCGCGGCGCCGAAAAATGCGCACTGGGAAACTGGCTTCGAATGGTTGCGTGCTGACATCTCGCGTCCCTCTTGAATGGCAATCCTAACTAAGAGGTTGCCTGGCGCCGTCCGTACTCGTCGTGACGGCGCCACCAGACGCCGGTCTCGTTGCGTCCCTTGGGCGCCCGGTCGAGCCACTGATACATGCCCCACACTCCGTCCACGCCACGCGCATAGGTGGAATACGTGTGATAAACCACGCCGTCTTCGAGGACGAATGCACTCATCCCAGGTCGGTCGCGCGAGTAGGTGAGCGCATCGGTCCCGCAGTTGGCGGCAAATTCCACAACGGGCGGCGGTGAGGGTGTCGCGTCCATGGCATGGCCGCCGCGCTGGAAGTTGTACTCGACGCTGTCCTCGCGCTGCTGCGCGTCGGTGAAGGAGACGTTGAAATCGAAGTTGAAGTCGCTGCCGTGCGAGGACGCCCACGGAAACGTCCAGCCCATCCGGCTGCGATATTCGAGCAGCTTCGCCAGCGGCGCTCGCGATACCGCCAGTAGCGTGACGTCGTGATTCGCCAGGTGAACGGCGACACCATCGAACCCGTCCGCGATGGACGAGCAGGACGGGCAACCCGCCTTGTAGTCGGGTCCAAACATGAAGTGGTAGACCAGAAGCTGCGAACGTCCGGCGAAGAGATCAGCGAGCGAGGCGCTGCCCTGTTCGGTCTCGAAGCGGTACGCCTTGTCGATCCGCACCCATGGCAGCGCCTGCCGTTGCCGCGCCACTTCGTCGCTGCGCCGGGTGAGTTCTTTCTCTGCCTTGAGCAGGTCGAGTCGTGCTGCGAGCCATTCTTCGCGGGTACCGCTGAGGTGTGTCGTGGCCATGCTGTGCTCCTTAGGTGTCCTGCGTCGTGGGTTCAGTCCCGAGACGACGCCAGGGTGGTGGGTCGGTCGTGATAGATTAGGTCCAGGGCCTCGAAGCATGGGAGTGACAAGTGTGGCGGGATTCAGATAGAGCATGGACTCGCTAGTCACAGCCGCGGCGCGCGCGCTTGCAGCGGGCGACCCACTCGGCGCCCTGAAGCGCGTCGCCTTGCGTGACGACCCGCCTGCGCTTGCGTTACGCGGCATCGCCATGGCGCAACTCGGCGATCTGGTGCGCGCGAAGGCGTTGCTACGAAGTGCGGTGCGTGCTTTCGGATCGAAGGAGGGCGTGGCCCGCGCACGGTGTGTCGTGGCCGAGGCCGAAATCGCGCTGGCCTCGCGCGACCTGGGCTGGTCTGCGAAGACGCTGGAGGCAGCGCGCGCCACGCTCGAAGCGCACGGCGATCACGTCAACGCCGCGCATGCACGTTATCTGGAGGCGCGGCGTCAACTGCTGATCGGACGTCTCGACGAAACCGAACACACACTCGCCGGGCTCGATCCCACGCCGCTGCCGCCCGCGTTACGGGCTGCACATGAGTTGGCGGTGGCCGGCGTCGCGCTGCGCCGGCTGCAGACGAATCTCGCGCGGGATGCGCTCGCGCGCGCCGCACACGCCGCGCGCGAGGCGGGTATTCCCGCGCTGACGGCGGAAGTCGAAAGCGCAGCGCTTGCACTCGAAGCGCCCGCAGCGCGACTGATTGCGCGCGGCGAGTCACGGCTGCTCGTCCTTGAGGAGGTCGAAGCATTACTCGCGTCGAAGGTACTGGTGGTCGACGCTTGCCGGCGAGTCGTGCGTGACGCTCACACCGTGATTTCGCTGGCAAGGCGACCGATACTCTTCGTACTCGCCCGCGCGCTGGCCGAAGCGTGGCCGGCGGATGTGCCGAGGGACGCGCTCGTCACGCGGGCATTCCGGGCGAAGCACGCCGACGAGTCGCATCGCGCCCGTCTGCGGGTCGAAATCGGGCGGCTTCGTGCCGTGCTTACGGCGTTGGGCGGCGTAGAGGCGACGCGGCGCGGTTATATGCTGGTGCCACGCAGCGCGGCCGGAGTGGTGGCGCTGGAGCGGCCCGTCGAAGGCGATCACGCGGGCGTGCTGGCCTTGCTCGCTGACGGCGAGTCGTGGTCGAGCTCGGCGCTCGCGCTGGCGCTGGGCGCCAGCCAGCGCACCGTGCAGCGGGCCCTGGACGCGCTGGCGGAGGCGGACAAGGTGCAACCGTTCGGGCACGGGCGGGCGCGCCGCTGGATGGCGTCGCCCGTGCTGGGATTCGCGACGACCTTGTTACTCCCCGTTCCGCTGCCCGGTGAGTAGGATGAGCGCATGAAGCGTCGACCGCCGGGGCTCGTCGCCCGGCATTGTCCTGAACCTGACTGCGAAGGCGGAGCCATGAATCGATCAGCGGCTGAAATCGTCGGTGAATATGGGCCTTTTCCGGGTGTCGAAAAAGTGGGCGGCGTCACCTATGACGGTCAGCAGGTCTGGATCGCCGCGGGAGACAAGCTGAACGCCTTCGATCCGGCGAGCGGGGCAACGGTGCGTACGATCCCGGTCGCGGCCGATGCCGGCACCGCCTTCGACGGTCAGCACCTGTTCCAGATCGCCGCGGAACGCATCCACAAGATCGATCCGCAGACGGGCCGCGTGCTCGCCACGATTCCCGCGCCTGGCGGTGGCTGCGATTCAGGGCTGACGTGGGCCGAAGGTTCGCTGTGGGTCGGGCAGTATCGCGACCGGAAGATCCATCAGATCGACCCAGCGACAGGCGCGATTCTTCGCACCATTGAGTCCAACCGCTTCGTTACCGGAGTCACCTGGGTGGAGGGCGAACTCTGGCATGGCACGTGGGAAGGCGAGCAGAGCGAGTTGCGGCGAATCGATCCACACAGTGGCAAGGTTCTGGAACAGCTCGAAATGCCGCCTGGCGTATGCGTGTCGGGGCTCGAGTCGGATGGCGCAGAGCGCTTCTTCTGTGGCGGGGGAAATAGCGGCAAGGTCAGGGCGGTGCGCCGGCCCAAACGCAGTGCTGCCATGGGTGGCAGCACAGAGAGTCCGGCCGATTCCACGGACTAGTAAGCGACGCAGGCGTGTCGGGGCTTGCTGATCGTGTATAGCCCCGCCGCTCGTGCTCGCGGCATTCGTTAGCCCCGTCCGCCGGTCCCATTCGCGCCACATTCGCACCACATTCAGCCCCGTTCGCACCCCCTCTAGCGCATCTCGCGCCCGCTTCCGTCGTTTCGTCGCAATCCGCTCGCTGCGCCCGCGCACCTCGCGCCATCATGCCCGCGGCTGGTGTTGATCCTTCGAGTCTGCAGCAACGATCTCTCAGGATGGAAGCAACGAGTCCGAACCTGACATCGGGTCCATCACCGATAACTTTAAAAAACCTGATCGGCTGAAGCGGTGCGCTTCGAGCCTGGGATTCCAATGAAAGCACGTGTAAATCGCTACGTTAACCATGTTCTGCTTGGCACGATGCTATGCGCCGGCACCATCGACGCAATGGCCGACGAATCAACCTCACCGGTCTCCCCGAATACGCTCTCTCCCGATGCCTGGCATTTCACCGTCGGCGGTGGATTTCTAAGCTTGCCTAAATATCCCGGCGCGAGCGACCGAAAATTCGAACCGCTCCCGCTTCTCGGTGCAAGCCATGGTCGTTATTTCTTCGGTGCGGTACCCGATGCGAACACGCCGCTCGGCATGGGCGCTTATCTGTACCGGGATGCGCATTGGCAGGTGGCCGCACTCCTTTCGTACGATTTCATCCAGCCGCGCGATCAATCCGACGACGCCCGCTTGCAGGGCCTCGGCGATATCGCCAGAACCGCGCATGCGGGTATGTTCGGCAGCTATACGCTCGACCGGTTCACGGTGCGCGGCAGCGTGCTCACCGACATCCTCGGCAAACACGAGGGCACGGTGGCAACGCTCGGCGTTGAAGGAAAGGTTCAAGCTGCCGACCGGCTCACACTAAGTGCGGGGCCCGGTCTGACCTGGGGAAGTAGTCAGTACAGCCAGACCTTCTACGGCGTGAATGCAGGCCAGAGCGCGCGCTCCGGTCTGGCGGCCTACGCGCCGGACTCGGGTATTGCGTCGGTCAACTTCTCGGTCAAGGCGAATTACCGTCTGTCCCCGCGCTGGGGTGTCGGCGCGACGGTGGTGGCCTCGGAGTTGCGTGGTGACGTCAGCGGCAGCCCCATCGTCGAGAAGAAGGCGCAGGTCACGTACGGGCTATTTTCCAGCTACCTGTTTTGAGCAAGGGCAGGCGGGGCGGGTGCTACTCTAGCGTGCAACGGCTGCAGTTCCGCGCGCGGGGCTGCCGTATCGTTGCCGAAAGGAGAACCCTCTATGGAAGATGCCATCCGCCTCGATGGCCGTGTGCTGTATTTGTCGCAGGACCCCGCCGTCATCGACGCCCAGCTTGCGGGCCAGGACTTCACACGCGCTACGGCCGGCCCGTTGCGCGATAACGTCTCGACCGACGAAATCACGCCTGTGACCGTGATGCTCACTTACGACGAGCGGCTCGGGCAGTTTCCCTATGTGGGATTCAAGGCAGGCGAGGTCCTGCCGATCGGGCGCGACGCCGTAAAGAACGGCGGTTTCCGCGCGACGGTGGCCGGCAAGCGGTATGGCAAGGGTTCGTCGCGCGAGTCGAGTCCGTTGGCGGAACTGTCGGCGGGTATTCGCCTGATCGTCGCCGAGAGTTTCGAGCGTATCTATCAGCAGAACTGCGACAACATCGGCATTCTCACCACGACCGATTTCTCGGTGCTCGACCGTTTGAATGCGGGAGAAGCGGTACCGATCGACGAATTCCTCAAAGGTCGCGACGCGCTCACGCAGCAGATCATCCGCAGTGGCGGCTTGCTTGCGTACAGCAAATCCGCCGGCTGGCCCGCGCCGCGCCTGTGCGATGCGGCCTCGGCCAAGGCGACGGCTACGGCCACGCCACAGCCCAAAACGCTCGTCGAGAAGATCATCGATCGGCATCTGCATCCGGGCGTCGCCAGCGCGCAGCGCGGCGACGGCGTGTTCATCGCCGCGGATTGGCGCTTTAGCCACGACTATTTCACCGGCATGTGCGCTCATCTGATGCATCGGGCCTTCGGCAAACCCGCGCCATTACACGCACCCGATCACATCATCGCGTTCCAGGATCATCTGGTGCTGGCCGCGCAAAGCATCCCTCACGTACGCGACGGTTTGCTGCCTGGCGTGGCCAATCTCGCGCAGGGGCACAGCGCGTTCTCGCGCGACTATCCGGTGCGCTCGCATGGTGCGCTCGACGGCGAGCCCGGCTCGGAAGGCATCTGTCATGCGTTGATGGCGGAGCAGTATGCGTTGCCGGGCCAGGTGGTCTGCGGCACGGATTCGCACACGCCGCACTCCGGCGCGCTCGGCTGCCTCGCATTCGGTGCGGGCGCAACGGAAATCGCCAATAGCTGGGTGACCGGCTACGTGCGCTGCAAGGTGCCGCAGACGCTGCGCATCGAGATCGACGGCACGTTGCGCGACGGCGTGACCGCGAAAGACGTCGTCCTCCATCTGCTGCAGATGGAGGCGATCCGTTCGGGCGGCGCCATTGGCCTCGTGTTCGAATACGGTGGCGAGGCGGTGCGCGCGATGTCGATCGACGAGCGCGCGACGCTGACCAACATGGTCGCGGAACTCGGCGGTTTCACCGGTATCGTCGAACCGGACGGGCGCACGGTGGCGTTTCTGAAGGAACGGCGCGGCGTGGATGTCGCGCTCGAAGACTGGATGACGAGCGACGCCGGCGCCACCTATCACGACACCATCCGCATCGACGCCAGCGCCTTGCAGCCGATGCTCGCGCGCCCCGGCGATCCAGGCAATGGCGTGCCGGCGTCGCAACTCGAAGGCGCGGTAGCGGTCGATATCGCCTACGGCGGTTCGTGTACCGCAGGCAAGCGCGAGGACTTCGATTTCTATCACGAGGTGCTGCGTTGGGGCGTCGAACACGGCATGGCGGTGGCGCCGCGTACGCGTCTTTACCTGCAGTTCGGCACGATGGCGGTGCGCCGCTATTGCGAGGAGCAAGGTTATCTGCCGGTATTCGAGCGCGCGGGCGTGACGCTAGTAATGCCGGGATGCGGTTCGTGCGCGAACTGCGGGCCGGGCCAGTCGGATAGCGCGCAGGAGGTGACGATCAGTGCGATCAACCGCAATTTCCCGGGGCGCTCGGGGCCGGGCAATGTCTGGCTGGCGAGTCCGTACACCGTCGCCGCGAGCGCGCTGGCCGGAAAAATCAGCACCTTCGAACAATTGAAGGACGCACGCGGCTAGAATGCTGACCGGGCCTCGCGCCCGGCATGCCGCGGCCCGGCGCTCCGGCTTTTTTTCACGGCCGGCTACAGCCGGGTACGGCGGCTTTGTCCGCCATCGTTCGGCACCCAGGCACACGCTCGCTACGGAGAGCCGGCTTAAAACCGGCCCCACACAGGAAGGAGACAACATGGCAAGTCCCGATCAAGCCGGGTCCGTCACGCCCGCCCCCAGCGCCAGCGGCCACGCCGGCACAGCCCACGCGAGCAGTCCTCACGCCGCGGCGCCGCTCGACGCCGGCACGATTTCCGCGCGTCTCGACCGGCTGCCGGCTACGCGCTCCATCTGGAAGCTGGTCGTTCTGCTGAGCCTCGGCTTTTTCTTCGAACTCTACGATCTGCTCTACACGGGCTACGTCGCGCCGGGCCTCGTCAAAAGCGGCCTGCTGACGGCGACCACGCACGGCCTGTTCGGGACCACCGGCGTCGCGAGCTTCATCGCCGCGCTGTTTTCGGGGCTGTTTATCGGCACCATCGCCTGCGGCTTTCTTGCCGATCGTTTCGGGCGTCGCGCGGTCTTCACGTATTCGTTGCTGTGGTACACCGTGGCCAACGTGGTGATGGCCTTTCAGGAGACCGCAACCGGACTCAATCTCTGGCGCTTTCTGGCAGGTGTCGGGATCGGCGTCGAACTGGTGACGATCGGCACGTACATTTCCGAGCTGGTACCCAAACAGATTCGCGGCCGGGCGTTCGCGTGTGAGCAGGCGGTCGGCTTCACGGCGGTGCCGGTCGTCGCGTTTCTCTCTTACCTGCTGGTGCCGCGCGCACCGTTCGGTCTCGACGGCTGGCGCTGGGTGGTGCTGATCGGTGCGCATGGCGCGCTGTTCGTCTGGTGGATTCGCCGGGCGCTGCCCGAGAGCCCGCGTTGGCTCGCGCAGCAGGGGCGCCTCGTCGAAGCCGACCGCGTGATGAGCGACCTGGAGACCAAGGTTCGCAGCGAATACGGCCGCGAGTTGCCGCCGCCTGCGCCGCCGATGCCGGTTGCGCCGCGCGGCAGCTTCCGTGACATGTGGGTGCCGCCGTATCGCAGCCGCACGCTGATGATGACGATCTTCAACGTGTTCCAGACGGTGGGTTTCTACGGTTTCGCAAACTGGGTGCCCACGCTGCTGATCAAGCAAGGCATCACGATTACGACGAGCCTGATGTATTCGAGCGTCATCGCGCTCGCTGCACCGCTCGGGCCGATCATCGGACTGTTCATTGGCGATCGCTTCGAGCGCAAGACGGTGATTGTCGTGATGGCGGCGGTGAACATCGTCTGCGGGCTGTGGTTCAGCCAGGTCTCGCAGGCGGTCCTGCTGGTCAGTCTCGGCGTGTGCTTGACGCTAGCCGGCAACATCATCTCGTACAGCTTTCACGCCTATCAGTCGGAACTGTTTCCAACCAGCATCCGTGCGCGCGCCGTGGGTTTCGTCTATTCGTGGAGCCGGTTTTCGGCAATTTTCACGGCGTTCCTGATTGCTTCGGTACTCAGGGAATTTGGCACGACGGGGGTGTTCGTGTTCATCGCCGGGGCGATGTTCATCGTGATGCTGGCGATTGGTCTGATGGGGCCGCGCACGAAGGGTCTCGAGCTCGAAAAGATATCCCGCTAGCCGATCATGGCGCGATGCCGCATGCAGACTGCGCGAGTTCGGGCAGCATGGGGGACGTCGGTCGCTTTCGTGTCCACTCCTCATCGCGGCCGGGATTCATTCAGTGATCCTCTTTAGTTAGGCAAGCAGCAGCAGTGTGAGACACCGCTTCAGGTTCGGCCGCCGGCTGTGCCGGTCTTCGAAATCCCGCGTGCCTCGCCGCGCACGAGGAGCAGTAGCGCGAGCAGCACCAGCAGAATCGTCACGCCTGCGAAGAGAAGGGTGGCGCGTTGAATGCCGGCAACCTGCACGGCGATGCCTAGCCCGATCACCGGCAACGAGATGGCGACATACAACACGATAAAGAAACTCGATGTCACCTCGGCACGCCGATGCGCAGGACTGCGCGTCGTCAGTTCGCCCAGTCCCGCGCGGAGGCTGATGCCTTGTCCGACGCCAGCCAGCGCTGTACCCATCAGCAATGCGGCCAGCGAGCGTTCCGGCACGCACCATGCAACGCCCAGCAAGCCGGCAAGCAGACCGATACAGCCGAGCGGCTGGCGCCAGCGAGGCGCAATATGCGACTGGACGATTTGCCCCAAGGCTGAACAGGCAAACAGTAAAAACACGATCGCGCCGATGACCACGCCACTACGATAGCCAAGCACGACCCGGATCAATTGCGGCGCCACGGCGGCGAAAAACCCCACCACGACAAAACCTGCAAAGCCGGCCAACGCGGCCGGCACGAATACGCCGCGTACTTCGACAGGCAAGGCGATTCGTTGCACGCGGAGCTTCACCCGGTCTGGAAGCGTGGCCGTTTCCGGCGCTTGCCACACGCCGAATAGGGCGAGCGCCACGAGCGCCAGGTGGACGACATAAGGCGTCTGCATGGGATGCGGCAGAAACTCGACGAGTATGCCGCTCAGCAAGGGGCCGCAGCCGAGCCCCAACATGTTGGAGGCGGTCGCCGCGAGCGTCGCGTGCTTGCGCCATGCTGGCGGCGCCAGTTCAATCACCGCGACCGTCGCCGTGCCGGTGAAGATGCCGGCCGAGACGCCCGATAGCAGCCGGCCCAGCATGAGACCTGACTGGCCGCTGCTCAGAAGGAACGTGAGCGCCGAGGCCGCCGACGCACATAACCCGGCCAGCAGCATGCGCCGCCGGCCAAGCTGATCCGACCAGTTGCCGACGATGAGCAGCGCCCCGAGGACACCGATCGCGTAGGAAGCGTAAATCACCGTGATCACGGTCGGCGTGAAGCCGTACTGCACCTGATAGTAGCGATAGACCGCCGTCGGCAGGGTGGTCCCCATCATGTTGATGAGGAACGCCATCACGACCGCCAGGAAGGCGCTGACCGAGGGCTGGGGGGCAAGGCTGGTTTTCATCGAACGATGGGTTCTGGTGCGTGGCGGCGCACGCGCAAAGCCACGCAGAATAACGGGAGGTGAGGCGTCGCGAAAGCGACGCTCTACGCAATACTGTCGTGCGTAAAGCGGCTTACGGCATTTTCAGCAAGAGTGAATTTCACATCGGCGCCCATGGCGCCGCATGCTCACGCGGGGACGTGCAACACGTTGATGGCGCGCTTTGCGACCAGTGACGCGATATTGCGGCCATATTCGGCCATATGCGCCGAGGCTGCATGCGCCTTCAACGCCGCTTCGCTTTCCCAACGCTCGACCACGGCAAACGTGTCGTTGCCGAGCGGCGTCTGAAAGCCACCGAAATCAGGCACGTCGATGACCGCTTCGTAGCTGATGCAGCCAACTTCCGCCAGCACCGCCGGCAGGTTCGTGTTGAAGAGCGCGAGCACGGCCTCCCGTTGACCGGGGTGAGCAGTGATGGTGGCAAAGACATGGATCATTCGGACATTCTCCGGTGAAGGTGGGACGGCAATTCGCCGCTCGCCATCATAGCGGGGTTCGCTCGAGCGAGTGCGCGCGGCGGATGTCGATTTTCGCGGTTGTGATTCGTCGCAGGGTAAAGCAGACTTCCGGGCAAGCGTTGTTCGGCCCGCTTTCGTTCCTGACCCAAGGTGACTGCGATGACATTGAAGCTGTACGCCCATCCCTTTTCCTCGTATTGCCAGAAGGTGTTGACGGCGCTGTACGAGAACCAGACGGCATTCGAGTACTGCCAGTTGTCCCACGACACCCCGCAGTTGTGGACGGAGCTCAGCGGGCTGTGGCCGTTCAGAAAATTTCCAGTGCTCGTCGACGCGGGCCGCACCGTGACCGAGGCGACGGTCATCATCGAATACCTGGGGCTCTATCATCCGGGACCGGTGACGTTGCTGCCGGCGGACCCGCGCGCCGCGCTGGAGGTACGCAGCATGGACCGCTTTTTCGACAATTACATTTCGACGCCGCAGCAGAAGATCGTCGGCGATGCCCTGCGTGCGGAAGGCGAGCGCGACCCGCGCGGCGTCGCCGACGCCCGCGCCATGCTGGATACGGCCTACGCCTGGCTCGACAGAACCATGGCGGGTCGCGAGTGGGCGTCAGGCGACCGCTTCAGCCTTGCCGATTGCGCGGCGGCGCCGTTCCTGTTCTACGCGGACTGGACGCATCGTATCGACCTGTCGTTCGAGCAGGTGAACGCTTACCGGCAACGGCTGCTGGCCCGGCCATCGTTTACGCGCGCAGTTGATGAGGCGCGTCCTTATCGTCCGCTGTTTCCGCTGGGTGCGCCGGATCGCGATTAACCGTGCCTGACGGGCGGCTAAGGAGCGCGCGCCCTGCACGCCGAAGGCCGCCGCTCCGGGCGCCGGCGGATTGTTAGCCATCCCACAACTATGATTTCACCCTATCGACATAGACTTTCAATAGGGCACGCCTAGAATTGACTCCAACGAAGCACCGCATCAGACAGTCCGCGGCGCACCCGGTAATTCGAATTCTTATTGGAGTCACATCATGAAGACGAAACTGATCGCAGCATTGCTGGTCGCCGTTTCTGCAGCCGTTGCTGCCCCTGCGTTCGCAAGCGGCTATGGCCCGGCACCGTTTTATCGTCCGTCGGTTGGCGCACCGGTTTCGCAACGTGGCGAGAGCGCCGTGGCGATCGCGGATCAGCGCAACAGTGCGGACAACACCGCGGTCGACACCTCGTACGGTGGCGTGATTGGTGCGTCGTCGCAGTCGGGTAGCCGTCAGGCCTTTGAAGGCCCGAGCAACCTGTATCGGGGCCATTGATTTTCGTGCGCGGCGGGCGTCGAGCATGCTTTGAGACTAAAGCACAGCGATCAGGCCCGTCGCGCCAGTTAACCATCGCAACAAGTCGCAATAAGCCAAAACAAGCCGCAACAAGCCGTTGAAAAATGAGGTGATGTCATGGTTCAGATACTCGAGGGCGTAGCCATTCTCGGTGCTTTCACGCTCTACATGATTCCGTCGATCGAAGCCGATGCGCGTAATCGCGATGACGCGTTTGCGATTACGCTATTCAATGTCCTGCTCGGCTGGACGGTGATTGGGTGGATTGCGGCCTTCATGTGGGCGCGTCACTCGACGACTGAAAAGCGTCTGACTCATCTCGTCACGAGGACGCGCCGCGCCGTGGCACGCGCCACGATCGACAAGCTGGTGGTACACGCCGCGCAGCGCGGCGCGCTGCAACAGCGCCCGATCGTCGGCAAGCTGCGCGTGCGTTCGCGTGTCGCCGTGCCGGTACGCCAGTCCTAATCGACGCTGGGCGTTGTCTCGTCGGCGCTGGGCGGTTTGGCCGCGCCTTCGAGAAAACGTCGCGTCGATTCGAAGGCCTGCAGCATCGGGTCCGGCCACGGCGTTTGCAGCATGACGGCCTGATGGTTTTCGAACGCGCTCGATAGCAGCTTCGACAGTTGCGGAGATTGCAGGTGTCGCAGCAGCACGCTGACGGCAATTGCGGTGGCCTGGCTGGCGCCCGCGGTCTGAAGTTCGGACGTGGTGAGCGCGGCGAGTTGTTTGTTGATATCCATGGTTGCAAAAAGAGAGGTTGTTGCCGGTCGGTAAGGGTACACAGCTTTTCGTCATCCGTCGTGAGCGCATTCTGCGCAAACGCATCTGAAAGCCGTTATTGATTAACGCGGCGATTTCCAGAATCAATTGGGCGGCATCGATACTGCATGCCGCCTGCTCAGTAAATCTCCCTGCTTAGCACGCTTTGGTCGCATTGCATATTGACCGGCGTTGCGCCAATTTCGCGCGCCTGGCGGGTGCCAGTCCAGTTAGCGCTGTCCGCTTCGTTGCGGCCGCCCGGCGCCGCGCTGATCGCGGGCGTGGCCGCCTTCTCGCTTGCATTTGGCACGCTCGTCGCCGAACTGTTCTTTTCGATGCATGCCGGGCGCGGCCGCGCCTGGGCGTCGCTCGCCAATGTTCTGCGGGCGGCGTTGCTGAGTGCGCTCGTCATAGCGATCTGCGCCGTGTTGCTCGCCTACGCCGGCGTGTCATCCCTGTGGCCCGTGTATGCGCTCAGTGCCTTGAGTGCGGCCATTGCACTCGAATTCGCGCTGCGCGCGGTGTTTTCGTGGTTCGCGCCGCCGCATACGCGCAGCGGTGACGCCAGCGTACCCGACAGCCTCGTCGCGAGCCTGCTGCGTCTGCGTCCTTCGCCGCTCGCTCGCTTCAGCGCACAAATGCGTAATCGCTACGGGATCGATCTGCGTCAGAACTGGGTTCTGCAAAGTGTGGCGCGTCTGCTGCCGGCCGCTATCGGGACGATTGCCGTGTGCGCCTGGTTGCTGACTGGCGTCGTGATGCTGGGACCCGAGCAGCGCGCCGTGTATGAACGCTTCGGCGCGTTCGTGCGCACCCAGGATGCGGGCTTGCTGGTCGCGTGGCCGCAGCCGTTCGAAACGGTGTTGCTGATCCCGGGCAGCGCGCGCGTGCTCGAACAGCGTATCAGCGCGCTCGACCGCGATGCGCGTGCGAGCGCAGTCGATCCAGCCGCCGCCACGGATTCCAGCCAGCCTCAGCCATTGCCATTGGGCGACGCCAGTTCGTGGGGTTTCCAGTCTGACGGGGCGGCACCCGACAACGCGGGTCCGACGCTGTCCGATGCGCTGGCCGGCTCCGGTTATGTGCTGATCGGCGACAACGGCGGGGTGCAGTTGAGCGCGACGCTGTATTACCGCGTGGTCGATCCCTACGCTTATGTGCTGCAGAAAGATCGTCTCGACTCGGCGCTGCAGCGGGTGGTTGCCGCGGCGGTGGTGGAGGTGACGGCGTCGCGCGATCTCGATGCGATTCTGGTGGCGCGCCCCGAATTGCTCTCGACCGATCAGCAAATGGCCCTCAAGCGTGAACAGCTACGCGGCGACATGGCGCAGGCGGTGCAGCGGCATCTGAACGCACTGGCCGCGGCGCATGCCGGACTCGGTATCGAAGTCGCGCGCATGGATGTGCAGGCCCAGTTTCCGGCGGCGGCCGTCGATGCGTTCAACTCGGTGCTCACCTCGCTGCAAACCGCCGACCGCAATATCGCCGATGCGCGCACCCAGGCCGAGACCATTCGCCAGGGCGCGCAGCAGTCCGCCGACCAGGTTCTGCAGAACGCGCAGGCGACTGCCACCGGGCGCGTCGCGACCGCGCAGGCCGAGACCACGACGATCCTGCAACTCGAAACACCGCTCGACGCCAATAGCGACCCGGGCCTGCTCGCGCGCGCCTATCGCGACCGGATCCAGCAGATCCTCTCGAAGGCCGGGCGCGTGACGACGATCGATCCACACGACGCATCGAGTCTGGTGCTGCAGGGGAAAATCCAATGAGCGCGCACATTGAACCGGTCGAGCAGGCGACGCCGGGCGGCGGGGCCGATTTTGCTCATGCGGCGCAGGGCATCGGGCACGGGCAAGCGCATGGCCATGACCGTGAGCACGAGCACGAGCACGAGCACGGCCATGAATTCAAACCGGACTCCCGCCATTCACACGATGACGACGATGGCCCCACTATCGCGTTGCGCAAGGTGGCCGCCGAGGTCGGCATCGATACGGTCGTCTCGCAGGCGCTGCCGCACGACAAGCTCGACTACGTGATGCACGAACTGGAAGCCGGGCATCATCCGCTGGTGGTCGGCGACGGCCTGAACGATGTGCTGGCCATCAAGGCCGGCGCGACCAGTATCGCGATGGGTGAACGGGGGATCGACATTGCGGTGGCGTCCGCGGATATCGTGTTGCTCGGCGACGATCTGCGGCGCATTCCCACCTGCATCCGGCTCGGCCGGCGCTGCCGCCGTACCGCGACGGTCAACGCGGCGATCGGACTCGTCTGGACCGTCGCGATCATCGCGTTTGCTGCGCTCGGGTTGCTGGGGGCGGTCTGGGTGGCGATCCTGCACAACGTCGGCACGTTCATCGTGATTGCCAACGCGGGCCGGCTGTTGCGCATCGACGAGGATGCGGCGTCGCGGCCCAGCGGAAGCAGCGGAACACTGAATGCCGGTGAACCACCGCCGGTTGCGTATCGTTAAAAGACACGACTGAACTCGACGTTCACGAGGCGAAGGTGAAACCTTCAGGTTTCGGCGACCACCCTGCTGTGGAGAATGGCGTTGTCCAGTTCGTCGAGTTGCAACAGCAGGTCGTCGATTGAACAGAGTTGGGTGTTGGTGACGTGATGGGCGTCGAGCAGGTCGTACAGACGTTTTCGCCAGTACTCAGGGGGGAGAATGGGACCACCGAGGTCTCCACACAACGACGGCTGCATGACGCGCGTGATGTGCGCAATGTCCTGATCGACTAGCGTAAGCATGTCCCGCTCCCCGTAATGGCACGACGTGGATTGACACCACTTTATTTGTCTAACCAATACTCTACCTCAAATTCGCAAGACGGGAAGCTGTCTGAATTACTAGGATGGAATCACCCATTGGCCTTGGTGGCCGGCGCTGCGGCGCACGGCGGCACAAACCGCGTTACCTAAGGAAAACCATAATGGAAACGCGCAGCGAAACGCCTAGACTGTAACCAAACGTAACGAAGTGTTGCTAATCATAAGTACGGGGATGTCCAACACGGGGCCGCGCCAGAGTGGGCGCACTGATGAGAAAGCGGTGAAATCAAGCCGCTAAGATGGAAATGGCCGCAGAGCAATCTGCGGCCATTTTTTTATTCGCTGAGGGCGTTTTGTGCAGGCTTTCTCCCCGCGTCACTATTGCAGCGAGGCAGCCGGGACGCCTCGGAACCGGCGCATACCTTAGTGGCAGCGCTTTTCCCAGTGGTGATGGACCTTCACCTTGTGACATACCTGATGGTGATGATCGTGATCATCGGCGTAAGCCGGGCTGATAACGCCAACGGTGACAGCGGCGAGTGCGAGTGCAAGCAAGATTTTCTTCACGGGGTTTCCTCGGTCAGACTGACCTGGTGGGTGGATGGCCCGCTATCTTAGCGTGAGCACCGTGACAACACAGTCAAGCAAGTGCAAAACTTCATTACCTTTTAGGCACATTCAGTTTGCACTGGCAGCTTGCGTTTTGGTGACTTTAGTGACCGTGCCCGCCGCCGACGCTCCCACCGCCCTGAAAGGTGCCCCCACCGCCGCCGCCGCCGTGGCCGCCGCCCCAGCCGCCGTGTCCGCCACCATGCCAGCCGCCGTTGCCATGCCAGCCGTGGTAACCATGCCAATAGCCGCCGTGGCCGTAATAACAACAACCGCCGCCCCAGATACCGATTGAGCCGTAGGCCGGCACATAACCGTAACCGTAGCCATAACCGTAATCCGGGTAGTACGGTTGTTGGCCGTAGTACGGGTAACCATAGTCGCCGTAATACGGATAGCCATAACCCGGCGGGACCGCACAACCGGCCAAAGCCGCCACCACCCCGAGCGCCGCAACCAGGCGAAACATGATGTTCTCCCTCGTATAGCCTTAAGAAAGGATTGGGGGTGTCAAGTTCCGGCGGAATTGTGTCCGCCGTTTACCGAAGCAATGGGCGTGACCATACCTCAGACTTGAGCCGCAGGCCGCGATGAAGCGAACGGTTTGGTCGCTCGCCGCTGAAACGCTATTGCGACATCGCAGCAGCGTTTTCGCTTCACCGTATCACGTGCGTGACGTTCATGCTTCGAGTGCGAGCGTCGCAAAAGTTGCCAGCCAGTGTTCGCCCATGTAGTCCCCCGCGACATGCGCAAGCGCGCTGTCGAGATGCAGTTCGGCCGCTTCATTGAGCAGGGCACGGCGCGCATCGTCGACGGGCAGTGCGCGGGCGAGGGCGCGTTGACACCAGGCGCGGCTCAGATTCAGGCCGTCGAGATGGGCGATCTTGCCGTCGCTGCGATCGCTTACCGTTACCGGGACGAACAGCGTGGCCGGTTGGCGCGTAGCAAGCTCCGGCAGGAACGCGCCGAACCAGTCGATAAACTCCGCAGGCGGCAACACGCGGCGCATCAGTTCGGCTTCCATCAGCGCGGGCGACAGAAACTCATCGCCGGCCGGCTCCCATGCTTGGCATGCCACATCATTCAGATACCAGCGCCGTGCAGTCTCTACCACCAGAGCTGCGAGAGATTCGCGCGAGGTCTGGCGTGCGAAATCGAGCGTCAGCGCAAGCGCGAACGCCATGTTGAAATGCGTGCCGACGCGCAACGGATAGGTGGCCTTGGGCAGGAATTCCTCGAAGCGTTCGACGAAAACATCGGTTAGCGGTGCGAATGTTTTGCGCCAGCGCGCCGCCTGCGGCAGTTGCAGCGCGTCGATCTGCGCCGACAGTGCGAGCAGCCAGCCCCAACCATACGGCCGCTCGAAGCCGCGATTGTGCGGCAAGTCGAGATACGCGCGCTCGCCGGCCACGTTGGCGTCAGTGAAATGCTGATCGACCATGGCGACGATGCGCGCGGCCTCGGACAGATCGGGAAAGCGCTCGAGCAGATGGAGGATCAGCCAGTAACCGTGCACGCAAGAATGCCAGTCGTAGCTGCCGTAAAAAATTGGATGCAGCGCACGCGGTCCCTGCACGTCCTGCGGACCTTCCAACGAGTGTGTCAGCTTGTTCGGATACTCACGTGTGAGGTGAGCCAGCGCCAGATTGGCAAATTTCGATGCGATAGCGGAAGTGAGTTGAGCGGTCATCGGTGTCTCGTCGGGAAGCAGGTCAAAAGCGAAATACGGTTAGAGACATCAGGATTCAGGATGATGTCAAAGGCTAGCCGCTGCAATGCGCGGTCTAGCGGCGAGGCAATCTAACACGCGCCAAACTCCACTTCGCATTCCACCGTAGAATCGCACGAGTAACTTCATCCACGGAAGGTGGGTCATGCTGTTATCTCTACGGTATCGTTGGTTGAACGCAGCCGGGTACGCAGTGCGATCCATGCCGTCCTTGCGGGGAGCGTGTGTTGCAAGCCTCGTGTTGGTCAGTCTGGGCGTTTGTGGAGAGGCCGCAGCGCAAGGCACGCCTGAGAGCAATGCGGCACTGGGAAAGACCTTCTTCCAGCAGAACTGCGCCATGTGCCACGCCGACAGCCTCGGCGCCGGAAACCTGGCAATCCAGCGACAAGGCCCGAGCCTCGTGGGCGTGTTTGGCCGGCGCGCCGGTTCTCAGCCCAACTTCAATTTTACAAATGCCTTGAGCGGCTCGGGCATCACGTGGAATTCCGCGAGCCTCGAACGCTTCCTCGCGAATCCGGTGGCGAATGTGCCCGGCACCGCCATGCCGGTTTCTGTCGCCGATGCCAGTGACCGCAGCAACGTGATTGCCTACCTCGCCACCCTGAAGCTGCCGGCGCAGATTTCGTCAGACAGCCGGCCGGCATCGTCTGCTGCGCCTGAGACCGACCCTGGCGATTGGCGCCGCGCCGCCCCAGGTGTCGAGCATCACCTGACGGTGGCGGATTTGCCCGCACCGTACAAAACGACGTCATCCGGAAACGGTCCACGTGTGGTGACGCAGCCTGCCAATGCTTCGTTGTCCGTTCCACCGGGATTCAAGGTTCAGCTGTTCGCGTCGCGTTTATCGAATCCGCGTATCGTGCGGGTCGCGCCGAACGGCGATATCTTTGTCGCGGAGACCTGCGCGAATCGCATCAGGGTGTTGCGTGCCGCGGATGGCGCGGACACACCGTCTGACAACCAGATTTTCGCCGAGGGTCTCGACCGGCCTTTCGGTATCGCCTTCTATCCATCGGGAAGCCACCCGCAATGGATCTACGTGGCGAACAACAATTCGGTGGTGCGTTTCCCGTATCGCAGCGGCGATCTCAAGGCGAGTGGCGCAGCGCAGGTCGTCGTGCCGCATCTGGCCGACAGCACGGGCGGCCATACCACGCGCGACGTGGCTTTTTCTCCGGATGGCAAGCGCATGTACATTACGGTGGGTTCCGGATCGAACGTGGCGGAAGGCATGGGCAAGAAGAGCCCCGCAGATATCGCCCGTTGGGACGCCGAACACGGACAGGGCGCAGGATGGGATGCTGAAACGAATCGAGCCGACATTCTCGTCACGGACCCCGAAGGCCATGAACCGCTCCACGCCTTCGCGACGGGCATTCGCAACGGCGCGGGAATCGCGGTGGATCCGGACACGGGCGAGTTGTGGACCGCGACCAACGAACGTGACGGCCTCGGCGACGATCTGGTGCCGGATTACGTCACGCGTGTGAAGGCCGGAGGTTTTTACGGTTGGCCCTGGTTTTACCTGGGCGGTCACGAAGATCCTCGCCACGCCGGCGAGCGGCCCGATCTTGCCGCGCGGACGCTGGTGCCCGACGTGTTGCTGCAGTCGCACTCGGCCCCGCTGGAGTTGTGTTTCTATACGTCTACAAGTGGCGCGGCAGTGTTTCCCGCCGCATATCGCGGCGACGTTTTCGTGGCCTTGCACGGGTCGTGGAACCGCAGTTCACGTACGGGCTATAAAGTCGTGCGAGTGCGGCTGGCGCACGGCGTTCCAACCGGCGAGTACGAGGATTTTCTCACCGGCTTCGTGGCGGACGACCGTAACGTCTGGGGCAGACCTGTAGGGGTAGCGGTGGCGCACGACGGCGCGCTGCTCGTGACCGAAGACGGCAACGGCACGCTGTGGCGCATCTCGTATGCGGATCGTTCGTAATGCTGAGCGACGCGTGCCGCACGAGGCTCGATTGTCGTACTGGAGCCGACAATCGGAGAGAAGGGGATGGCGCCGCTCTTGTAGTCATACGAAATGAGTCGCCATTGCGCTGGTAAATTCTTTCTTAGCGGCTTATATGCAAGGAACGTCTTACTTCGTTAAAGTACGTGTCATCTCGTTGTCGGACTGCTAATGCGGGAAACAGGGGAATGCACTTGAATCGTCATTCGCGCACCTTGGATTTTGCTTACAAAAAGGCTACAGATTCCCGATCGCGACGCGCGGTGAGGGGCGGCCTCGCGTTGGTCCTGGCCACGTCCCTTGCGGCGTGCATGGTCGGCCCGGACTATCGCAAGCCCGAGGTGCAGGTGCCGCAAGGGTTCAAGGAAGGCGTCGACTGGCAGCGCGCCGAAGTCAATCCGCAGGCTGCGATCTCCAGTACGTGGTGGCGCATGTACGGCGACGACAAGCTCAATGCGCTCGTCGAGCAGGCGTTGCAGGCAAACCAGTCGATTGCGTCGGCGGAAGCCGCTTACCGCGTCGCGCTGGCAACCGTGGAAGAGGACCGCTCCGGTCTGTTCCCTGTGGTCAAGGCCGGCATCTCCGGCGCGCGTTCCGGCGGCAACATTGGCGCGCTCGAGGCAGGTTCGGGTTCGTCGACCGTCGGGGCGGGCAACAGCATGGTGGCGAGCGGCAGCGTCAGCTGGGAACTGGACCTGTGGGGGCAGATACGGCGCCAGATCGAGCAGGCGAAAGCGAACGCCCAGTCATCGGATGCACAGCTTGCCGGCGAGCGCATCTCCATCGCGGCGAGTGTCGCCACGGACTATTTCCAGCTGCGCCAGGCCGATTTCGACATCCACGCGCTGAGCGAGCAGCAGGACATCGACAACCAGATTCTCTCGATGGTGCAGACCGGCTTCAAGGTCGGCCAGGCGTCGAGCGACGACGTGCTGACCGCGCAGGAGAATCTCGAAACTATCATCGCCGATCTTCAGGCCACCGAAACGATCCGCGAGCAGGACGAGCATGCGATTGCCGTGCTGACCGGCGTGCCGCCTGAGTCGCTCACCATCGCCCCCGATCCGGACTACCCCTTCCTTGCGCCCGCGGTACCGTCGGCGCTGCCTTCCCAATTGCTCGAACGGCGCTACGACGTCGTGAGTGCCGAGCGCACGGCGGCGGCGGCCAACGCGGGTATCGGCCTTGCCGAAGCGGCCTTCTATCCCTCGCTGACGCTCTCGGCGCAGGGCGGTTTTGCGCACAACACCCTGGCACATCTGTTTACCGTGCCGAACCGCTTCTGGACCCTCGGCCCCGAACTCGCGGAGACGATTTTCGACGGCGGCGCGCGTACCGCCGCAGTCCACGGCGCGCGCGCCACCTACGACGAAGACGTGGCGAACTACCGGAATACGGTGCTGGCGGCGTTTCAGAGTGTGGAGGACAGCCTCTCGTCGATGAATCACTTGCGGGCGCAGGCAAACGCGTTCGCGAAGGTGTACGACAGCAGCAGCCGCCTGTTCGCGAGCGAGCAGGCGCAGTTCAACGCCGGCGCGGTTAGTCAGCAGAACTTGCTGACGCAACGGCTGACCTTGCTCGAGGCGCAACAGAATCTGCGCGATACGCAGGCACTGCTTGCCGAAAGCAATGTGGCGCTGGTCAAGAATCTGGGCGGCGGCTGGCAGCGCGATGACGCCCAGATGGCTTCCATGCCGGCCGCCGCTTCGTCGCCCGCTTCAGAATCTGCAGTACGTCCTGCCCCGGCGCCGTCTGCCGACTGACTTACCGGCTGTTCCTTACGATGTGGCATATCGCGGCGTTCGCGTGTGCTGGCCTCAAGCAAGAACGGAGTTCCCATGAAGTCACGTCCTCAGCGCGCGTCGCTGTCGTATCTGTGTCTGATCGTACTCGCCGCCTGCTCGAAGAGCGCGCCGCCGCCTCCGCCGCCCCAGGTGGCGACGATGACGGCACATATGCAGTCGGTGCCGCTCGAGCGCCAGTTCGTCGGCCGGCTTTCGGCTTACTACAGCGCCAACGTCACGGCGCGCGTGTCCGGCGTGCTGCTGCGGCGCACTTACACGGAAGGCGCGCCGGTGCGCACGGGGCAAGTGCTGTTCGAGATCGACCCGGTTTTCTACCGGGCGCAACTGAATAACGACCTCGCGATCCTCGCCGAGGATCAGGCCACCTACACCAACGACCACATCACGGCCGCGCGTAACCGCAAGCTGCTGCCAGTCGGTTCGGTCTCCCAACAGACCGTCGACAATTCCGACGCCGCCGAACGCAGCGCCGCAGCCAAGGTCAAGGCCGACGAGGCGAGCGTCCAGAGTGCGAAGATTTCGCTGGACTACACGCACGTGACCTCGCCGATCAGCGGTATCGCCGGACAGCAACAGGTGACGGCCGGCGCGGTGGTCGGCAATGGCACGTCCGATGCGGGCGGCAGCGGCACGTTGTTGACGACGGTCCAGCAGCTCGATCCGATGTACGTCAACTTCACCATCAGCTCGGCCGATCTGGCGACGCTGCAGGAATTGCAGAGCGCCGGCACGGTCGATCTGTCGCAGCAGAACCATACCCCCGTGCGGATTTCGCTGCCCAATCGCGCCGCGTACGGGACGCAGGGCACGCTGGATTTCTCCGACGTAACGGTGAATGCGGCCACCGGCTCCGTCAATCTGCGGGCGCTCGTGGCGAATCCGCAGCGGCGTTTGCTGCCAGGCATGTATGTGTCGCTGACCGTCAATTTCGGACAGCAGAACAATGTGTTCCTGATTCCTCAGCAAGGGGTGCAGCGCGACACGGTCGGCGGGTACGTGCTGGTGGTCGGTGCGGATAACAAGGTGTCGCGCAAGGACGTGGTGGCGAACAACAGCCTCGGCAACGACTGGGTCGTCACGCAGGGATTGTCGGACGGCGACCAGATCATCGTGACAGGTGTGCAAATGGCGAAAGTGGGCTCGCCGGTGAAGCCCGTCGCGTGGCAACCGCCTGCGCCAGCCTCGGGTGCGGTGGCGGCCTCGGCCGCGGCGCCGGCGGAGTCGTCAGCAGCATCGAGCCCCGCAGCATCGGCGGGTCCCACGGCGTCAGCGGCTTCGGCCGCCTCGGCGCAGTAGGAGACCGCTCATGCCGAGTTTTTTCATCACCCGCCCCATCTTCGCCTGGGTTATCGCGATCCTGATCTGCCTGTTCGGCATCATCTCGGTGCACAGCATGGGGATCGATTCGTACCCGGACATCGCGCCGCCGGAAGTCACTGTGACCGCGCAGTATCCGGGCGCGAGCGCCCAGACGATGGAATCGACGGTGACTCAGGTGATCGAGCAGCAGCTCACCGGCATCGACAACCTGCTGTATTTCAGTTCGAACTCGAGCGCGAATGGTCAGACGCAGATCATCCTCACGTTCGCCACCGGCACCAACCCGGACATCGCCCAGGTGCAGGTGCAGAACAAGGTCACACTGGCCGAGCCGTTGCTGCCTTCGCAGGTCACGCAGCAAGGGGTCGTGGTGGCGAAGGCGAGCCCGGACATCCTGATGTTCGTCGCGCTGCAGTCGGACAATGCGTCGATCGACGCAGGGCGCCTGTCCGATATTCTGGCCTCGCAGATCCAGCCTAACATCGGCCGTGTGAACGGGGTCGGCAATACCACGCTGCTTGGCTCGGAGTACGCAGTGCGCATCTGGCTCGACCCCAACAAGCTGCAGAGTTATGGTTTGTCGACGACCCAGGTGCTCAATGCCGTAAGCTCGCAGAACGCGCAGTTCGCAGCGGGCTCGCTCGGCGCGGATCCGGCCGTGAAAGGGCAGGTATTCACAGCGACGGTGACGGGCGACAGCCTCTTTTCGTCGATCAAGCAGTTTCAGGACATCATTATCGTCGCCAACAGCAACGGCACCACCGTCAAGCTGAGCGACGTGGCACGGGTTTCATTCGGTTCGCAGACCTATGGTTTCGCGCCGGTCTATAACGGCAAGGCGGCCGGCGGCATGGCCGTGTTCCTGCTGCCGGGCGCTAACGCACTCGCGGTCGCGAAGGCGGTCAAAGCCGAGATGGCGACGCTGGCGAAGGATCTGCCCGAAGGCGTGACATGGAGCGTGCCATACGACACGACGCCGTTCATTACCGCGTCGATCGTGGACGTGATCCGCACGCTCGTCGAGGCGATCGTGCTGGTGTTCTTCGTCATGCTGATCTTTCTGCAGAATCTGCGCGCCACGATCATTCCGACGCTCGTGATTCCGGTGGCGCTGCTCGGGACTTTCATCGGGCTATCGGCGCTGCACTACACGCTGAACCAGTTGACGCTGTTCGGCATGGTGCTCGCAATCGGTATCGTGGTCGACGATGCGATCGTCGTGATCGAAAACGTCGAACGGATCATGACCGAGGAGCATTTGCCACCCAGGAAGGCGACGCGCAAGGCGATGGGACAGATCACCGGCGCCATCATCGCAATTACCGTGGTGTTGTCCGCCGTGTTCGTGCCGTCTGCGCTGCAGCCGGGTGCAACCGGCATCATCTACGCACAGTTCGCGCTGACTATTGCAGTGTCGATGGGATTCTCCGCGTTCCTTGCGATGTCGTTCACGCCTTCGCTGTGCGCGGCGATCCTGAAGCCCGAGCATACGACGAAAAAGAACGCGTTCTACCGCTGGTTCGACCGTAGTTTCGAGTGGACAACCAACAAATATATCGGCCAGACCGGCCGGGCCATCACCCATGCGCCGCGCTGGATGATCGCGTTCGTACTCGTCGTCATCCTGACGGGTTTCCTGTATACGAAACTGCCGACCAGCTTCGTGCCGGACGAAGACCAGGGCTTCGTGCTCGCACTGATCAACCTGCCGCCAGGATCGACGCTGCAGAGTACCGACCGCGTCATGAAGGAGGTGCGCGACAAGCTCGCAAACAGTCCGTTCAGCAAGGAAATCGTGGGGATTTTCCAGCCGGAGGGCTTCAGTTTTGTCGGTACCAGCGAAAACGTCGGCATGTCGTTCATCAAGCTGGCTGACTGGGACAAGCGTCATGACACGGCCATGACGCTGATTCCGAAAATCAACCAGACCTTGCACAGCATTTCGGGTGCGCAGATCTTTGCAGTGAATCTGCCCACCATTCGCGGTCTCAGCCAGTTCGGCGGCATCGACATGTATCTGCAGGCACGTGAAGGCCAGTCGCGTGCGGAGCTTGCGCAGGCCACCGGCACACTGCTCGGGGGCGCGGCGAAGAGTCCGGTGCTGTTCGGGATCCGTCCCAATTCGTTGCCGAGTGCGCCGCAACTGGACATTGCGGTGGATCGTACGCAGGCCGAAGCAATGGGCCTGTCGCTGACCGATGTCTACAGCACGCTCGAGATGGAGCTGGCGCCGTTTTACGTCAACCAGTTCACCTACGGCGGACGCGTGAAGCGCGTCTATATCCAGGCGGATGCGCAGTACCGGATGGGCACCGACGCGTTCCAGCATCTGTTTACGCCGAGCCTGTTCACCAACGCCACAAGCGCCAGCACGGCGGCGAACCAGTCGTCCTCGGGCTCCACGACCTCGGCGAACGGCTTCACGACGGCCGCGGACCCGTCGCCCGCGAACAGCTCGATCGCCCCCTACAACATGGTGCCGCTTTCAAGCGTGGTGAATACGCGCTGGAACTTCGGGCCAACGGTGCTGCCGCGCTACAACGGCTATTCGGCGATCGAGATCGTCGGCAACTCCGCGCCGGGTTACTCGACCGGGCAGGCGATCGACGTGCTGCAGAACATCGTCGACCGTCAATTGCCGACCGGTTTCGCGGCGGACTGGACAGGCCAGTCGTTCCAGGAATTGCTGTCGGGTTCGTCGGCGGTCACGCTGCTGATGCTGTCGATCGTGGTGGTGTTCCTGTGTCTCGCCGCCTTGTATGAAAGCTGGTCGATTCCGGCTGCGGTGCTGCTCGTCGTGCCGCTCGGCATGCTCGGTATGCTGGCGTTCTGCCTCTCATTCGGAGTACCGAACGACATCTACTTCAAGATCGGTCTCGTGACCGTGATCGGCCTCGCGGCGAAAAACGCCATTCTGATCGTGGAATTCGCGGTGGAAGGGCAGCAGCAGGGCAAGACGCTGCGCGACGCGGTCATGACCGCGGCCAGGCTGAGACTGCGGCCGATCCTGATGACCTCGATGGCCTTCATTCTCGGCGTGTTTCCGCTGGTGATCTCATCGGGCGCGGGCGCTGCTTCGCGCCATGAAATTGGCACGGGCGTGATCGGCGGCATGCTGTTCGCGACCTTCCTCGGTCTTTTGCTGATTCCGGTGTTCTATGTCGTCGTGCGGCGTCTGCTTGGCGACAAGCTCGACGAGGTGTCGCGCAAGATGCCGCATCACGATGATGACGACGGTGACGAGGGCGAACACCATGGCGAGCACGATGGCGGGACGCCGGGCGGCGGCGCGAGTGGCCCTGGCGGGGCAAACCCTGCTGGGGAGGGCACACCGGCCTAGCGAGACCTGACGCGCTGGATGCGACCCGCAGGCGATGCCGGTGTGGAGTACCCTGAGCAGGCAACCTGCTCAGTCAACTGCCGCCGCCTTGCTGATGGCGGCCGGCATCAGCCGTACGAGGGCAACCATGTTCAATATCCTGCTCGTTCCGCTGGACGGCTCGCCGCAGAGCGTCCACGTTGTCGACCTGGCGAGCCGCGTCGCGGCGCCAGGCAAGGCAACCGTCCACCTGATGTGCGTGGTCGACCCGTCCTATGCACTGCCTGAGGGTTGTGAAAGCGGTATCGCGCCCGATGGCCTGAAATACCCGTGCGCGCACACGCAGACATCTTTCGCGCAATCCGTGCTGGTTAGCGCAGCCGCACAACTCGCCGAGCGCAATCTCACGGTGGAACAGCACTTCTGCGCCGGAGATCCTCCCGACGTCATCATCGAACAGGCCAGGCTGCTGGCTGCCGACGTGGTTGTGATGGGGCATCACCATTTGTCGCGGCTACGCCGCTGGGCCAATCCGTCGCCCTGTGGAAAAGTCATCGAAAACTCGCCCTGTGCGGTACTGATCGAGACCCGGGAGAAGGCCTGACCTGCGCCGCGGCAGAGCGGGGATTGCGGCACAACTAACCTTAACCCAGTTCAGAGCGCAGCTTGACCGGCGGAACGACGGTCGCAACATGGCCGGTCTTGACGTCATACACAAGACCGGTTGGCAGCATTTTCAGATCGGCAGAAAAGCCGCTCTGTGCGAATTCGGCATTCCGGCTGGCGAGTGTTTCGAGAAAGTCCATGACGACCTCTATCGTTTGATGTGAGAGGGGGTTAGGCGCGCTGCGGCAAGCGTGTGGACATCTTCGCCTGCAACCCTTGCGAATCGGCGATGAATGCCTCGTAAATGGCGCGCGATTGATTGCCGGCAACGATTTCATCGTTCGTACCGCCCTCGATCGCATCCAGCGCATCGGTGACGACCTGTTGCGGCGTCATGCGCGGCTCGGGCAGCTTCGCGTCCATGTTGGTTTTCGTCTGAACGGCCAGCACGCCGACCACCTGCGTGGCCTGTGCACCTAATTCGGCGCGCAGGCTACGGGTCAGGCAGAGGCTCGCGGCCTTCGAAGCCGAGTAGGTCGCGGCCAGCGGCAGGCTGACCAGCGCGAGCATGGACAGCATGTTGAGCAGGGCGCCGCCGCCCGCTTTGGCCAGAACCGGCGCGAATGCGCGAGTGAGTGACAGGGTGCCGAAATAGTTGACTTCCATCTCACGGCGGGCGTCGTTTATATCCGGAGCGGAGAGGGCGCCTTCGAAGGCCGCGTCCGCTGCAATCGCTCGACGGAGTGAGAGATTTCCACGATGATGTCCTTGTGAGTCTGATGTGAGTGAGGTGGTGGATCCGGCGCTCGTCGAGTCACCGGATTCAATGCATGTCATTGGCCGTTGAGCGGGTCGGCGTGAAGGAGCGCGAATTCGCCGACTGTCATCGACCTGCGGCCAGTGAGCCTTTCGACGTTGTCATCCGCGCCGGACATCCGGCCGTTCTGGTAATCCGCCATCGCCCCGCCCAGATGCTGGACGATGTAGGGCGGCACACCCATGGCCGTGATCGAATCGCAATACTCGTCGATCGGTAGATCCTGAAACACAATCTTGCGGCCCAACGCTTCGGATAACTCAGCGGCGCGGCGATGGCTCGACCCTGATCGTCAGCCGAGATCGGCGAGTGACGACCGGTGCCGACCGGCATGCGCAAAATGCCTTGCTGCAGATACGGCAGTTGCCACAGATAGCGCAGCCACTCGAGGAAATAAGTGGGCCGCAGATGAATGACAGGCAGGCCCGACCCGTTGAGAATTTCCTCGGCGAGGTAGGTGTCGCGACAGGAGTCGCTGCTGGACTCGCGGTTGGCGGAACGCTGCGACAGGTTGATGACCGTCTTGACGCCGGTTTCCTTTGCGGCTTGCGCGAAGTTCACCGTCGCGTTGATCAGTCCGGGCTGGACCGGCCACACCAGATAGGCGGCATCCACATCCTGCATGGCGTCGCGCACGGTGTTGATCTCAAGCAGGTCGCCAACCACCACTTCAGCACCGAGTGCTTCCAGTGCGGCGGAGCGAGCGTCTTTTTTATGCACCATCGCACGAACGTCGAGGCCCAGTGCGATCGACTCGCGAACAGCAGCGCGGCCCGTGTCGCCGGTAGCGCCAGTGATCAGAACTTTCTTGGACATGATTAATATTCCTTAGTAAATGGATTTGAATGATCTAAAAGTCTTTTCGTTTGAATCTGCGAACGGTAGGTTTCGCAACGGACAAACCTGGAAGAGGCTTGCTTGCAACCGGCGGTTCCAGGAAGGTTGACACGGTGACATGCTCGTAGGGCAGGTGTTTGCCGAGCACGCGGCCCACTTCGGCGGCGAGTTCCAGGGGAGCTTGAAAGACGTCCTGACGTTCAGGCTTTACACGCGGGTCGCGCGGCTAGGCAGTTTTTCGGCGGCCGCACGGGAATGTGGACTGACGCAATCGCAAGTCTCGCGGATGGTCGCAGAACTCGAGGCGTCGCTCGGCGCGCGGCTGCTCACGCGGACCACGCGCGGTCGTACCGACTGAAGCTGGACTGGAATTTCTCGGTTGCATGGAGCCGATTCTGGCGGCAATCGACGACGCGGAGAACAGCGTCCGGGAAACGGGTGAACTACGTGGCGTGCTGCGCCTCGCCATGCCTTCGACCATGGCCGTGCGCGTCGTGATGCCGCGGCTGTCGGCCTTTACGGAACGTCACCCCTTGCTCAGGCTGGAGATCATGCTCGACGACAGGTGGCAGGACATGGTTCGGGAAGCGGTCGATGTCGGCATTCGGGTGGGCAGTCTGCCGGATTCCGCTGGCACGGCGAGATTGATCGGCAAGATGCACCGCGTGGTCGTGGCAGCACCGGACTATCTCGACCGGCACGGCACGCCGGCTACACCGGAAGACATCGCGACGCATCGCGTCGTCGGCGGCCCCGCGGGGGCGCGGCCGTCTTCGTGGCAATTCGAACGTAATGGCGAGACGACCTCGGTCGACGTGCAGCCGCACGTGTCGACTAACGACACCGCGGGCGCGCTGGCAGCGGCAGTCGCTGGCCTTGGGATTGTCTCGACCACTTCATGGGCGTGCCGCTCGGAGGTCGTTCAGGGGACGCTGGTGCAGTTGTTGCCCGAATGGAAAATGGCCGAGTTGCCCGTGCATGCTTATTTTCCAATGGGGCGCACCACCCGGATGGCGGGCCGCGCATTTGTCGACTTCCTCGCTGCTGAGCTAGGGAAGGAGCCGTTTTGTCTGGTTGCCCCAACCTGGCTCTGCGGGCTTCTCACACCACCGCCACCTTCGCCGCGCCGAGACGGCCTGCTCCGCGCACCGCCCGGCTGCCAAACGCGCAGACGATCAACGCTGCCACCACGAGTACGCACAACGCCAGCCGCAGACCGACAAACCCCGCACCGAATCCGATGAGAGGCGGTCCCACCAGAAAACCGGCGTAACCTGCCGTAGCGGCCATTGACACACCGACGGCGGGCGTGGGCGTCGAACGTCCCGCAGCGCTGAAGATGACCGGAACAATGTTGGCCAGGCCCAGCCCGACCAGTGCAAATCCGACGCAGGCGCTATACACGCTCGGCAAACCCAGCACCAGAGCAAGGCCGCCCGCCGCGACGAAACCGCCGAGCGCCACGACGGTGCCGGAACCCAGCCGGCGCACGGACACGTCGCCGATGATGCGACACGCCGCCATCGAAAGCGCGAACGCGGAATAGCCGAGTGCAGCAACACTTGCCTCGCCAGTCAGAACGGTGCGCAGGAACACGGCGCTCCAGTCGGCGACCGCACCTTCTACCATCATGCAAAGGAACGCCAGCGCGGCCAGCTTCATGACGCCCGCACCCGGCAGCGCGAAGCCGCTGCCGCCGAGCTGCGCGCGCGGTCCGAGATCGCGCAGCGCGAGACTGGCGGCAGAAAAGATCAGGATTCCGATCAAAATATCCGGCAGTGCCAGACCGCTTGTCACCCCCAGGCCGCTTTTCTGGATCATCGCGCCGGTGGCGGCGCCGAGCAGGCCGCCGGCGCTCCACGCAGCATGGAACGAAGACATGATCGGCGCTTGCCAGACGCTTTCGATGGTACTGGCGTGGCCGTTCATCGACACATCCAGCGCGCCGTTAGCGGCGCCCAGCAATAGAAGCACGACGCACAACATCCCAAAGTTGGGCATCAATGCAGGCAGCGGCAGGGCGATCACAAATGCTGCGCCCAGCAGGGCGGTTGCACGGCCGCTGCCGAGCCGCGGTGCGAGGCGTCCGGCCAACGGCATCGCGACGATGGCGCCCAGCGCAAACGAGAACAACGCAATGCCCAGCGACGCATCGCTCAACGAAAGATGTTCCTTGATGCGCGGCACTTCGACGGCCCACGCGCCGATCCCAAAGCCGTTGGCCATAAACACGGCGAGCGTCGCAATACGTTCCTTGAGAGGCTTCATGACGTGGCCACCATCACGTTACCGCAGACCTTTGCAAGCTCGCGTCGTGCGGCCGCGCGGAGGTCGGCCTCGACAATCAGATAGTCGACATCCGATGCGGGCGCGATCATGAATGGCGCTGCCGTCATGAGCTTTTCAGATGTCATGGCAATGGCGACCAGACCGCTCGCTTTCACCATGGCACGCTTGAGTTCGGCATCTTCCGCGTCGAAGGCCGCAACGCCTTCGAGGGGGTCGAGGGCGCACGCCCCCAGAAAACATAGATCGACCTTGAGCTGCTGGATCTGCAGCAACGCGGTGGCCCCCAGCGCGCCGGCGACATGTTGGCCGACGCGACCGCCGATCAGAATGACGTCGAACCCCGGCCGATCCAGCAAACGGAGGCACGCTTCGGGCGAGTTGGTGATGACGGTCAGGCCGTTGTTGTCAGGTAGCGCGTGCGCAATCGCGACATTGGTGGACCCCGCGTCGAGCAAAACGATCTGCTTTGGCTGCACGATGGACGCCGCAGCGCTGGCGAGTCGCTGCTTGCGCTCGACCGCCTCGCGCATCCGCGTGGACGCCGGCTGGTCAGCGGGGGACGCGAGCAATGCGCCGCCATAGACTCGCTTGCAATGTCCGGCATTGGCGAGATCGCGCAAATGGCGACGCACGGTGTGCTCAGACGTATTGAGCTCGAGGGCCAGTTCCGACGCGAGGACACGGCCTTGGGCTCTGAGGCGCTCAAGAATGAGCCGTTCGCGTTCCTCGGGTAGAAGCCCGTCTACTGCATCCTGTCGCGTTCGCTGCATGGGTGTTTCTCGCTCGATAAGTGAAAACGATCATAATCGAGCATAAAGTATCGTAAACGAGCGAGACGCGCAATGGGGAGCGTCCTGCCCGTTTCCGGGCCGCCGCAATGTCACAGAAATCCAAGTCGGCAGCGGACTATTGCCACGAGCCTATGTCGGCGTCGTCGCCTTCGCCGCCTTGCTTACCGTCGGCGCCATAGCTGAATACGTCAATCTCACCGTGTACGCCGGGATTGCGGTACTGATACGGGTTATCCCATGGGTCATTTGGCAGATGCTCGATGTAGCTATGGTTTTGAGCCGAGGCCGGCGCGATAGTGGCAACAGGCATTTCAAGCAGGACCTCTAGGCCCGGATCCTGGGTCGGATAACGGCCATGGTCGCGGCGGTAGAGTTCCAGCGCATGCACGATCTTGCCGATGTCCTGTCTCGCGATCACACGTCGCGCTTCGTCAGGGCTGCTCATGATCTTGGGCACGATCAGACCGGCCAGGATGATGAGAGCCGCAATGACGGCGACGATTTCAGTGAGCGTCGACTTTCCTCGGCCGCGGCTATAGAAACGCGCTATTTTCGTGCGGTGATTGTTATTCATTCATGTAGCTTACTACGTGCTTTCAGGGCGATACAAGCGCGCATTACATATATGAAGGTAAAGTGCGATCGCTACCGCACCATAGCCGCAATATGAGTGGGTTTAACCGGAGGCGCTTCGCGAGCGTTCAGGCATTACACCGCTGGATCCTGCCTGACCGGGCGCTGCGGTATCAGCACAATACAAACGACGATGAACGCCAGCAGGATGGCGGAGGCATACAACCGGCTAACGTGTAAGCCACCCTGTGCCACGGGTTTATCGAGGAAGTCACCCAGGGTTGCGCCTAGCGGCCGCGTCAGGATAAAGGCCCACCAGAAGAGTGCCGTGCGGGACACACGTGTCCAGAAGTACAACGCGGCCACGATGATCAGTCCCGCTCCGAAGAGCATGGCCCCGTATTCATAGCCGATACCGAGACCGCCGCGGTCTTCGCCGGCGACCCAGTCGCCGAGCGCCGTGCCGAGTGTCTGCGAGAACAGGATGGTGATCCAGTAAAACCATTCCACCCTGGCGGTGACGATGCTCTCGACCGAGACCGTACCCTCCGCGCGATACCATATCGCCAGATTGACGATCAACAATGTCACGACGAGCGCGGTGCCGCCTGGATAGCCGATCCCGAGCGATCGATCGGCGAAGTCCGCCAGCGTCGTGCCAAGCGTGGTCGTGGCGACAATGGTCGCCCAGTAAAGGAAACGATGGAATTGCCGCGCCTTCACCTGGGCATAGACGAGCGCGATGAACAACGCGAGGAAGATCGCCGATCCGACCAGGTAGCCGAGATTCAACGACATCGATACCCAGTCGCCACCGGTTTCACCCAGCGTGGTGGCCGCGATCTTGATGGCCCAGAAACCTAACGTCACCTCGGGAACCTTGCTGACCACTTGCCTGGCAATGCTCATCGTCTTGTGTTCCATATCGCACTCCTCTGTTGAAGGAGGATGATATTGAACGGACGCTTAACTAAGGCTTAAGGGAGGGTTAAGCCCGGATGCGCGACAATCGCGTTGGGTAATCACACGGGAGGCGCGATGCGTCTGCTTCTGGTAGAAGACGATGAAATGATTGCGGAGACCGTGCTCGACTCCATGCGGCGCGAAGGCTATGCAATCGATTGGGCGCAAGACGGCAGGGCGGCCGAGCTATCGCTCGCCAACGACGTCTATGACCTCGTCCTGCTGGACCTGGGCTTGCCAGGAAAAGACGGCATCCAGTTGCTGCGTAGTTATCGCAGACACGGCGGCGAGGCGCCCGTCATCATGCTGACCGCACGCGACGCGGTGAACGACCGGGTTCGCGGTCTCGACGCCGGTGCGGACGACTACCTCATCAAACCGTTCGACCTCGATGAACTGGCGGCCAGAGCCCGCGCGTTGCTGCGGCGGCGTACAGGCCAGAAGCAGCCGATCTACGCGCACGGTGGATTGACGCTCGACCCCGCTGCGCACGAAGTAACCAAAGCCGGCGTGCCGTTGACGCTCGTGCCACGTGAGTTCGCCTTGCTGCAGGCGTTGATCGAAGAGCCCACACGCGTCTTCACCCGCGCTGAACTCGAAGACAAGCTCTATGGCTGGGGTGAAGAAGTGGGCAGCAACACGATCGAGGTCCATGTGCACAGCCTGCGCCGCAAGATCGGGGCGGAACAGGTCGTGACGGTGCGCGGCGTGGGTTATCGATTGAAGAGAGTCGAATGAGATCGATCCGTCGCTGGCTGCTGGGTTGGCTCATCTGCGGTCTCGCCGCAGCCTCCGGTATTGCCGCGCTCGGGATATTTCATACCGCCCGCGAAGAGGCAAGCGAACTGTTCGACTATGAACTGCGAACCGTCGCCTTGTCGCTGCCTTCGACTGTCGAGGCGGCGGAAACGGCCGAACGGGAAGACGCTCGGGTGGGAGGCATCTCGGACGACCGCATTCTCATCGAGGTATGGGACAAGACGGGTACGCTGGTCTATCACTCACGGCAGTCGGCCGTGCCGGAGCGTCTACCGGCGGGCATTCGCACCGTCGAACTCGGCGAAGGCCGCTGGCGCGTTTTCGGGCTGCAACAGACGGATCGCTTCGTCCAGGTCGCGCAACCGGTCTCGGTTCGGGAAGCGCTCGCGGTACGTCTGGCGCTCCACACGTTGTGGCCACTCGTTGTGTTCATGCCTGTGACCATTGCGCTGGTGCTGCTCGTGGTGGCCTGGGGGCTTGCGCCAATCGGCGCGTTGTCGCGCCTGCTCGCCACGCGTTCGCTTGATTCACTCGAACCGCTACGTCTCGGCAGCAGCGTGCCGGTCGAAATCCGGCCGCTTGTCGAGGCATTGAACGATCTCCTCGCACGGTTGAACCTCGCCTCGCAGATACAGCGCACGTTCATCGCCGATGCGGCACACGAGCTTCGCTCGCCGCTTGCTGCGCTGAAACTGCAGCTCCAGGCGGCGTCGAAAAACGGCACGTTGAAGGACGATGGTCAAACGCTCGAGCGAATCGATACACGCCTCAATCGCATGATCCGGCTCGTCCAGCAATTGCTGACGCTTGCACGTGAGGATGCGCAACCTGCAATCGAAGGGACGTTCGTCAGTTTGCGCAGAATTGGCGAGCAGACCGTCAGCGATTTCTCGCTGCTCGCGGATGAGCGACAGATTGATCTGGGCCTCGAGTTCCGGCATCCCGTCACTCCGCACGACGCATGCAATGTGCTGGCGGATCCGCACGGGTTGGCCGTGCTGCTCAATAACCTGGTCGACAATGCGATCCGCTACACACCGCATGGCGGCAAGATCGACGTCGTGCTGACCCGCACGGCGGATCATCTTGGCCTCGAAGTGGTGGACAACGGACCCGGCATTCCCGAAGAAGAACTCGAGCGGGTACTCGACCGCTTCTATCGTGGCGAGCACACCAAGAGCACGGGTAGCGGACTGGGGCTCGCCATTGCCGCTCGCATCGCGCATCGACAACAACTGCGGCTTTCATTACGTAATAACGTTAATGCTGGAGGCCTGACCGTTTCAGTGAGCGGATTTATCCGTGCCGCAGAGCGCGTGCCCTTAGCCCACGGTTAAAGCATACGTTTATGTTTAGAAGCGTAAGCATGTCAGGACAGTGAAAGGAGATAGGGCATCCTGCTTAAGGTTCCCTTCAGGTTTGGCCCGTTACTATCGATTCGTTAAGCATGTGTGCATAGAGGGCTTTAAACCCGAACACATGCATTCGCTAATCGATGGTCACAAGGAAAATGAAAGCGCCTTCGATATTTCGTACCTCCGTATCGACGCGCTACACCATGAGACCCGCCACGATCGCCATGCTGCGCGCCTACCTCCTGACCGCGTCACTTGCCGCTGCCGGGATACAACTGCTGGCACTGCTGGCAATCGGCGTCTTCGGTGTTTCCGAAGACGTGTTTACGACCGCGACCTTCCATATCGCGGCCATGGCAAGCACCGTTTGTATCGTGCTGGTCACGAGGCGAATCGCCCGCGCCGCCTTTGTCTCAGCTTTGTCGCATGACTATGCTACCGTCAGCGACGCACGTTCCAACGCAATTTCAGTGTTGCCGGCCTGTCCCGTGCGGATGCTGGTGATTCTGCATCTCCGGTTTATTCGTAGACCGATTGAGTGGGCCGAATGTTAGAGGCGTGTCTGGCAGATAAAACGACATCAGGCGACGTTCCCTGCTATTTTCAGAAGGTCCGGGTCGTCAGGCGAATTCAGTCTGTCAAAACACCTTCATATTTCTGTCGTTTCATATATTTTGCATTACAAACTATTTGTGTCGGTCAGATTAATGTTCTGAGTTGAACTCCGACTTTAGCCGCGCGTGCCGCGTCGGCGCCCCCTCTCTTATTCAATCAGTTACAAGATTCCACGAAAATTGTCGGAGCATTCATGAAAACGCTGTTTTTGCAGGCCCCATCGTATGACGGCTTCGATGGCGGGGCGGGTTCACGCTATCAGGCGAAGCGCGAGATCCGCTCGTTCTGGTATCCCACGTGGCTCGCGCAACCTGCGGCGCTGGTGCCGGATAGCCGCGTACTCGATGCGCCGGCTGACGGTTTGTCGGTCGAAGCGTCGCTCGATATCGCGCAGCAGTACGAACTCGTCATCATTCATACGAGTACGCCGTCGTTTCCGACCGACGCGATGTTTGCGCAGGACCTGAAGCAGCGCAAGCCGGGTGTGATGATCGGCATGGTGGGCGCCAAGGTCGCGGTCGACCCGCACAACTCGCTGACGGCAAGCGAAGCGATCGATTTTGTCTGCCGTGAAGAATTCGATTTCACCTGCCAGGAAGTGGCGGCAGGCAAGCCGCTCGCGCAGATCCAGGGCTTGAGCTATCGCGCGGCGGACGGCTCGATCGAGCACAACGAGGCGCGTCCGATCCTCGAAAACATGGACGAACTGCCGTTCGTCGCACCGGTCTACAAGCGCGACCTGAAGATCGAGAATTACTTCATCGGCTATCTGAAGCACCCGTACGTGTCGATCTACACGGGGCGTGGCTGCCGTTCGAAATGCACGTTCTGCCTGTGGCCGCAGACGGTAGGCGGGCACCGCTATCGCACGCGCTCGGTGGAAAACGTGCTGGA